>JAAYHF010000130.1 GCA_012727485.1 Eubacteriaceae bacterium
ATTGTTATATATCAGTTAATTATTTTATAATAATTTTATCCCTCGCCTCCCGAAACCCCAAGACACCCCATACACCGCAAAACCTCTACCTCGCCAAAAGCAACCCGTCCTCCGCCAACTCACTCCCACTCAAAGCGAAGAACCGTTCCGGTAAATCCGCAACGCTAAGCCGTTTTCTCCTCTCCCGCTATGTCCAAGAGTATTCTGCCTTCATTTAACATAATAAGGCGGTTACCGTAGGCAAGGGCGTCCTTCATATTGTGGGTCACCATAAGGGCGGTTAGGTGCTGTTCGCTTATCTCGTCGGTCAGCTCAAGCACCTTTTATTGTTATAAATCAGTTATTGATTAAATATAATACAATTTTGTCCCCCGCCCCCCAAAC
Source organism: Eubacteriaceae bacterium (assembly GCA_012727485.1). Lineage (GTDB taxonomy): Bacteria > Bacillota > Clostridia > Eubacteriales > Anaerofustaceae > JAAYHF01. The sequence continues at coordinate 385 of JAAYHF010000130.1, forward strand.
ACCCCGAAGCACCCGCAAAACCTCTACCTCGCCAAAAGCAACCCGTCCTCCGCCAACTCACTCCCACTCAAAGCAAAGAACCGTTCCATTAAATCCGCAACGCTCAGCCGCTTTTTCTCCTCTCCCGCTATATCCAAGAGTATCTTGCCTTCGTTTAACATAATAAGTCGGTTTCCGTAGGCGAGGGCGTCCTTCATGTTGTGGGTCACCATGAGGGCGGTTAGGTGCTGTTCGTTTATTATCTCGTCGGTCAGCTCAAGCACCTTTTGTGCCGTGGCCGGGTCGAGGGCGGCGGTATGTTCGTCCAAAAGCAGAAGCTTGGGGGTGTTCATCGTCGCCATCAAAAGGGTGAGCGCCTGTCTTTGCCCTCCGCTTAAAAGCCCCGTCTTGACGGAAAGCCTCTCCTCCAAGCCGAGTTTGAGCCTGCCCAGCTTTTCTTTGTAAAGCTGTCTTTCCGCCCTGCTTATCCCCCATTTAAGCCCCCTTTTCTTTCCCCTTCTTCGGGAAAGGGCGAGGTTTTCCTCTATTTGCATATCCGAGGCGGTTCCCAGCATCGGATCCTGAAAGACCCGGCTGATGTGGGCGGCCCTTTGATGCTCCGCCCTGCGGGTCATGTCCTCCCCGTCCAAAATTATGCTTCCGCTTTGGGGTGAATATACCCCGGCGATAACATTCAATACGGTGGATTTGCCCGAGCCGTTTGCCCCTATCAGGGTGACGAAATCCCCCCGATTCAATTTCATATTAAGGGAATTAAGGGCGTATTTCTCGTTGACCGTGGCGGGGTTAAAGACCATTTTCACATTCTTTAATTCAAGCATCGGCTCCCCCCCTCTTTTCGGTTTTTATTCCTTTGAATGGGTTCAGTTTGGGCAGTTTAAATTTCCTTAAGCCGCCTTTTACTTTTCCCAACTTGGGCAACCCCAAGGCCAAGGCCACCAGAGCGGCGCTGAAAAGCTTCAAATCCCCGGTGTCGAGCCCCGCCTGCAATATCAGCGTTATCACAAGATAATAAATCACAGAGCCGAATATCGCCGCCGCCAGCCGCAGGGCAAAGCTTATGCGGGAGGTTTCGAGGATCTTCCCGAAGCTCACCTCCCCAATAATCACCCCCGCCAGACCTATTACTATCGCGCCCCTGCCCATGTTCACATCGCTGTAACCCTGATATTGGGCTATCAGCGCCCCGGCGAGAGCCACAATACCGTTTCCCGCCACAAGGCCGATCATCTTGGCGGTGTCCGTGTTCACTCCTTGGGAACGGGCCATCTGCTCGTTGTTCCCCGTCGCCCTCACCGAACAGCCCAACTCCGTGCCGAAAAAGCAGTAAAGCAGGGCAATCACCGAGGCGGCGAATATGGCGGCGGTGAGAATGGATTGGGGAATGTTTCTCAGGCTTATCATCAACTTCACATTAAGCAGGGTTATGTTGGATCTGCCCATTATCCGCAGATTCACCGAATATAGGGCGAGCTGGGTCAATATTCCCGAGAGTATGGCGGGAATTTTCAGGCGGGTGTGCAAAAGCCCGGTGACAAGCCCCGCCGCAAAACCCGAAGCCACCGCGCAGAGTATGGCAAGGGCGGGGGAAAGCCCCTTGGTGAGCAGTATTGCCGCCACGCTCCCCCCCGTACACAGACTGCTGTCCACGGTCAAATCCGAGATGTTCAACACCCGATAGGTGATATAGACCCCCATTGCCATGATCCCGTAAAGTATCCCTTGGGCCACAGCCCCGGGGCAGGAATTCAAAAAAGATTGCAGGCTGAATTCCATGGCTTTACTGCTGAAGATCGGCGGGAATGGTTATGCCGATGCGCTTCGCCGTTTCTTCGTTCACGGTCAACTCGCAGGTCTTTTCATAAAACTCCACCTTCATTTGGGAGATGTTTTCCCCCTTAACGAGCAAGCGGAAGGCCTGCGCACCGGTCTGACGGCCTAAAAGATAGTAGTCAATGCCGTAGGTGGCCAAAAAGCCCGCGCCCACCATGGAAGCCTCCCCCGCAACGGAGGGTATCTTCGCCGCATTGAGTACCTCGGAGACGGTGGCGGCGGTGGAAGCCATCAGGTTATCCGTGGGTATGTAAACGGCGTCCACCTTGCCCACCATGCTTTGGGTGACGGCGGCCACCTCGGAGGAATCCGCCGCTGTGTAATCAAGCACTGCAACTCCCTTTGCTTCGAGGGCGGCTCTTGCCATCTTCTCCTGGGTTATGCTGTTGTCCTCGGCGGAGCAGTAAAGTATACCCACCGTCTTTGCATCGGGTACGAGCTTTAAAAGCAGGTCGATTTGTTGGGTTACGGGGTTCATGTCGCTGGTTCCCGAAATATTTCCCCCGGGGGCCTCATTGCTCGCCACAAGCCCGGCTTGCACCGCATCGGTGACGGCGGTGAAAAGAATGGGAATTTCGGCGGTGGCGCTGGCGGCCGCTTGAGCCGCGGGGGTGGCGATGGCGACTATCAAATCCACATCGCTGTTTATGAAGGAAGTGGCGATGGTGGCGCAGACGGGCTGTTCACCCTGGGCGTTTTCGAGTTTATAGGCCCATTCGATGTTTTCGGCTTCGCAAAGCTCGTTCATCTCGTCTATAAAGCCTTGGGAGGCGCTGTCCAGCGCTCCGAATTCGGCGAGCTGAATTATCCCCACGCTCAGGGGCTTTTCGCTCTCCCCATTCCCGCAGGATACGGCGCAAAGAACAGTTGCGGCGACAAGTAATGCACAGATAAGTTTTTTCATTTTTTCCCTCTTTTTTATATTTTTCTATAAAAAAACGGCTCCGCCGATTGACGGAGCCGATTTATTTATCTTTTCGGGGTTCCCATCAATACGGCTTTTTCTTTTCCTTAAAGTAGGTAAAATAAAAGTAAAAGCCGTAAAAATAGACAAGCGAAGAAACGCTCGCTTTTGCGGGCGCGGCCATGAATGTTGAATTATCAGGTGTTCTTAAATTCTTCAAGGCTTATCTCCTTTGGGTTGGTAGAATTTTACATTATGGGGGTGGGTTTGTCAAGGGTGAAATTGAAAATATTTTCGGGTTTATGAACCCGTTGGTGTTTTTGATGAAGCGTAAAAAACAGGTAAGGTAGATGTGCGAAGCCGAAGCATGAACCATGCTTTTAAAAGCATACCTCGCAAAAGGCGAAAACAAAAGCAACCGACCTATCTGCCCCAAACTTCATTATAAAAAATTGCATCGGCTCTGCCCAAAGGATAAAAAGCTTTTCACATTCTGACCGGGTCACAAAGTAAACAAATTCACTTATAGTGAACCAAGGTATTTCGAGAAAAAAAGGCACGGGATAAACCTCATTAACCCTATCCGAAGCATGAACCATGTTTTTAAGGGCATACCTCGCAAAAGCCGAAAACATAAAAGCAACCGTCCTTTCTGCCCAAGCTTCAATATAAAAAATCGCTTCGGCTCCGC
>JAAYHF010000131.1 GCA_012727485.1 Eubacteriaceae bacterium
CAAAGCAAAGAAAAGCCGCCCAAAAGAAAAAGCAACAAAGCAACCCGAAGCGGCAATAAACCGACAGACAAAAGCATTAACCCAACGCCCCAAACCACGACAGCAAGCAACAAGCAACAGCCCCAAGGCGTTACAAAAAACCGACAGCGGCAAAGGATAGCATAAAACCGACATACGGGCAAACCCCAAAGGATAAGACCCGAAAGCGCAAGCCCTAAAGGAAATACTTGTTAAGCCCGTGGATTACCCCACAAAAGACGGCAACAGCAGACAAGCAACAACGGAAAACAAACGACAACAAACGAAATAGCAAAGCAATGAAAAACCGCCCAAAAGAAAAAGCAACAAGCAACCCGAAGCGGCAATAAACCGACAGCACAAAAGCATTAACCCAACGCCCCAAACCACGACAGCAAGCAACAAGCAACAGCCCCAAGACATTGCGAAACACCGACAGCGGCAAAGGATAACATAAAAACCGACATACGGGCAACCCCCAAAGGACAAGCCCGAAAGCGCAAGCCCTAAGAACAAGCCCCGAAACCGCAACAGTCAAGTCAAAAACCGCATAACCCAAAACGGCGGCAACAAAATACAAACAGACAAGCATAACAACACAAGCAAGGAGATTAAAGAAATGGCAATCAGAAACATCAGGCTCAAAGGCGATGAACTGCTGGGCAAAAAAAGTAGGGAAGTGACCGAAATAAACGGGAGAATCCTCGAACTTTTGGAGGATATGGTGCAGACAATGCACGAAGCCGACGGAGTGGGTCTTGCGGCTCCCCAGGTGGGGGTTTTGCGGCGGCTGGTGGTGATAGATGTGGGGGAAGGCCCCGTTAAGCTGATAAATCCGGAAATAACGGAAAGCGAGGGGAGCGTCACCGAAATAGAGGGTTGCCTGAGCGTGCCGGATTATGTGGGAGAAGTGACCCGCCCGGAGTCGGTGACGGTTAAGGCCTTAAACGAAAAAGGCGAAGAAATCCGCATTGTTGCCAAGGGGCTTTACAGAAAGGCCCTCTGCCACGAAATCGACCATTTAAACGGCATACTTTTCACGGATATAGCCGAGAAGATATATACCCAGGATCAGTACGACAGAATAATGGAAGCCAGAGCCGCCGAAAAGGAAGCGGCAACCAAGGGAGAAAATTAAAATTTGAAAATAATCTATATGGGAACAGGGGAATTTGCCGTCTCCCCCCTGAGGGCCCTTAAAAATGCGGGGCATGAGATCCTTTGCGCCGTCTGCCCGCCGGACAAGGTGAACGCCCGAGGGAAAAAGATGATTCCCTGCGCCGTTAAGGTATACTGCGGGGAGCAGGGGATAACCGTTTATCAGCCCAAAAGGGTGAGCAGCTCCGAAAGTTTCGAATATTTGGAGGGGCTCAAGGCCGATGTTGCGGTGGTCTGCGCCTACGGACAGCTTCTCAAGAGCAATATCCTCAATATGTGTCCTATGGGGGCGATAAATATCCATTCCTCCCTTTTGAGCGCCTATCGGGGGGCGGCTCCCATGCAAAGAGCGCTTATGAACGGGGAGGAGAAAACGGGGATAACGGTGATGTATATGGACGAGGGCATGGACACCGGGGATATTATGCTCCAAAGCGAACATATCATCTCCCCCGAGGAAACCTTCGGAACGCTCTCATCCTCCCTGAGCGAAAAGGGCGCTTCTCTCATCTGCGAAGCCTTAAAACTGCTCGAAGAAGGCAAAGCCCCCCGCATCAAGCAAAATGATGCCGCCGCCACCTATGCGGATAAAATAGATAAATCCCTTCGCAAAATCGACTTTTCCGAAAGCGCCCTTCGGATAAGCCGCATAATACGCGCCATGGACCCTTCCCCCGCCGCCTACGCCCTTTTGGGGGGCAAGATGGTTCAGCTCTTTTCACCCCTTCCCGAGGAAGGGGTTCGGGGGTATTTGCCCGGGGAGATAATCTCAGGGGGCAAGGGGGGCATTGTGGTGCAATGCGGCGAGGGGGCTTTACTGATAAGGGAAGTCAAACCCGAGGGCAAGCAGAGAATGGCCGCAGGCGCTTTTTATAACGGTCTGCGGGAAAAGGTAAAATTCGAATGAGCGATAACAATAAAAAATCCTTCGGCTCAAAGCCCGAAAACGCCGAAAACAAAGCATATAAAGGCGTAAAAAAGGCAGGGGCGAAAGGGGAAGTCGTCAGCGGTTCAAGCGTCGGAGGCCATTTTAAGGCAAGCGCCGACAGCGCCGAGAAGTATGCAAAAACCGAGGGTCATTCAACAAAGGGTTTTTCAAACGAGGGTCATACTGCCAAGGTTGTTTCTGCCTTTGATAATAAAGGGGCGAAAAAAAGCGAGGCGGGCAATAAATTCGGAGCAGAGCGAGAGAAAAGCCCGAGGGCGGATAACCCCCGCTTTGCAAGCCCCAAAGACGCAAGCCCCGAAAACGGGGCAAGCCCCGTAGGCAAAAACGGCGCAAGCCGAGAAAACGGGACAAGCCCCGTTTTCCGGGCCGGGGGCAGGGACATTCCCGCAAAAAGGACAGGCCCCTATTCGGGGGGAAACCCCCAAAAACCCCGTGGGAGCGCCGCCCCCATTGCCCCCGCAAGGAGCGTTGCTTATAGGATACTCTGCGATGTGATAATAAACGGCGGAAACTCCAACGAGAGCATAAACGCCAATTTCAACCCCGCCCTTAAAAAACCCGAGGACAGGGCCTTGGCTTCAAATATCGTATACGGAAGCCTGAAGAAGAAAAACAGACTCGAAAAGGTGATAGCCTCCTTTTCAGGCAAGCCCCTCGCCCAAATGGACGAGAGGGTGAAAATAATCCTTTCCATGAGCCTTTATCAGATAATGTATTTGGATAAAATTCCCCCCTATGCGGCGGTGAACGATGCGGTGCAGATGACAAAGCTTTATTGCTCAAACGGCGGCGCAAAGAATTCCTTAAGCGGCTTTGTGAATGCCCTGCTTCGAAACGCCCTGAGAAAGGGAGAAGCCCTGAGGGAAAGGGAAAAGGACACCCCCTCCCTTCTGCAATACGAATACGGCCTTTCCCCCCGCCTGCAAAAGCTTTTATATGAGCAGTACGGCCCGAAGACCCTGGCAGGGATCGCCCGAGCCTTTGAGAGAAGCCCGAAAACCATGATAAGGGTGAATACCCTTAAAATATCTGCCAAAGCCCTCGCCGAAAGGCTGGCCTCGGAGGGGGTGATTGCCCTGCCCTGCTTTGTTCCCGGGTGCCTTATCATAGAAAAGGGCGGGAATATCTTTTCGGGAGCGGCTTATAAAGAAGGGCTTTTCTATGCCCAGGACGCCTCGGGAATAATTTCCGGCTATGCAAGCGGCTTTAAGGAGGGGGATAATATCCTCGACCTATGCGCCGCGCCCGGGGCGAAAAGCTTCAACGCCTATATTTTGACCCGGGGGAGGGTCAAGATAACCGCCTGCGACATATCCGCCGCCAAAACGGACATAATGAGGCGAGCCGCCGCCCAATACGGCTTTGATATAAAGGTGATGAGAAGCGACGCCGCTTCGTTGAATCCGCAGTTTGTCGGCGCCTTCGACAAGGTAATCTGCGATGTACCCTGCAGTGGGTTGGGGGTGGCGGGGAGAAAGCCCGAAATACTTTATCGCTACGACGAGCGCACCACCGCCGAATTGACGGAAAAGCAGGCGGCGATAGTCAAAAACGCCCTGAATTATTTAAAGCCCGGGGGAAAACTTATCTATTCCACCTGTACCCTTAATAAAGAGGAAAACGAAGCGCAAATCGAGCGATTGCTCAAGGAGAACCCTTCTCTTAAGCCCTCCCCGATAACCCTGCCCTTCGAACTCAAAGCGCCCCACCCGGAAAGGCGGGAGGGAATGCTCATGCTCAACCCCGCAGAGGATATGACGGACGGGTTTTTCACGGCAACGATCGAAAAGCCCGCAAACAAAAACTTCGCAGACGACGGCTGTGAAATTTCGGAGGTATAAATGGAAGCACTCATCGCCAAAAGCACGGAGCAGTTAAAGGAAATAGTTACCTCATTGGGGGAGGCTCCCTTCAGAGCCGCCCAAATAGAGCTATGGTTGAAAAAGGGGGCGCAGATAGAGGAAATGAAGAATATCCCCCTATCCCTGCGGGAAGCCCTCGGCGAGAACTATCGCAGTTTGGCTTTGGAGAGCGAAGGGACATTTTATGAAAAATCCACCGAAACTTCCAAATTTTTGCTCAAAACCTCGGAGGGTATACTGATAGAATGTGTGGGAATGGTCTACGACGGCACCTTGAGCCTTTGCGTATCCTCCCAGGCGGGCTGTCCCATGGGGTGCGTATTCTGCCAATCCGGGGAGGGCGGGTTTATCCGCAATCTCACGGCGCAGGAGATGATCTCCCAGGCGGTGATAGTTTCCAAGGCAATGAATATGCCCGTGCATAATGTGGTTTTAATGGGAAGCGGCGAGCCGCTTTTGAATTATGACAATGTCAGCGAATTCATAAGATACATCAATCGGGAGGACACCATGAATGTGGGAATAAGGCGCATAACCCTTTCCACCTGCGGGATAACCCCGGGGATACGCCGCATGACCCGTGAGAATTTGGGGGTGAACCTTTCTATTTCTCTGCACTGCGCCCTGCCCGAAATAAGGGAAAAGATAATGCCCGCAGAAAAGAAATTCCCGATAAAACAGGCCTTCGAAGCCTGCAACGAATACAGAAGGGTGACGGGCAGAAGAATTACCTGCGAATACTGCGTTATCCAAGGGGTGAACGACAGCTTCGAATGTGCGAGCGCCCTGCGGGAAATGTTAAGCGGCACGGACGCCCAGGTTAATTTGATCGATTACAACCCCAAGGAGGGCTATCGCCCCGCCAACGGCTCAAATGCCCTTTCCTCCTTCGCAAAGCTGTTGAAAAGAATGTCAATAAATTATACAATAAGAAGAAAGTTGGGCAGTTCCGTTGCCGCCGCCTGCGGTCAACTGAAAAGCTCTTACCAAAAATCGGGAAGGCAGAAGAATTGAAAAGCGTTTCATTGACCCACAAGGGGCTTGTGCGGGAAACCAATCAGGATTCCATCGTGAATTTAAAGGACAGCCGCGGGGATTATTTCATCGGCATTGCCGACGGCATGGGCGGGCATAAGGCGGGGGATGTGGCAAGCGCCGCCGCCGTCAAGGAGCTTTCCTCCTATTTCCGCAAATGTGACAAAAGCCTTTGCGTGGAATCGAGGGAGGAGCTGACCCGAAAGATCAAGGATATAAACGGCAAAATATATAAAATGTCCCTTGAAAACGAGGATTATGAGGGAATGGGGACAACCTTGACCCTTTGCGTCACCGACGGGGTAAAGGCGGTTTTCTACCAAGTCGGGGACAGCAGGGGCTATATCATCGGCTCACAGGGTATCCGCCAAATAACAAAGGATCAATCCCTGGTGCAGTTCATGGTGGACACCCGCCAGATAACCCCCCAACAGGCGCTGGAGCATCCCAGCAGACATGTTATCCTCTCCGCTTTGGGTACGGACGAGGAATACGATATGGATATATACGAGGAGCAGTTGAACCCGGGAGATACGATATTGCTATGCAGTGACGGGCTGACGGATTTTGTTCCCGACGAGGACATTGAAAGGATAGTACGCTCCGCGGGCAGTGTCAAGCGAGCCGCCGCGGCGCTGGTGAATGAAGCCAACTCAAACGGGGGAGCAGATAATATTTCCGTTATCCTCTTTGAAGCGTAGGGTCTTTATATGATAGGAAAGATAATAGACAATAAATACGAAATAATCGAACAGCTCGGCAGCGGGGGAATGGCGAAGGTTTACCGCGCCAAGGATCTCAGGCTCGAGCGCAGTGTCGCCGTTAAGGTATTAAAAGAAGAATATGCGGACAACGAGCAATTCGTGAACAAATTCATGAAGGAAGCCCGGGCGGACGCCATGCTTGCCCACCACAACATCGTCGGAGTATACGATGTGGGGGAGCAGGAGGGGTTGCCCTATATCGTTATGGAATACATAGACGGGCCGACTTTGAAAAAATACATCGAGCAAAACGGGCCGATAGAGCCCTCGGAGGCGGTGGATATACTTTACTCCGTCACCCTCGGGGTGGCAAACGCCCATAAAAACGGAATCATACACAGGGATATAAAGCCCCAAAATATCCTTTTGACCTCCAACAGAGTGCCTAAGGTGGCGGATTTCGGAATAGCCACAGCCATCACCTCCACCACCCTCACCGCCACGGAGGAGGCCCTCGGAAGCGTACATTATGTTTCCCCGGAGCAGGCGCGGGGGGGCTTTTTGGACGAGAGAAGCGACCTTTATTCCCTGGGGATAATGATGTATGAAATGCTCACCGCTTCCCTGCCCTATGACGGGGACACGCCCGTGGCGGTGGCCTTGATGCACGTGCAAAACGATGTACCCTCCCCCCGCAGGGTCAATAAGAAACTGCCCGAGGGGGTCTGTCAGCTTGTTTTGAATTTGACCCGCCGTAAAACCGAGGACAGATACCAAAATGCGGTGAAGCTTTTGAGCGACCTTAAACTGCTCAAGGCAAATATAGACGCTCAAATAAAGCCCACCTACGGCAAGGGCGCTTCCGGCGGCGGTAAGAAGACCTCCCCGGGGGGCAAACCCGTCAGCGGCCCGGGGCGTCGGCTTGCGATTTTTATTATCGCGGGGGTGCTTTTGGCGGCGGCCTGTGCGGCGTTGATCTATATCTACGAAGAAAACAGCAAGGTGGCGGTGCCTCCCCTTGAGGGCGCCACGATCTCGGAGGCCAAGGAGATTCTCACGGCGGCCGAACTCGATTATTATGTCATACAATTCAAACCCTCCGCCGAAATAGAGGAGGGCAGGATAATCTCCCAAACGCCCGCCGCAAATCAAACCGTGAAGAAGGGTTCGGCGGTGGGAGTGGTGGTGAGCAGCGGGCCTCGGGTCATAAGGGTAAGCGCCGTGATAGGCTTTTATGAAGCGGAGGCCGTTTCCAAGCTCACCAAGGCGGGCTTTGATGTGAGCGAGATCAAATACGAAAACAACTCCGAATACGGCAACGGGCAGGTCTTCGCCCAAAGCCCCGAGGGGGGGACCCAGGTGGTGGAGGGAACGAAGGTCATCCTTTATGTGAGCCTCGGAAAGGACAGCACCACAGTGCCGAACCTTTTGGGCAAAACCATAGCGGAGGCAAAGACCCTGCTTTCTTCCGCAGGGCTTAACCTGAGCGGGAACATCACCTACGAGCCGAGCAATTCCTATTCGGCGGGGCTTATCTTCAAGCAGACCCCCACTGCTTACAGCGAGGCGGATAAAAATACCGAGGTGGTTTTGGTGGTGAGCTTGGGAAATCTCATCACGAAAACCATTGATTATAAGGTTAAATCGGCGGATGTGAAGGTGGAAATATCCCTTCAGGATAAGGACGGCAACTACATCAGCGAATATCTTTCGGGCTCAACCGAAAACGCGGGCAAAAAGATAACCGTCTCCGTCACCCGCACCCCCGGCACTTACAGCTATGTCGTCACCGAAAACGGCATTCAAACAGACAGCGGCTCGGTCAGCTTCTGATGGGAAGCGGGGTATTGATAAAGGGGGTCGGCGGCAATTATTACATCTTAAGCGACGAGGGGGAGAGGATAACCTGCGCCATGAAGGGTTCGATCCGTTTGGGGGGGTTAAAACCCACGGTGGGCGACAGGGTGATTTTCTCCGATAAGGGGCAAATGGGCAGGGTGGTCACAAAGATACTTCCCCGCAAAAACCATATCCTTCGCCCCTCGGCGGCCAATGTATCCCTGAGCATGGCGGTTTTTGCCGTTAAAGCTCCCGAGCTTGATTACTGCCTTTTGGATATGCTTTTGGCGGATAACATAATAAAGGGGGTCGTATCCGCATTGGCCGTCACGAAATGCGACCTTGCCGATGAGGGGGAGCTGGAATATATAAGGGAAAATTACAGCGGAGCTTTGAAGGATATATTTTTCATCAGCTCCGACAACCGCACAGGCTTAAAGGAACTGCGGGAGGCCTTAAAGGGGAAGATAACCCTGCTGAGGGGCATATCCGGGGCGGGCAAATCCTCCCTGATAAACGCCCTTTGTCCCGAAGCCGACCGCCAAACGGGCGAGCTTTCCGAAAGGCTCAAGCGGGGCAAAAACACCACCCGAGTCAGCGAGCTTATTCCCATGGATAATAATTCCTTTATTTTGGATACCCCCGGCTTCTCGGATTTCCATTTAAAGGGGGTGGCTTCGGAGGATCTTTGGAAATATTACCCCGAGTTTTACGAATATTCCCATTGCAAATATGCGAACTGCCTTCATATAAAAGAGCCCGAGTGTGCGGTCAAGGAGGCGGCAGAGGGCGGGAAGATAAGTTATCTACGCTACTCCAATTACATTACAATATACGAAAAAATGAAAAAAGCACCCAAGGAATACTGATATGGCGCAAAAAGACGATAAAAGCGAATTAAAAGAGGATATAAACAAATTCTTCAAGGGAAACAAGGAGGCCGAAAAGCCCGCCGAAACAGCTTTACAGAAGAAGAAGACCCGCAAAGCCCCCGAGGTGAAAAGGGCCGAACCCCCCGCGGGGCAACCCGAGAAGAATGCGGCGGTTAAGGAGGAGGAGGAGGAAATATTCCTTCCCGAAAGCGAGGAGGACACTGC
>JAAYHF010000132.1 GCA_012727485.1 Eubacteriaceae bacterium
AATTTTAAGCAACCCCTGGATTCGTTTCAATTATTTCTAAATAACCATTTGACCTTTCATTATTATAGAGAATAATCGCCTATTGCAACGCCGAACTTACATAGCCCCGAAACGGTATGCCTGACGTTTCGGGGCTTTTTATATAGATATTTTAACTTAAAGGAGGTGGTCACAAAATGAGTTGGGTAACAGATAATCTTGAAAACGCACTAAATACTTGGAAGGATGTATGCTGTAAAGGGTGGTTGTCAAGACCACTACTATTACAGCGGTAAGTCGGTTCACTCGTAGCGGATTGAAGCGGTAGACCGCCAAAGGGGGCAGATAGCAGAAAAGCCCTAAGCAAGCGGTATTTCACCGTAAATATTCGCTGAAAGGAGGAACGCAGAGAATGGAAAATCTAACCTATACAGAGGTCAACAGCTATAAAATTCCTAACCTTGAAATACCTGATGATGGTCTTCCGGAAGAAGTCCATATCGGTATTTGGGGTCAGCAGCGACTTGAATATTTGAAAAAGCACAAACGTGCGCTGTATTCAAGCTTGTTAATGTCCGGCAAACTTCGGGCGCATTTGCATGAAATTGATGTTGCCGCTTTTGAACGGCGGGAACTTATCATTAAACAGATGATGAAAGCGCAAAATGTGACCGAACATTTAAAAGCAGAAAACCCTATGCTTTGGATTGGCAAAGTCAATAATATTCGTAATTGCGCGGATGGAATTATTCGAAACGAACTGATTTACGCATAAACTAGCAAACTTCTCTTGAACGGCGGTACGGTAATCGTTCCGCCGTTTTCTATGTTATGATACCACAAATTAAAATAACCGTAATATTTGCCGCCGCTCTTGACTGTGAAAACAGTTGAGGGTGGTTTTTCTTTGCCCAATTTATGAATAATCTGTAAAAGTTTTTTGAAATGACCTGCCAAAATAGCTTTTTATTTGAATTAGATAGAGGGCTTACCCCCTCAAACCATCATTTTCAGTGCATTAGATAAAGGGGCATCCCCTACAAAGTGTAATTTTCAGTGCATTAGGTAGAGGGTAATCGCACTTTGATAATTGAATGACCGTCCTCAGATATACCGCCAAGTGAAGCGATGTCATGATCCGCAATATTGCGGCGAGCGCGTCAATGAGGTCAATACGAGAAACCGCCGAGTAGGGTAGGTTCTCAGGAATCCATGAGGGCAGAACGGCACACCGCTAAAACAATTTATTCCAAAAACGAAAGGGCGATGATGTTCATTCAAAAAACAGAAAGGAGGCCTTCATTTTATGGCAAAAACCGCAGATGCGAAAGCGACCCCACAACAATTAAAAACCCGTGAAGCCGGAACTTTTACTAAGCGAATCGGACATACCGTTTACCGTGTTGGTGTTCATTTCAGCAATAAGAGTGGCGAAACGGCACAGGATAAAATATTGCGGCTTGTGAAAAATGAAGCTTCGTCGGAAAAAGGGGTGGTAAATCAATAATGGAAACAGAATATTTAACAAAAGAAAGGTTGAAAAAATTCCCCATTTGTTATAAAATAAAGTTGCTACGAGTGAACCGACTGCCAGCGCATCAATGCGCTCAAAGGAGTATTCTATGAGGCAGTCAAAATCAAACAGAACCACAGCATTGTATTCCCGCCTTAGCCGTGACGATGAGATGCAAGGCGAGAGCAATTCCATCACCAACCAAAAGAAAATCCTTGAAGATTATGCGGAGCGGAATGGTTTCACAAATTGCCGCCATTTCTGTGATGATGGTGTAAGCGGCACCACCTTTGACCGCAAAGGCTTTAAGGAAATGATTGCGGAAGTGGAAGCCGGAAATGTCGGCATTGTTATTGTAAAAGACATGAGCCGAATTGGGCGGGATTATTTGCAGGTCGGTTTTTATACCGAAGTGTTTTTCCGCCAACATGGTGTCCGATTTATTGCGGTTAGTAATAATATCGACAGTGAGAACGGGGAATCGGGCGAGTTCGCCCCGTTCCTCAATATTATGGCAGAATGGTATGCCCGTGACACCAGCCGTAAAATTAAGGCGGTCTATCAGTCGAAAGGTCATAACGGCAAACGCCTTACCAACAGCAGTATCTATGGGTATTTAAAAAGTCCCGACG
>JAAYHF010000133.1 GCA_012727485.1 Eubacteriaceae bacterium
CCCGACAATAACCTTAACCCCCTCCCTCTTTAATCCCCCCTTAATCTATCCTTAACCCCGACCAAATACCGAAAAACTATTATTAAACAAGAAATAAAGCGGGGAGGAAACATGGCCGCCATTAAGGATTTCACAGATAAACTGAGGGGTAAAAACCCCACCGAAACCAAGGAAAGAAACAACAATAATTCGACGACATCGCAGGAAGCCGATTTACAGCATATATTCGCACAAATAGGAAGGATTTATTTCGAAAGGACAAAGGACAGCCCCATACCGGAGGAATTCAGGGAATATTTCGAAAGGGTACGCGCCCTGACCCAAGACGGGGAAAAGACCGCCGCCGAGCCGAGAAGGGTTAATACCCTCGGGGTAAATACCCTCGGGGTAACTACCCTTAGAGGTTGCCCCCATTGCGGCACACCCGCCAAGGAGCATTCCCTTTTCTGCAAAAACTGCGGAAAGGCTCTGCCCGCAATGCCCCTTAAGGAAAGCTCTCCGGAGCCGACGGAGGTTAGCGACATGACCGCCGAAGCCCTTGTCAAAGAAGATGGGGATAAATCGGGCGAAGCCGGGGCTTCAAGGGAAAACGAAGAAGAAATAAAGTGCGCCAAATGCGGGAACATACTGCCCCCCGGGGCCTTATTCTGCAATAAATGCGGGGAAAAAGCGGAAAAACTCTGCAAAGCCTGCGGGAAAGCCCTGCCCCTTCAGGCCTCTTTCTGTTCACAGTGCGGTAAAAAATTGGGGGAGGCGCTGTCATGATTTGCCCGAGATGCTTAAAGACAAACGATGAGGACGCCAAATACTGCGAATTCTGCGGAGAAAATCTAATCACCCCCACAGGGAAAAGCGATATACTCACCGCCCAAGGCAGAGCCGAAAGGGCTACTTACAAGAAAGCCGTAAAAAAGAATGTGAAAAATTCCCTTCTGATAACGGTGGGTTTTGTCGTCGCCGTCTTTTTGACGCTTTGCACCGCGGAATATCTTATCACCGGGGATAATTTCCTTTTCGATTTAGGAAAGGGCTTTTCAGGTTATTCCAAGGCGGGGGAAGCCTTTATGGACGATTTCCTCGAAGGGCAAATATCCGACGCCTGCGCGCTGAGCGATGGCTTGGGCGAGGATATGCTCAAGGCGGCGGGTTACGATTCCCGGGGAGATTACGGAATATATGTGCGCGAAAGCTACAACTTCCTTTATTACGAACACTGCATTAACCTCAACTACGGCCTAAACGAGGCGAGAAGCCTGAACGAGAACGAATATTATATGGAATATACGGTGAACAGCAGTTACAACGGCAACGAATACAGCGATGTGATCGGAATATACTGCACAAAATACAATAACAGGTGGTATCCCGTATTCAAGGAATTTAACTGACGAGGTTTCAGGAGAAGTATTGATAACTTCGCCCATGAAGCGGCGAGCAAGTGACCCTGCTTGAAAGAAAGCCCAGCCTTAACGCCCATCAAAACACATTATCCCGAGCTTCGGTGAGAGAACTTTCCCCGCCCCGTGCCGTAAAAGCTATCCCGTATTCAAGGAATTTAACTGACGGGTTTCGGAGAAGTATTGATAATTTTCGCCCTTGAAGCGGCGAGTAAGTGACCCTGCTTGAAAGAAAGCCCGGCTTTAACGCACATCAAAGCATATTATCCCGAGCTTCGGCGAGAGAACTTCCCCCGCCCCCGTGCCGTAAAAGCTATCCCGTATTCAAGGACTTTGATTGACGGAGTTACGGAGAAGTATTGATAATCTTCGCCCATGAAGCGGCGAGCAAGTGACCATGCCTGAAAGAAAACCCGGCCTTAACGAACATCAAAGCACAATATCCCGAGATTCGGTGAGGGAACTTCCCCGCCCCCGTGCTGTAATGAGACAAAAACGGATATAATAAGCATACCGCCATTGGCAAAACCACAACAGAAGGCACAACCATGAATGAGAAAATTTGCCCCCTTTGCGGGGAAGAAAATCAGCAAAAAGCCCGTTTTTGCTCCCAATGCGGAGCATTTCTCACGGAAGACAAATATTCGGGCGAGAACATTTCGGATACCTTCGGCGGGAATACCACCCAACCCCCGAGAGAAAATGCCGATGAAACGACGGATAACAGGCAAAACGCCCTTTGCGACGGTGGGCAATTGACCGAGGTTAAGCAAGCCCCCGAGGAAGCGCGCGATAAGGCTTCCCCCCCATACGACGAAAGGTCAAAGCGAAGGGTGGCGGAGGGCACCGATTACGTTTCCGGCTACGACAGAAAGCATTTTGACAAAAGCTGGATATTGGAATGGGTGCTGGATGCGGCGGGGCTGATGATTTTGATTTTGTTGGGGGTGCTTGCCGTAAAGATATTCGACATTCCCCTTAACTTTCAAAAAAACCCGGATACCGATCGGCAGGATTCTTCCGTGAGCGAAAAGGCCTTTTTCACCGAAAGCGAAGAAGCGGCCGCCTTTGTGGTAAAAAGCTTTTTCGAGGGTGAAATCCAAAGCGCGGCGAAACACTGCGCCTCCCTTGACGAGGGTTTTTGGTATTATTACGGTCAGGAGGAAAGTTACGCCGACTTCGAAGGCTATATGGATAAAATGCAGGCGGATTACGACGAAATGGAACTTTCCCGGGCGAAGGAATTGCAATATTTCTTCATAGAAAGCCGCCAGATGAATGTGGAGCTGATTAAATCTCTGGGTTTGAGCGAAGCCGGGGTGAACCTTACCGCCGCCGTGACCTGTCACTATCAATGCGTCTACGCCCTCGACGGGGAGCAGATGGGGTATGATGTTTATATCTATTGTTATGAGATCGACGGGAAATGGTATGGGCTTTGGTAGGCGGTAGCCGAAGGGGAGGGGTTTAAACAGGCAAAGGGTTGTCGGTTTAAATCCATATTGTGTATTTTGACAGATTGCGGCGAGGCTTTTGATCGAGAGTGTTTTAGGCTTTAAGGCTTTTAATTAAAGCCCTGCCGTGTTTAGCCGCCCGAGTGCGGGATACAGCGTTAAAAGGGGAGTTTGACCGCCGAGGGCTTATTCGTTTTCTGTAAAAGAAAAGGTATCGGTCTTTCCGTGATTGACAGGGGTTTCTTGATGATAAAAGGGCAAATTTTCGGATAGTGCGCCGCTGTCGGTTGTTCTGATTGGCGGGCGGGGAAATCTCACCCTTACGGCGGCGTGTAAATATATAGGGGCGGGGTTTCTCCGTCCTTTTCTTTAAAAGTCCAAACCGCAAAAGAATTTCCTTGTTGTATAGCTTATTTATGAGTATTCACTCATACGCCAAACCCGAACCATAAGAAAATATCGCTCGTTCTATTGCAAAATAGACATAGTCGCTTTTATCCGCCTGTATATGCAATCTTTTATTTTGCTACGAAATAAGCAAATTTAGTTTTTCCGTTTTGACCGGGTCACAATATGAAGAAAAGGCGCTTTTTATCATTCTGACCGGGTCAGAATTTAAAGGCTATTACTCCCCCAAGTTCACTCCACCCCCAACGCCTCGGCGGCGCACCAAAACCGGGTCATGACATGAAAGGGTGGTTTTCTTTTTAGACCGGGACAGAACCTTAAACGAGGTTTTTTACATTGTGACCGGGTCAGAAAATAAAGAAAAGGAACTTTTTATCATTCTGACCGGGTCAGAATTTTAAAGGCTATTACTCCCCCAAGTTCACTCCACCCCCAACGCCTCGGCGGCGCACCAAAACCGGGTCATGACATGAAAGGGTGGTTCTTAAACGAGGTTTTTCACATTATGACCGGGTCACAAAATGGAGAAAGACACTTTTTATCATTCTGACCAGGTCAGAAAATATAAGGCTGTCACTTGTTTTTTATCAAAATGACCGAAGGTCATTTTATGACCGAAGGTCATTTTATGACCGGGACAGAACCTTAAACGAGTTTTTCACATTATGACCGGGTCAGAATTTTAAAGGCTATTACTTGCTTTTTTACGATATGAAAGGGTCACTTCGTCAAAAGAAACTTCCCCGAAACGAATCTTTATTTCGCTACGAAATAAGTAAATTCTGTTTTTCCGTTTTGACCGGGTCACAACATGAAAGGATAGTTTTCTTTTTAGACCGGAACAGAACCTTAAACGAGTTTTTCACATTATGACCGGGTCAGAAAATAAAGAAAAGGCACTTTTTATCATTGTGACCGGGTCAGAATTTTAAAGGCTATTACTTGCTTTTTACAATATGAGAAGGTCACTTCATAAAAGAAACTTCCCCGAAACGAATCTTTTATTTTGCTGCGAAATGAGCAAATTCTGTTTTTCCGTTTTGACCGGGTCACAAAATAAAGATAAGATATTTTTTTATCATTCTGACCGGGTCAGAAAATATAGGGCTGTCACTTGCTTTTTTGCAAAACGACCTTCGGTCGTAAAACGACCTTCAGTCGTTTTATGACAAGGTCATTTTTTAGACCGGGGCAGAACCTTAAATATTAAACGCTACTCTCGGCGGGCAAAAACCTCGCCCACGGTGACGGTGGTGCGTGGATATGCGAGGGCGGCGGAGTTAAAATTTGTTGGGGCGGGGTTTCTTTGTTTTTTTCCTCAAAAAGTCCAAACCGCAAAAGAGTAAGGAAATCTCCTTGTTGCAAGCGTATATATGCGTATTCGCTTATAAACCAAACCCGAACCATAAGAAAATATCGCTCGTTCTATTGCAAAATAGACATAGTCGCTTTTATCCGCCTGTATATGCAATCTTTTATTTCGCTACGAAATAAACAAATTCTGTTTTTCCGTTTTGACCGGGTCATGACATGAAAGGGTGGTTTTTTTAGATCGGGACAGAACCTTAAACGAGGTTTTCAGATTGTGACCGGGTCAGAAAATAAAGAAAAGGAACTTTTTATCATTATGACCGGGTCAGAATTTTAAAGGCTATTACTTGCTTTTTTACGATATGACGGGTCACTTCGCTAAAAGTAATTTCTCGAAACGAATCTTTTATAATTATCTCGTTCACAACGAAACGAGCAAATTCAGTTTTTCCATTCTGCCCGGGTCACAACATGAAGAAAAGGCGCTTTTTATCATTCTGACCGGGTCAGAATATATAAGGCTATTACTTGCTTTTTTGCAAAACGACAGAAGGTCATAAAATGACCTTCTGTCGTTTTATGACTTTCGGTCGTTTTACGACCGGGTCAAAATTACAAAAGTAAAAAAGGGCGGGATTCCCCCGCCCTTTGATAAATTCCACCCCAATAAAAACACAAAAACAAACCGACCGAAACACCGCAAACACACCCTGACCCAAAGCCGAACTTTCGGGGGCGCGTTTCAAGGCTTTCCCATTGAGCTTCTCGACCGTCGGCCGACTTGCTCCTTTATTCGATCTCCTCCCCCTGTGCGGGAACGGTGAAAGTATAAACGGCGCTTTGCTTCTGATACTTAACGCTGATCTTCACCTGAAAATCCGAGGAAATGCCGTTGCCGATGGTGACAAAGCTTTCCCCCACGGTCAGGTAGCCCTGGGCGTTTTTATCGGTTTCGTCCGTTATCGTAACCCCGGAGGAAACGGAGTAGGTCTTTATCGTTCCGTTGGGAAGCTTGTATTGATAGGCCGCCGCAAAGACTACCTTGGAGCCCTGGGGCACCTTCGCTCCGCTTACCGCTATCTCCTCATCTCCCAAATAGGCCTTGATGGAAACGGTTATCAGGGTAATCTTTGAGCCTTCCTTCTGCTCTATCTGGGCGATTATCGGATCCGCCGTCAGGCTTTGAATGAGCTTTACCGCCCCGAAAACCCCCAAAACCGCCACTGCGATCAGCGTTATGAAAATCACAAGCCTTTTAGGTGAAGCCACTCTGATTCTTCTCATGTTTTAATTCCTTTCCGCATCGGCCGAAATATCCCGATGCGTCCATTCCAAGATTTCGTTTATGATGGGAAATGGGCTTATTTAAAGGCCATATCCGTTGAAATTGTTGCCCAGAAAGCTTTCCGCATGGGGCAGGGGGTCGCAAAGTATGCTTTTGAAGGCTTGGGCGACGGTGAGAGCGTCCAAAAGGCTCACCGCAGTTTCGTCGAAAATGCCGTTTATCAAAAGGCGCTTGGCGTCCTCGTTGACGAAAAAGCGCATCTTCCCCTTGCCGAAGCTTTCCGCCATGCCCATGGTAAATTCCCTCACATCCCACAGCTCCGCTATTACCTCCGGGTGTTCCTCCGAGGGTTCGTATCTCATGGAGGCAAGGGGCGTTTCTATGGGGGTGGGCAGGGTGTGTTTTTCGAATATACCGCCCTCGGGAATAACCACATCGACCCCCGCGGGAAATTCTCCGCTTCCCTTAAAGGCGAGGGCCAAGGCCTTGGCCAAGGCGTTTACCATGCGGTGAGCCGAATTTTTTCCCGCCACCTGGGAGAGGGCTTCAAAGGAGAGCTTTTCCGCCTCAAAGGAGATGCGGCCTATCTTATCGCTGTAATCGGTGTATTCTTCCTCGTAATAATCGACCTTCTCCGAGGGGGGGGCAAGCTCCTGCTGTTCGTCGAGTATATATTCGTATTTATCCTCCCCGGGTTCCTCCGCCCTTTCCGCAATATAGCCGTCGTAAAGGGAAGAAAGCAAATCTCCCTCGTCCGAGCTGACCGCGTCCTGTGCTATCCTCTCGTAATCCTCATTGCTCGGGGCGGGCAGTTCCTCCGAATTTTTCTTTCTGATGACCCTTTTCGCCCTTTCGACCTCGCCCATGAGGTTAAGGGAGCCTGATCTCACCTCCCCTTCTTCGTCGGAGGGAGCTTCGAATTTATAGGGCAAGCTCAAAGTGTCGTCATCTTCGGCTTCGGGGGATAATTGATCCGTTGCATATATCATATTCCGGGCGGGCTTTTCCCCTTCGATATGATAGGGGGGGGAAAGGGTTTCTTCCTCGTCGCGCTCGGGCGGCTCGGCGCCTTCCTCCCTCGCCGAAAGGGGTTCATATTTGCCTATTACGGGAGCTTCTTTCGATAGTTCAAGGGCAGTTTGCTTAAGAGCTTCTTGCTCATAAGCAGATTGTTCTTGAGCTTTTGGCTCTTTTGCGGTTTGTTCAAGAGCAGTATGTTCAAGAGCAGTTTGCTCTTTTGCGGCTTTAAAATACTGCGCGGTTTCCATTTCCATTTGGGCAAAGGCCGCCTTAACGCTTTTCTTCGCCGCCAGATAGGCCATTATATCCGCCTGTGTGACCCTGTTGTCCTTTTCGGAGGGGGTAAGCTCCTCCAATGGCACATTGTTTTCCCTTGCGAATCTTCGCACCGCGGGGGTGGCTTTTATTTTTTCGCTCATATTTTCCTCACACCATTGAAATTATAGCTTCATATATATCTTCCCAGCCGGGAACGGCGCTTTTGCCCGTGAAATCGGAATAGGCGACGGGGCCGGGGGGGGTGGAGATTATCTTGACGGGACATTCCATATAATCGAAGGCGGGGCTTCTCATGAGCATGGATGTGATGATATCCGCCGCACCTCCCTTGGCATGGGCCTGCTGGGCTATCAGCACTCTGCCCGTTTTTATTACGGAATTTATCAAAACCTGCTCATCGAGGGGGGAGATGCTTATCAAATCTATCAATTCGCATTCTATGCCCGCTTCCATTGCCCTGTAACTCGCTTCGATACATTTGTCGGTCATGGGTCCGTAGGTTATAAGGGTGATGTCCTCGCCCTCTTTTATTATCTCCGAACCTCCCGAGGGGGAAGTTTCGCCCTTGACTTGGGCTTTTTTAAGGCTTCTGCCCATGAGGAAAAGCACGGGGCCGCCCTCGGGTGCGGCGAGGATTTTTTTCATCATATAAGAAGCGTGGGCGGGGCAGGAGGGGTAAACCACGGCAAGCCCCTCGATCCCAAGGAAAATCCCCTCGTCGAGGAAACCCTCCCCGGGGCTGTCCCCTTCGATATGACCCGCATCGGCGCATATCACCATGCGGGAAGAAAATCGGTTGTTATTGGCAAAGGGAGCATAGGCCGCATCGTTTACAATGGCGTCCATGCAATCGAAAAGATTGCTCCCGTTTATCAGCACCAGCGGCAGGGCTCCCGTGGCGGCAAGACCGACCCCAAGGCGGATATTCGCCCTGTCGTCCACGGTGGCGTCCACGACTCGATTTTTGCCGAATCTGCCGTAGAAGCCCTTGGCTATGCCCTCGTCGCCCCCGGTGGTGACTCCCTTGCCTATCACCACTATCTTGTCGTTCTCCGTCATGGCGGAGGAAATCGCATCGTTCAATAATTCAATGTATGTGAGTTTGCTCATTTATGCCTCCAGCGTGACCTTTGCGCTCACAGAAGTCAGCGCGCCGTCCACATCCTCGTCTATTTCCTTTTGTATCATTTCTCTCATGGAAAGAAAGTCGTCCAGTGTCCCTATTTTATTTTTAAGCATATATTGGGTGTGATTTTCGATCGGGTCGTTTTTCGCCCTGCCTATGACTTCCTTCTCGTCCCTGTAATTCTGCACTTCCTCATAGGTTGTTCCCGCCAGACGGTAGGTGCGGGATTCTATCAGCACCGGCCCCCGATTTTCCTTTGCATAGGCGAGGGCGTAATCCGTCAGTTCGTAAACCGCGGCGGGGTCGTTTCCGTCCACGGTGAACCCGGGTATATCAAAGCCCTTGGCCCTTAAGGAGATCTCCTTCACATTGCTGACCCTCTCGAAGGGCATTCTCCCCGCATAGGCGTTGTTTTCTATGAAAAATACCATGGGTAAATTGTTTAAGGAGGCAAAGTTTATCGCTTCGTAAAATTCCCCCAGACCGGCCGCCCCGTCTCCCGCAAAGCATATCACCGCATTTTTAAGGGATTGCATACGAAAGGAAAGGGCCGTTCCGCAGGCCTTCATGAAAGAAACTCCGTGGCGGGGGGAGGCGGGGAAGATATTGCTTTCGCCGTAACCCGCACAGCTCAAAGAACCCTTTCCGCCGCATATTCCCGTGGGCAGACCCATTAATTCCGCCAAAATATCCGCACAGGGCACATTGGCGGATACAAGCACTGTGGTGTTTCTTTGGGAAACATAAATCGCATCGTTCACCGAAAGGGCGCAAACGGCGGCGGCGGTGCCTTCCTGCCCGAGGCTAAGGCGCAGTTTATCTGCGATAAGCCCCCTGTCCTTGAGCTTGACGGCGATCTCCTCCAACAATCTGGTTTTCATCATCTTGTAAAAAATTTGCAGGGCGGTGTTGTTGTTCATCGGATAGTATTCCTTTTCAAACGGAAATATTGAGTTGCTTTATTATCGCCCGAACCAAGGGCAGATCCTCGGGCTCGGTGAGTTTAATATTTGTCGAAGGTCCCATTACGGCAGTCACCTCATGACCCTCGGCTTTGACCAGCGTCGTGTCGTCGGTGGCCTGCTCCCCCCTTTCGGCTGCCCTCTCATGGGCGGTGAGGATAATATCCCGCCTGAATATCTGTGGAGTCTGTATGGCTATGAGGGTGGAACGGGGTACATAGGAAATTATCGGGGCTTGCTCCCCCTCCGAAAGGGAGGCGGCGCAGGTATCCCTCATACGGGAGGCGGCGGTGGCGGCTCCGCTTTTGAAGGCGGCTTCCATCACCCGACGCACCAAATTCGGGGTTATGCAGGGGCGGGCCGCATCGTGGACGGCTATGAAGGGATAATTCGGGCAAGTCGCCTTAAGACCGTTAAAAACGCTTTCGCCCCGGGTCATTCCCCCGACGACGATTTTTAAGCTCCTTCTTATCCGAGCTATCTCCCCCGCCCTCTCGGCGAGGGCTTCTTCCCCCCGCTTCACGACGACGACTATCTCCCCCACCTCGGGAAGCGAATCGAACACCGCCAGACTGTAAGACAAAACGGGAGTTTCTTCCAATATCAGATAAGGTTTGTTGTTTTTCGTTTTCATTCGCCTCGAAAGACCCGCGGCGGGTATGACGACGCTCAGCACTTCATTGTTGTTCATATAATTCCCCGATTATTATAGCACGAAGAAAATCGGTTTGGATAGGATAAGGGAATTTTATTGGCAAAGGCAAAAAGGTAGGGGCGGGGAATCGGGGGGGCGTTTTGATGAGGTTGTATGGTTTATGGCGGTTATACGATTTGTGGGGTTTGTCTGTGGGAACGGGGCAGAAATGAAAAGGGCTTTTTGCCGAAATGAAC
>JAAYHF010000134.1 GCA_012727485.1 Eubacteriaceae bacterium
AGCCGGGGGTTTTTCGTTGTGACCGGGTCTTGAAGAAAAATATACCGCAAGGGTAGTGGCGCGATTATAAATACCGTTGAAAAGAAAATGCAAATTTCCGCAAAGGAATAATCAGCAATATGGAGCAAAAAATAACCGCCTTACTATCAGGCTTCATGTAAAGCATCTGTATCGCCACGACAACAACACAACAGATCCCCAAGCGTATAGCCGCAACTTATTTGAGATTATTTTAAGGTTTTTTAAAAATTCCCTCGCTTGCTCTCTGCCTACCGTATAATCCCCCCTCTGTATTTCCTCTATAAAAAAGGTATACTAACCGCAAAAGCATAGAGGTTTTACCGCACAATAATAAACAGAGTATTTTTTCCCCTATTGCCCCAAAACCGTAAAACAGAACACTCTTACCATTTCACGCTTGAATTCTCAAAGAGCAGGCGTTTACCCATAATTTCCTTAAAGCTCACCGAATAATTATCTTCCGAAGGCGGGACTTGAACCCGCACCGTGAAGGACTCAAAATCCTTTGTTGGCAACCACATGAAAGCTTCTATTCGAAGCCAAGTGTACTATTCAAGAATGACAGCCGTTTATATCTTTAAGCAAAAGGCAAGCTATCTTCCCATATTTTACCTTTGCGCGGTAAGCCCAAAGCAACAAAAAAGCAAGTCCCGCAAAGCGGAACTTGCCATATAAGCGCAACAGTTTGCGCCGTTAATCCACATAGAACATAAGCGCTAAACAGAACCCCAAAGACACTGCATAGTCACAAAAACCGCAAAGCGGTATTTGTCACACAACAGAAAAATAACCGCCCTTCGGCGGCTATTTTTCTGTTGTGTTTTTTAGCCCAAACCCCCAAACACCTTCGCCCCATGCCCGACAATGCGTTTATAAAAGATAACGCACATACCCGCAAAGAAGGCAATGAATACCCCAAGGGCGGCTTCGGGGGAAAGAGATGCGGAGAACTTGGAGAGATATACGCCTCCGGGAAGCGCCGCCGATACAAAGCCTATAAGCATGGTTATCAGGGTGGGCAGACCCTGCTTCACCGCATAGGTTTCGTTCAGATAATCGAGCCTCGGAAATTTCAGATTCACCAAAACACCGAGCATGGCAAACCAGACCCCGTAAACGACCCCCGCCAAGATGAAAAGCAACGAAGGCAGTAGCCCTATATTGAAAGCCGCCGCCAAAAGCACCCCTCCGATGAGGGTGGGGGGCATGGAAATGACGAGATGGGCTATGACCTTTGCCATTAACACATCGGCAAATTCAACGGGCAGACAAAGGGCGACCCAGATATTCTTGCCCTCTATGGAAACCGAGGGGGCGGAGATGAAAATCATTGCGTTGCCCGCGCAAAGCACCATGGAGCATATCACAGCCATGAAGGAGGTCGCCCCGGGCAGAGCCGCAAAGACCTGCATGAGCATATCCCTCTTTAAAACAGCGCCTATTCCCGCCGCCAAAAGCATCAAAACCCCCAAGGAGGAATTGACTATATAGCCGGCGGAGTGTCCGAAGTGGGAGAGTTCCTTGGAGACGAAGGCCGCCATGGGGGTACGCATACGAACGGGGACTTCCTTCAAAACATCCTTCGCCGCTTTCTTCGAAGAAACTTGGGTATTCCCGCTGGCGGCGGCGGTTTTGAGGAAGGTCTTGCTCACATAACCGCCGGAAAGGAAAAAGGGGATAACGGCGCAAAGAGCCACAAAAATGAAGTATAGGAAGTTGCCTTCCGAAACCCCCTCCCCAAGCCATCTCAAGGGGGCGATATTTTGCAGACTGCGAGCCACTTCTCCGAAATTCATGATGATAGATTCCAGATATTTGTTGAATTCCGAAATGAGATAGAAATAACCCACCATGAATAACGCCACCCCCGCCACGGCGTAGAAGGTGCGTCCCTTTGTTTTTGCGGCCAAAGAGGAAAAGAGCTTGCCCAAAAGCATGGAAACGGAGAGGGAGAGGATAACCGTCATCACCATGGTGAGTACATATATCACTATCCCCAAGGGGCTAAGCTCGGAAAGCTCGGGATATACCGCAAGCCCGGCGACGGCAGCCGTCAGGGCATAGGCAAAGCACCAAAGCGCCACATAGAGTATGCGGCTTATTATTATATAGGAAGGGGGTATGGGCATGGAAAGCAAAAGGTCATTGTCCTTGGAGGAATAAAGGGTTCCCATTCCCACCAAAGTACCCATAAGCAATGTTATCCCGAAAACCCCGATGAAAACCGAGGAAAAATACATCCATTGCGCGCCGACTTCCACCGCTACGGCCGAAAGTGCGGTGAAAAGCTGGGAAAACATCAGGTAAAGAGCGCCCGCCAAATATAAGAGTATCGCCGCCGCCCCTATCATCAGCCCCTTGCCGCCCTTGGAAGCGACAGTGCTTCTTGCGGCTTTCCTGTTGAACATGGAGTGAAGATAGGAAAGGAATCTGACCTTGATTAGCGACCAAATCATTGCTTTTTCTCCTCCTCAAGTTCGAGGAACACATCTTCCAAGCTCTCATCTCCGAGAACATCGTTCATGTTCCCCGTCACCAAAAGCTTGCCTTTTTTGATTATGGCAACCTTGTCGCAGAGTTTTTCCGCAACCTCCAACACATGGGTCGAAAAGAAAACCGCACCGCCCGCATCGCAAAGTTCCCTCATGATGTTTTTAAGGGCTCTGGTGGCTATCGGGTCCATGCCCACGAAGGGTTCGTCCAAAATAAGGAGTTTCGGCTCATGGATAAGGGCGGAAACCACAGCGAGTTTCTGCTTCATTCCGTGGGAATAGGAGTTTATCTGCTGACCCAAGACGTCCCTCATTCCGAAGATGTCCGCATATTTTTCCATGCGGGCTTTGCGCTCGGAGGCATTCACCCCGAAAACATCGGAAATGAAGTTCAGATACTGCAAACCCGTCAGAAATTCGTACATATCCGGGTTGTCGGGCAGATAGGCTATCCTTTTTTTCACCTCAATGGGGTCATCCTTTACGGATATGCCGTCTATGAGTATTTCCCCCTTGTCGAAGGGCATTATACCCACACAGCATTTGAGGGTAGTGGTCTTGCCCGCGCCGTTATGCCCGATGAAGGCGCAGATTTCGCCCGGGGCAATGGTAAGGGTAAGATCGTCAACAGCGGTCTTGTCATTGTATTTCTTTGTCAAGTTTTTTATTTTAAGCATTTTTTCACCATCCGCCGCGATATTAGCACTTTTCCCCCCTGTTGTAAATAAAAACACCCCGCGGCGCCGCCCGCTTTAATGCTCCTCTAAGGAACGGGAGGGGTTTCGCACTTTTGGGGTTTATTATGTGCTGTTTTATTGAGAATAATTCAATTTACATGGGCGGCGGGGAAAACGGAGGGCAACGACTGCGGAGGGGGCGCTTGATAACCGGCTCGCAGCGACAAATCTCGCTTTTCACTTTGCAAACTTCGGGGAAATATCAAAGCTGACTTTAAATGGAAGATAATACCAAATAGTTGCATGGGGTTTTGGAATTTTGTATATTCGTTACGCAAAACATACTCCTTACCAAAACAGCAATTAACCTTATGATACGGGCATTAAATCAATCGTTAGAGATGCCGCTAATGCGCCATAAACGATTTCTCGCAGAGTGACCCGGTCACAATTTAAAATACCGCATTTTATCATAACGGCAATTTTCAACGAGTCTGCCTCGGAAGCCTTCGGATTTGCTGAGCCTTTCAAAGCCTAATATCAAATGAAACATTATTGACAGCCTTATACATCATTCGATATTCAGCCCGTTTTGGCATTGATTTTGCCCTCCCGCCGTATATTTCGACCTGTTTTTCCGCCCTTGCCGCCCTTTGGGGGCGTATTTGCTTGCTATCAAATGATAAACAAGGCTATAATAATATCAGTCGTACTGACTTAAAGGGTTATTCCCGATTTGAAAGGCGAAAATATATTTCCGAAAAAAAAATATAGCGGAAATGCCTTGAAAACAAAGCGGAAAGCACGGCGAAGTGCTTTTTTTGTTGGGAGGAAGCGAAAATGGAAAAGCGCATCTCGGTGGTAAACATAATTATCGAGGACAGCGAGGCGGTGAGCATGGTAAACGAAATATTACACAGCTACGGCTCTTATGCGATCGGCAGGCTCGGCTTGCCCTATGCGAAGAAAAACCTGGCGGTGATATGCCTTGTGCTGGACTGTCCGCCTTCGGTTTGCTCCGCCCTTTCGGGTAAACTCGGTATGATCAAAGGGGTCATGGTAAAAACCATGACCGCCAAAGTATGAGAAAAGAGGGTTTTATGAAAAAACGGGTTTTAAAGACATTTGCTTTGTTTCTGGTTGTTTTGATTATGTGTGCGGCGGCTTCCTGCGAAAGCCAATCCCCCAAGGACGAAACCGCAATAAGGCTCGGGGCGCTCAAGGGAGCCACGATGATAGGGCTTGTGAAGCTTTTGGCCGACGCCGATGCGGGGGAAAGCTCCAACACCTATGAATACACCTTGGCGGGGAGCGCCGACGAGCTTACCCCGCTGCTCCTTCAGGGAAAGATAGATATAGCCGCCATTCCGATTAATTTGGCGAGCGTGCTTTACAATAAAAGCGAGGGGGCCTTGCAGTTTGCGGCGATCAACACCCTGGGGGTGCTTTACATCACCGAAAACGGCGACACCCTTGAGAATTTCTCGGATTTAAAGGGCAAGACGATTTATGCGACGGGAAAGGGTTCTGTGCCGGAATATTCCCTCAGATATTTGCTCTCAGCCAACGGCATTGACCCCGATGAGGACATAACCCTTGAATTCAGGGGAGAACCCACGGAGGTGGCGGCTTTGATGGCCACTACGGAAAACATCATCGCCATGCTTCCCGAACCCTTTGTCAGCGTGGCGGGCAGTCAGGTGGATAATTTCAGGGTCGCCTTTGATCTGACGGAGGAATGGGAAAAGCTGAATAACGGCAGTATGCTCATAACCGCAGGGATAGTGGTACGCAGGGAATTCGCCGAACAGCACCCCGAGGTTTTGGCCGAATTTTTAAAGGAATATAAAGCCTCCGCGCAGTACGCCAACACCAACCCCGCCGAATGTGCCGAGTTGGTGGAAAACTACGGGATTATAAAGGCGGCGGTGGCGCAAAAGGCCATACCGAATTGCAGTATCGTATTCATAGACGGCGAGGAAATGAAAACAGCGGCGGATAATTATTTGAAGATCCTTTTCGAGATGAATCCGGCCTCCGTCGGCGGAAGTGTTCCCGACGAAGACTTCTATTATGTCAAATAGAAAAACAATATTTAAGATATTATCGGTGACACTTGCCCTTTTGGTCTGGCAGGCGGCGGCGATGGCGGTGAAAAGCGAGGTTTTACTGGCTTCTCCCGCCAAAGTCGCCCTGCGGCTAATGGGTATATGGCGGGAGGCGGGCTTTTTAAAGAGCGTCGCCTTCAGCTTTTCGAGAATAGCGGCGGGTTTCCTTTTGGGCTTTTTCGGGGGGATAATGCTGGCTTTCCTTTCCTTTAAATCGGAAGCGGCGGGTTTTTTGATCGCCCCCTATATGGCGCTGATCAAAACCGTGCCTGTGGTTTGTTTTATTGTCATATTCCTTATCCGTTTTTCCTCCCGGGCCATTTCGGTCTTCATATCCTTTTTGATAGTGCTTCCCACTATCTACGCCAATTTTTTAAGCGGTCTTTTATCCGCGGATAAAAAGCTTTTGGAGGTGGCCGCCGTTTACGAGATGAGCGCCTTTAACCGCCTTAAATACATCTATCTTCCCCAAACCGAACAGCATCTTATCCCCGCGGTCGGCGTGGCCTTGGGCTTGGCCTTCAAATCCGGGGTGGCCGCAGAGGTGATGGGAATACCCTCCGGCTCGATAGGCGAGCAGATTTATCAGGCGAAGATATATTTGAATAGTTGCGATTTGCTCACTTGGACGGCGATAATAATTCTTATGAGCTTTATTTTCGATAAGGTCTTTGTGAAGCTTTTAAAAGAGGCCTATTCGGGAATGAAACGGGGGGCGAAATGAGCGACATTATAATAGATTCCCTTTATTTCAACTACGGCGACAGGGTGATATTCGAAAATTATAACGCTGTTATATCTCAAAATGTCACCACAGTTTTGATGGGGCCTTCCGGGGCGGGGAAAACCACGCTGATAAATCTGCTAATGGGTTTGGAAATCCCCGTCAGCGGGTCAATTAAGGGAGTGCCGAAAAGGAAAAGTGCGGTTTTTCAGGAGGACAGGCTTTTCGAAGGCTTTTCCGCCATGGCAAACATACGGGCGGCGGCGGGCAAATACGCCGACAATTCCCGAATTGAGCAGGTTCTCGATGCCCTCGGGATAGGCGATGAGAAAAATAAGAGCGTTTCCGAATTCAGCGGGGGAATGAGAAGAAGGGTCGCAATAGCTCGGGCGCTGTGCGCTTCCGCCGACATTGTTTTCATGGACGAACCCTTTAAAGGGCTGGACGAGGGGAATAAAAAAACGGTGATGGAATATGTGAAGGCGCAGTGCCTTTCCCGCACATTGATTATAGTTACCCACGATAAGGAGGAGGCGGCTTTTATGGGGGGGGAATTGCTTTATTTGGGGTAGAGGGTCGCAATAGCCCGGGCGCTGTGCGCTCCCGCCGACATTGTTTTCATGGACGAACCCTTTAAAGGGCTGGACGAGGGGAATAAAAAAACGGTGATGGAATATGTGAAGGCGCAGTGCCTTTCCCGCACATTGATTATAGTCACCCACGATAAGGGAGAGGCGGCTTTTATGGGGGGGATTTGCTTTTTTTGGGGTAGGCGGTGGTTTTTCGGGGTGATTGTTTTTTTTGGGGGGTGGTAAATCGGTTAAATGGCGATATTTTCAGCGTTTTGACCGGATCACTACGGCGAACTTCCCATTAAATCTACTTACGACTTTCTTTACCTTGCATATAGAAAAGCGGAATTGTGATTTTTACATTCCGACCGGGTCACTTTACGAAGGGGAGTTTCCGTTATGACGGGTCTTTCGTCAGCTCACTTTGATTAGTGTCGCTTGCGATATTCCTTTTGTTCAATGGGAAGGGGAAGCAACTTTTTAGTTTTATCGTTTTGACCGGGTCACAATGTGAAGGGTTTTCCGTTTTGATCCATTACAATCAAACATATTGAACGGGTGGGCTTTTGAGGGTTGCCGCAGTTTAAGGGAAATCTTAAACCGCACTTCAAAAAGCGGCTAAATAATCCTTAGCATCTTAAGACTATCCCCAAAGGTATCCGGCAAAATCCCCCTTTTTAATAGCAAGGAAATTCTCTTGGCGCGGCTCAGCTCGAAAATGCTTCCGAATTCTTCCAGAATCATTATATTTTTTTCCGAAAGAAAACTGCGGTATGTTTTGAGGAATATCTCCGCCTGCTCGCTTAAAACAAGCAGATTCTTTTCGCTGTATATGGGTTTATGCACCGTGGGCTCATCGGGGAAAATAGGATCGGAAACTGTGAGTTTGCCGAGGTTTTCCTTTATATTGATCAACTTGCCCATGCCGGAGGCTATCATGGCAAAAATCTGTTCGGGGGGGCTTGTGCTGTTTTTGGTATTCCAAAGAAGGGCCCTTTCCCTTAAGGCGCCGTTTATCATAATAAAGCCCCGGGGAGCGGGACAGCGCAGAAGGGCGCGGGAAAAACCGCTATGCTTTTCGGATATGCCCGTATAATCGAAAAAACTTTCCGCCGAAGATTTCATGTTTTCACCGTAAAGCGAGCAGTCGCCATAGACCATGACGGGCGCAGAGGGGTCTTGAGCCTCCGATTTTTGCATAGCCTCAAGCAGTTTCAATGCCGTATCCTTCTCCCAAAAATCCCTTTGACCGGCCAATATGTGATAATCCCCGGGGGCAAATTGCAAAAGATACATGATGACCCCGAGGTAAGAGGCACACTGTTCATTAGCCTCATAAAGGGCTATTCTTTCCGGGTGCCTTGCTCTCATGGATTTGAGCGCAAAAAGGGTGAGATCCTGCGAGTCGGCATTCACCACCGAGGATATATTGACATCAATGCTTTGCGATAAAAGGGATTTGATCCGCGCGTTGATATGGCCTTCACTTCCGCCCGTGGGCATAATAACATTGACGCAAACACTCATAACACGCCTCCTTGAATAATACTACCGCAATTTTTGTTCAAACGCAATGTATTCCCGACAGGCACAACGAAATTTCCGCTATATATTGACAAATTATTCTGTCATGGTAAAATTATAAAAATACACAGGAGGTTTTTAATGGAAAGAGTTTTACAGGGACTTGAGCCCGAAAGAGTTTTCTACTTTTTTGAAGAAATGTGCAGAATACCCCACGGCAGCGGCAACGAACAGGCGCTGAGCGACTGGATGGTGGATTTCGCAAAGCAAAGAGGGCTTAGGGTTATCCAAGACAAGGTTAATAATGTCATTATCTATAAGCCTGCCACGGCGGGCAATGAGCATAAAAAAGCGGTGATGCTCCAAGCGCACATGGATATGGTGGCGGTGAAGGTGGCAGGCAGCGATATTGACCTCGCCAAGGATCCGCTGGATATATATGTGGAGGGCGATAAGATAAAAGCGAGGGGTACCTCCCTGGGCGGCGACGACGGCGCAGGCTGTGCCATGGCCCTTGCCCTTTTGGACTCCGACGATATTCCCCACCCCGCACTCCAGTGCATCTTCACCACCAATGAGGAAGTGGGAATGTACGGCGCGGCGGATTTGGATCCGAATTTATTCGAGAGCGAATACCTTGTCAATTTGGACGGCGGCGACGACAAGACCCATCTCACCGTTTCCTGTGCGGGAAGCTCCACAAATGTATTCACCATCAAAAAGAACCCCCATGTCATCGAAAATAAGGGCGAGAAGGCCGCTTATGAAATTTCCATCGGCGGGATAACCAGCGGCCACAGCGCGATGATGGCTTCCTTCTACGGCGCAAACTCCATAATGCTGCTCGGAGAATATTTGGCGGATATATTCGCCGAATTCCCCGCAGAGCTTTGCTGCCTGGGCGGAGGCACGAAGATGAACGCCATAGCAAAGGAATCCTTCGCAAAGCTCGTTATAGAAAAGAAAAATGCCGCCGCCTTTGAGCAGTTCACCTTAAAGTTGGCGGAGGGCTTCGTAAAGGAATATCTCGCCACAGACCCGGATATTTTCATCAAGGTCACTCCCTGCGAAATGCCCGAAAAGGCCATGGACGAGACTGCGGCGAAAAACTTCGTCAAGCTCACCGATTTGGTTCCCAACTGGGCCTTCAAATATTTCGCCCCCGATAAACTCGCCACCAAAGTTTCCAGTAATGCGGGCATTCTCACCGACGACGGCGAAGTCATAGAGCTTACTTGTATGCTTCGCAGTAACTCCGACCTCTACCACGAGGAATACATACGCAAAATGGTCACCTTGGCGGAGCTTTTGGGTATAGGCCACCGCATCGAAGGCAAATCAATGGCATGGGAATATGAACCCGATGCCGTGCTTCCCAAAATTTACAGCGATTTGATCGAAAAGGAAACCGGAAAGCGCCCCGTACCCGTGATGACCCACGGCGGAGTTGAGCCGGGAACGATAATCGCCCTTGCCAAGAGCGTGGGCAAATCCCTTTCGGCCATTGTCATGGGCTCCAGAGGTGAGGGGATCCACTCCGTGGACGAGGCATTGTTCATTTCCTCCGTCGGGCCGGCTTATGATTGGTTGATTAAGGTTATCAATTCTTTGGATTGAGAAAATATAGCATAAAAACAAAATGCGCCGCTTTTGCGGCGCTTTTTTTGACTTTTTTAGCGTTAAAGGGCAAGATTAGCCGGCGATTTTCGGCAAATGGGGGTATATCGCTATCTTCTTTGGGGGATTGGTTGTTATATTGTTTTCGCACATAGCATTGCGGCAGTACCGAAAGCGACCCATTTACGGGGTTTTGATACCGTATTTAGCGCTTTCCGAGTTAATATTGAGGTTCTTATGTATGATTAGAGCATGAAAAAGACACCGGGGGAAAGGCTTGATTTGAATTTTAACGGAAGGGGAAATTATCAAAACTATTTTAAAAGGCGGAGTGATAAAACTTATATTGTATATAATAACTCTTATGTAAATATTTAAATGAAAGCCTTATCCCCTTCAAGGTATTTCTACGGATATTAAGTGTCTATTACATTAAGCCGTAAAATTAGGCGGTGCAAATAAATAACCAAAACAAAAGCCCTTTAATTCTTTAAGCTTCCGAGGGCTTTTCCTTTCTTATTCATACATCGCGAAGCGAGAAAAATATACATTCACAATCCCGATATTTCCCTTTTACAGGGCAAATTTTAAGCGTAAAACTAAAACCGAAGCCGTATAAAAAGAGAGATGAGTACCGATGAATACATATCTCGCAAGAAACGCACCTTTTTAGGTTGCGCAACACGCTTATTAACCTGCGCTTAGCGTAGAAAAAATGACATAAACAATTATTACCGACGCTGATCTATTCACCTTTTACTTATACGTAAATTAACGATTATAGAAAAGCACGGTTTTAACCGCGCTTTTGTGAATAACTCTGAAACGCTTGTTTTCGCCCTTATAAAATTCTTAGGCTTTTCGCTTTACCCATAAAAAAAATGCCTTAGGCATTATATCTTTTTTATTGAATTTGACCCATAAAAACTGGTCGGAGTGAGAAGATTCGAACTTCCGGCCCCCTGAACCCCATTCAGGTACTCTACCAAACTGAGCCACACCCCGACCTTGCTCAAACATTATAATACCCAAAGATGAAATAGTCAAGAATTATGGAAAGAATGTTTTACGGTTATGGACAATTTAAGCGGTTTGAAGGAGGGTGTTCCGGGCGGGCGTTTCGACGCACACTCTCAAAAAGGCGCTAATTTGATGATTTTTCCTATTTTGTTAAAAAAGCATAATCGGTCAATCCGAAAAATAAACGGAGCGTGCTTTCCGATATATTCAAAATCTCCCTTGCCCTCCATTCTTGACTATCGGCTGTGCCATTTTAATATTCGCCCTAAAAAAGCCTTTTTTACCCGTAAAACGAACCCTTTTTGACCCTCTTTGATTAATTGAATATTAAATAATCATTGACGAATGATTTTCATTATATTATAATCCCCTTTGGAGTATAAAGCAGATAAAAGGCTTCACCTAAAA
Source organism: Eubacteriaceae bacterium (assembly GCA_012727485.1). Classification (GTDB taxonomy): domain Bacteria; phylum Bacillota; class Clostridia; order Eubacteriales; family Anaerofustaceae; genus JAAYHF01. Next base: position 11,164 of record JAAYHF010000134.1, read on the forward strand.
TAGGCCGAGAAGATACTCCGCAAAGGACATTTTTATTCGCAGACATAAAAAGGAGAGTTTTCAACACAATGACAGAACAAAAAAAGACAGTATCAAATAGCGCTATATGGTCTTATGCGCTGACACAGTCCCTTCAGACCTTCACTATCATGACTCCGTATGCTTACGGAACACTTTTCATGACCACCTATCTCGGCATCAACATGGCCACCATGGGAACCATTCTGGTCATAGCCAAATTTGTGGACTTTATCATTTGTATGAGTTCCGGCGCGATCATCGAATCCGCCAACTTCAAAAAGGGCAAATATGTGCCTATTATGGAATTATTCAGATGGGTAGTCGCCATCGGAGCAGTCGGCCAAATGACCGACCTCAACTTCCTCCCCTATGGGGTTAAATTCACCGTGGTTGCGGCGAGCTACATTTGTATGCACGGCTCCATGAACTTCCTTCAGACCGCTAACTACGGCCTTATGGCGGTTATGGCCGGCGGCAACTACACCGACCGCATAGCAATCGCCCAGAAGAACTCCCAGATTTCCGCCGCAGTGGGAATTCTGCGTTCCTTCGGTACGGTTCCTCTTATCACCTTCGTCGGCAAAGTGATGAACAGCCCCGCCAAGGGTTACACCGTCGTCACCATAGCCTTCGCAGTCGTTTACATCGCCTGCACTTTCTGGTTCGCCTCCAACCTCAAGGGCAAGGAAGCTCCCAGAGATCCCAACGCCCCCAAGAGAATAGTCAAGCTCAAGGATATGATTGAAGCCCTGACCGGCAACGATCAGCTCATCGTTTACCTCATTTGGCAGACAATCTCCCAGCTCGGCACCCAGATAATGACCCTCATCGGCATTTATTATTGGACGCTGGTCATGGGCGGATATACCACTTGGTATTCCATCGGCATGGGTCTTACCACCTGCTCCGGCTTCGTTTTCTCCCTGTTTGTGCCTAAAATCGGCGTTAAGCTCGGAAAACTCAAGAGCCTTTTCATCGCCCAGTATGCGGGTTGGGTAGCCCATGTTTTAAGATTCTTCCTCGGACTTAAGAGCTACTATTGGATGACCGTCATCGGTATAGCTTCCTCCGCCGTCATGTATTTGCAGATGGGCTTCGGCGCAAACTATGTTTTGGACATCGGCGAATACGGCTACTATAAGACAGGCAAGGATTACAGAGCAGTTGTCACCGCTTTCAGCTCCGTGCCCATGAAGCTCTCCTCCGTCATCGCAGGAGCAGTCGGCCCCTATTTCCTTTCCTTCATCGGATTCGATAAGTTCAACGAAGCCAACATGGCGGGAACCCTCGACAAGACCTCCGCGGAATTCATTAAGTTCCAGAAAACCTATATGGCAGCTTATTGCTTCACTCCGCTTATCGGTTCCGTCCTCGGCTTCCTCATCTTCAAGAAGGGCTATAAGATCACAGACGACAAGGCTGTGTTCTACGCCAAGGAAAACGCCGCCAAAGCAGCCCAAGCCGCTGCAGCAAAGGCCCAGGCTTAAGACAATATAAACACATTTCCTGCGAATAAAAACACAAAAAGCCGTCTTTTCAGGCGGCTTTTTTGCTTTTTGGCCGCCTGCATCGGGGCAGAGGAAAGCCCTTAAATAAAACTTACACTTGAAGCGCATCGGTCGGTATTTTAAAGTAAAAAGCGTGGGCAACTATGGATACGGGAAAACCATACAATCCATGGATATAAAGCCTAAATGGATACAAATATTAATGTACTTCATGAATACAAGGTATCCGTTCGGGAATGGATACCTTTGCCTTACACAAATACCTCTTTTGCGAATTGCCGCGCCCTTTTACCGTAAGCGTCATCAATTTGTTGTTTCATGTATCGAGAAAATATTCTTCTCATCGTGAGCGAGCCACTCCGTTTGCGCTTCGGGGGTTTGCGGCGGTAAACCGAGTAAATCAAGATATATCAAGGAAAATTAAATAAACCAAAGAAAACCACCTTAGTTTTGCAATAAAGCCGAAAACGACACACCAAGCCCGATAAGGCGAGAAAAGGGGGGATTATCGGGCTTGGTTTATTATTTCTTTAATATTGAATTATCACTTTAAAGCGGCTTTATCTTGCTAAAAGCTTATTCATTCCACCCGAGTATCTTAATGCCCGTATAATCGCAATAGCAGTATGCCCGCAGGGGGTAGTTCTTTCTGTTTATGCTGGAAGAAAATGTCAGTATATCCGCCGCATTGCCCGCTTCGTCGTATATGAGGGAAGCCGCCGCCAGAGTATGCACCTTCTCCCCTCTTATGTCCGTGCATATTATTAAATCTCCGCCTTCGAGGGTGAAGATATTCGCCCCCACCGCCGCACTGAGGCCGTAACCCGTGTTTTTTTGCGCATAATCGAGAAAGCCCGTGACGGAAGTCCAGGAGGGGGTGCGGCCCTTCGCCTGTCCGGTTATGTCGTAGGCGTCGGAGTAATATTTCCATTTTTCTTCCCCGTCCATGTCGTTGGGTATGCCCCCCGCCCTTAAAATCTGGGAAGCGTAGTTCTGGCAGTTACCGCCGAGGGTGGTGAAATCGAGGAATTGGGGGTTTCTCGAAAGCGCATAGGTCGAGGCGTATTCCAAGGCATCTGCGCGTTTGTAGGGGTTTTGCGCCGCCGCATAGGTTTCGGCCTTGCCCGCCAGATATTCGGCAAGGGAGCTGTCCATTCTTTTTATGTTTTCCTTTACCTTCGAAAGGCAATTTTCCTTAACCGCAAGCATCGCAGTTTCAACGCCGTTTTGCCCCGCAGTCCCGCCCTGATAAAGGGCATCTATCATCTGGAAAAATTCGTCGTTTCTGTCGTAGGAAGCAATTTTCATCTCCCCGCTTGAGGAATCCAATGTGAAGCTCACCTTCACATCTCCCACCTTCGAGGCGGTGTTGGCACTGCAATTAAAACGGCATTCACTGCTTTCCAAGGCTTCCAACGAAACGGTTTTCTCGCTTACGGAAACCTTCGTCACCAAAAGGGAGCAATCCATGCTTTTCATGGTAAGGTCGGTTTTTTGCCCAAGGCGTATATCTATCAAAAGCTGAAGGGCGGCCTGATTGCGCCAAGCCTGCTCTCCCTCGGGGGAGGTGAAGCTCGGTTTCATATCGGAATTTTCCAAATTGGCTATGGCGGTGTATTGGTTTTTGACAAAGGTTTCGAGCGCCTCCGTGACCGCCGTGTTCTCGGAGAGTATGCTCGCATCGTAATTCACCGTAACCGTCACTGCGGCCTTCGGCTTCACCGGATCTATCGGGGCGGGTTGGTTCGCCTTTTCGATGGCCTGTTTGATTAGCTTCACCCCGAGGACAGTCAAAAGCACCGCCGCCAGCAGGCACAGTATAATTATATAGAATTTTGGTTTGACCTTTATTCTTCTCATTTTGTCATATTCCTTTCGCTGACCGCACTGCCTTGCGGGCGCTTTTATGCAAGGTCGCTTTTAACCTAATTTAAATCCCGTTTTACCCTAAGCCCCAAAAGACGGCAACCGACAAATCGCGCCTTTACAGCCTACTCGAATTTTGCATTATTGAGCAGATCCATCACAGGTTCTTCATGCAAAATGCTTTTATGATAAAGATAAATGGAGGGCTTTTTCAAATCCGGGTTGTCCTCCAAAAGCCTTTCGGTTATATCGGTCGCCTTGGAGATAATCTCGGCGGTTTGCTCGTCGGTAAAGACCCTGCCGAGGGCGAACATCTGCACCTTGATTAAGAAAATAAGGTATCTGTCAAATTTCTCTTTATTGAAATCCCCCTGGGAATATTTGGAGAAATAATAGGATTTGATACCCATTTTAAGGGAGGTGAAAAGGTTATATCTCTCTATTACCTCGGCGGAAAGCTTGCCCGAATTGTCCGCGGGAGTAAGTCCCAAAAGCACCATTTTATGTTCCCTGGCGGCGTAATTATAGGCATCGCAACCGAACATCATTTCCCGGGAAGCGTCCGTGACGAACCTTGCCATGGAGGGGTTCATCTCCGAAATTCTGTGACTTAAAATCTCGAAAACCACATCTATGAGAAAGGGTTCTTTTTCGTAATCCACATAGGGGGCGATGCGCTTTGTTAAAATCTGATAATTCTCCGCAAAGACCACCGCCGCCACATTTCCGAGTTCCTTGAAATAATAGTTGATCATGCTCTGATTGATTCCCGACAGCTCGGAAACCTTTCTTTTGGTGGTGTTATTGAAACCTTCTTCAAAAAAGAGTATTTTGGCACATTCGTAAATTCTCTGCTTGGAATCCATTTTTTAGACCCGCCTTCGTTTTTATGATTAAAAAAATTATAACACAATTATAATAATTTGGCAATTTTTTGTATAATTTTGGTGCTTAGAAAATATATTTTTAACTGTGTAAATGCGAAAATGGCGATTTGAGTTTAAAGCTTACCCCTTAAAGACGGCTTGCGAATGCTCCTGACCCGCCGCATTTACTCTTTTTTCCATTACGCTTAAGTAAAGCGGTTTGAGGTTAATCGGTAAAGGGCTTACCTTATTTGTAAATATATCTTTCTATTCAATTCTAATTGAATTTTGTTATTGCGTTATAATTCGCGGGGATAATTATAATATGGGCGAGACATAACACAGGTGGTGATGTTTTGACTGCTCCTTCATGATATAAGAGGTCAATCTTAATATGGTGTCGCCTGCCCTGCCCGAAGCGGTATGTCCTGATGTTTATTGTAAACATTATGACCTTGTCACTTTAATCGGTCAATGCGTAAAGGTGGGGTTTTTTCTTTCCGTCTTTCTTCTTTTCTTTAAAATATTCGATAGAACGACCGGACATTCCGCCGAAGGACAACGAAAAAATCCTTTTCGAAAAAAACTCGGTGGAGGTTTTTCTATCTGTCTTTCTTGTTTTTTTGTTTTATCGAAGTGACCGGGTCACAATGATAAAAACCTCCCTTCGATATTCTGTGGTGAAGATACCCCAATATAGTTGAATAAAATCAGCAAGTATAGGAATATTGTGTTTATTATTGGGCGCTTATGTTTTATAATAAGTAAAAAGGAGGGTGTGAGATGACCATAAAGGAACTATCCGGAATTGCCAAGAGGGAAAGTTATGTTTTAGCCGCCCTTTCGGGGGAAAAGCGCAAATTTGCGCTCGAGAATATCGCGCAGGAGATCAAAAGGAATGCCGAGGAGATATTCGCCGCAAACGACGAGGATTTAAAAAGGGCCGAGGAAGCGGGCCTGCCTATGCCTGTGATAAAAAGGCTGGCTTTCAAGGAAGAAAAGCTTGCCGAAACCTTAAACGAAATAAGCGCCCTTATCAACCTGCCCGACCCGGTGGGGGAAGTGACTTTGCACAGGGAGCTTGCCGAGGGTCTCATATTAAAGAGGGTGACCTGCCCCATAGGGGTCATCGGGGCGATTTTCGAATCCCGCCCGGACGCCCTGGTGCAGATAGCCTGCCTTTGCATAAAAAGCGGCAACTGCGTAATTCTCAAGGGGGGAAGTGAGGCGGCTTCAACCAACAAAGCCCTCTTTAAGGCGATACATACAGCCGCCCTTGCGGCCGGTCTTCCGGAAAACTGCCTTATTTTGGCGGAGAGCAGGGAAGATGTGAAATCATTGCTTTCCTGTGCGGGGAATGTGGATCTACTTTTGCCCAGAGGCTCCAACGAATTTGTCCGTTACATTATGGAAAACACCACCATTCCCGTTATAGGACACTCCGAGGGGCTATGCTCAATTTATATCGACGAGGAATACGACCCCGAAATAGCCTTGAGGGTGGTACTTGACGCGAAAACCCAATATGTGGCGGTTTGCAATGCGCTGGACACCCTTTTGATACACAAAAACGCCGCCCCCGCAATTTTCCCGAAAATAGCGGAAATGTTCAAGGAGGCGAAGGTGGAATTAAGAGCGCAGGAAGCCCTTCTCAAATATGCCGATTGCGTAAAGGCCCGCGAAGAAGATTTCGACACGGAATTTTTAGATTACATACTTGCGGTGAAGCAGGTGGAAAGCCTTGAAGAAGCCATAGAGCATATAAACAGCCACTCCAGCCACCACACCGACGGGATAATCACCAAAAACCCCGAAAATGCGGAAAAATTTATGAACGAAGTGGATTCGGCGGGGGTCTATCTGAATTGCTCCACCCGCTTTGCCGACGGCAACCGCTACGGTTTCGGTGCGGAGGTGGGCATATCCACAGGCAAGATCCACGCCAGGGGGCCGGTGGGTCTTTCGGGACTTGTCACCTATAAATACAAGCTTTACGGCAATGGAGACACGGTGGGTCAATTCGCCGTCGGAGAAAAAAAATACACTCATAAGGATTTAGACTAAATGAAAACCATACCCGAGGTAATAAAAAGCGCAAGAAAGATCGTCATAAAACTTGGAAGCAACACCATTTCCGGCGAGGACGGCGAGTTTAACTACGAGCGAATGGAAAACATCGTATCCCAGGTGATGGGGCTGATAAGCCTCGGAAAGCAGGTTGCCCTGGTTTCCTCCGGGGCGCAGATATGCGGGATAGCGGCCATAAACAAATGGAAACGCAAGAACGACATGAATTTCAAGCAAGCCCTTTGCGCCATTGGTCAGGTGGAGCTGATGAACGCCTATAAAAAGCTTTTCTGGGAATATTCCACCCATGTGGGGCAGATACTTCTCACAAGGGAGGATTTCGAGACTCACCACAGGAATTTGGGGATAAGGAACACCCTTTTCACCCTGATAGACGAGGGGGTCGTGCCCATAATCAACGAGAACGACACGGTTTGCGTGGAAGAAATACAGATAGGGGATAACGACTCCCTGAGCGCCTTGACCGCAAATCTTTGGGGGGCGGATCTTCTTATCATAATGAGCGATGTTGAGGGGCTTTACGACAAAAATCCGAAAACCAACCCGGACGCGAAGCTGATAGAATATGTGGAAGATGTGCAGGAGATAATCGGCAAGGTGGATACCTCGGGCAAGAACGATTTCGGCACCGGGGGAATGGACACAAAGCTGATCGCCGCAAGAATGGTTTCCCAATACGACATTTCCATGATAGTGACCCTCGGCAGTGAGAAGGACATCATCTTCAAGCTGATGAACGGCGAAAAGCAGGCCACCCTTTTCGGAGGCAAGTGATGAGGCTGGGTATAATCGGGCTGGGAAACATGGGTTTAGCCATTCTCAAATGTTTCTCGGCAAAGTCCGGGGCGAAGGAAGATATATTCGTTTACGATAAAAACAGGGAAAAGACAGAAAATGCGGTTAAAACCTGCGGCGTTTCCGCCTGCGACAGCGAAGGGCAAACGGCGCAAAAAAGCGACTTCGTGCTTTTTGCGGTGAAGCCCAACGATATGAAAAATGCCATTGAAGCCGCCGGGATGACCGAGGATAAGATACTCATTTCCGTGGCGGCGGGAATGAGCCTTTCAACCCTTTCCGAGTTAAGCCCCTTAAGTCCGAAGATTATTCGGGTCATGCCGAATGTGGCGCTGACGGCGGGAGAAGGAATGTGTGGGATTTGCGCCTCTAATGCCGTAAGCGAAGGCGAGCTTGAGCAGGCGATCGGCATATTTTCCTCCGGGGGAAGGTGTCTTGAGGTGCAGGAAGCGCAGATGGACGCTGTGGGGGCGCTTTCGGGAAGTTCCCCCGCTTATGCCTTTATGTTCATGGAATCCCTTGCCCAAGGGGGTATTCTTTGCGGCATGAAAAAGGAAGCCGCCTATGCCTTTGCCGCCCAAACCGTTTTAGGTGCGGCGAAAATGGTGCTGGAGGGGGGAAACCCCGCGGTGCTTCGGGATTCGGTGACTTCCCCGGGGGGTACGACCATCGAAGGGGTAAGGGTCTTGGAGGAAGCGGGCTTCAGGGCGGCGGTGATAAATGCGGTCAAGGCCGCCTACGACAAGACAAAACTGCTTTAAGAAAGGCGGGAAAATGTATACAACCGAAAAACACCATGCGAAAACTACCATAGAGGATTTCATCGAAAAATATATGCGCCCCGAGGAGGTTTTGGGCTATTGCAAGGAAAACCATTGCAAGCATTACGGCGCTTATTGGTGCTGTCCGCCCTACGAGTTTGACACATTGGATTTTATCAGGCAATTCAGCCGAATCGAGGTGGTGGGGATAAAGGCCGTCTTTGACGAAAAAGTGAGGCGGGAAATATACGAAACCGATGCCCTCAACGAAATAATCGCAAAGGTGATGGGGGAAGTGCGCCTTGAGTTGGACAGGATATGCCGTCAAAGGGAGGCACAAAGCGAGGGGGCCCTCGCCCTTTTGGGCGGCTCCTGTATTTTATGCGGCGACGAACCCTGTGCAAGGCAAACGGATCAGCCCTGCCGCCACGGCGATAAAATGCGCTATTCATTGGAATCCCTTGGTGCAATGGTGGCGGATATAACCACCGATATGTTGGGTTTTGAATTGAAATGGGCGAAGGCGGGCAGATTGCCGGAGTATATGACTTTGGTGGGGGCGGTGTTGTTGAAGTAAATCTTTTGTGATAAATGAATACTTTTTAGGGCAGGAGCGCGGAGGCGGTTTTGCCTTTTTGTTTTGGGTTGGTTGTTTTATAGGGAGGGTGTTTGATTCGTTTGTGTGGGTTGTGTAGGTTGTGTGGAATGGGGGGTGGGGTTGCTTTTGGAGGTTTTTTATATGGCTTGATACTTTTTTTGACCCGGTCATTTTGGCAAATGTTCGTTTTATTGTGAACGGGTCGTTTCGATAAATAATCTTTATGACTTGGTCATTTTGTAAAAAGCATACTTTGCTTGGTGGATTTTTGTTTTCGGTTAAGGGTAGTTTGTTTGCTTTAGGCCGGTCATTTTGGTAATTTTTCTTTTTTATCGGGTTTTTTGTTCTCGATTGCTTTAGTGACCCTTGCACTTTGCATTGTTTTAATTGTGACCCGGTCACTTTGTAAAAAGCTTAGGATTTGCTTTGCGTCTTGAATGTGAGGGATATTCTCTCGGTCGCTTTCGATTTGTTTCTGAACTGTCACTTTTGTGACCCGGTCATTTTGAGAAATTTGCTATTCTGACCCGGTCACTTTGTAAAAATATGAAAGTGACTTTGCTTTGCGGATTGTTACATTTACTTTAGACAGAAGTATTTTCCTTTTAGACCCAATCACTTTGATAAATTTGTCACTGCGACCGGGTCACCGTTAGTCTTGCAAGTTTTTTATCTTAGCAAATACTTTCTTGCTCTCTGAATGGTTGATTTCGTGACCCGGTCATTTTGAGAAGTTTATCGTTCTGACCCGGTCACTTTAAAAAAATGCGAAAGTGACTTTGCTTTACGGATTGTTACATTTACTTAAGGCAGAAGTATTTTCCTTTTAGACCAGGTCACTTTGTAAATGCGTTGAACTCCGTTAGTCTTGCGAGTTTTTATCTTGGCGAATGACTTTCTTGCTCTCTAAGCGCAAATTTCGTGACCCGGTCATTTTGAGAAGTTTATCGTTCTGACCCGGTCACTTTGTAAAAATGCGAAAGCGACTTTGCTATACGGATTGTTACATTCGCATAAGGCAAAAGTTTTTTCCTTTTAGACCAGGTCACTTTGATAAATTTGTCACTGTGACCGGGTCACTTTGTATAAGCGTTGAACCCCGTTAGTCTTGCAAGTTTGCTATCTTGGCGAATGACTTTCTTGCTCTCTGAATGGTTGATTTCGTGACCCGGTCATTTTGAGAACTTTATAATGCTGACCCGGTCACTTTTAGAAATTTTTCACTGTAATCAGGTCACTTTGTAAAAAACGATGTGACTTTGCTTTATTAATTGCAACATTCACTTAAAGAAAGAATATTTTCCTTTTAGACCGGGTCACTTCGTTAAAAACGGGGAATTTAATTAAAACCCGGGCAATATGTAAATTTGCCTTTTTACAGGGTAATTTTATTCACACTCCGAACGATTACTATAATGACCCGGTCACTTTGTAAAAAATACAAAACTCAAACAACCCCCACCTTCATAACCATTCCCCCACCCTCGGGGTATATCGGTTTCTTTACTTGGCGGTGATATGGCGGGTATGGTTTTTTTTGTGAAGGGAGATTGGGTTTTATTTTGTTGTATAAAAAACCACGGGCAACCACCCATAGGCAAAACCGCAAAAACACCTCAAAAAAAGAGGTTGCTTTCGGCAACCTCTTTTAAATTAATATTTATTTTATCCGCAATAAATTGTTTGTGATCCGGTTTTAAGCCTGGGCGGCCTTGGCGGCGGCGGCTTCGGCGGCTCTCTTGGCGTTCTCCTGGGCGTAGAAGACGGCCTTGTCGTCCGTGATCTTGTAACCCTTCTTGAAGATAAGGAATCCGATAACGGCT
>JAAYHF010000135.1 GCA_012727485.1 Eubacteriaceae bacterium
CTCTCCCTCGCTTAAGGCGCAATTTACCGCTGTTTTCCGTATGGGGCTTGACTGCTTCGACGAAGAGAAAGGAAAGCGCAAAAAATCAACAGAGTCGCCTTCTGTTGCTTCATCATCTTGAAATTACATTTATGGGGAAAAGCTTGCGCCTACGGGAAGCCTTAGATTTTGTGAAGGCGGTAAGTGCGAACCAAGGGACAGCGAAAACGCTTACAGCGTTTGCGCTCTCATCGTTCCCCTTATTAATTCGCAATTAATACCTCCTTTTACCTTTATAGAAGCCCGACAAATTGCTATAATTCATTGGAAACGGAGGATATTATGAAAAAATTGAGAATAATCGCCCTTGTAATGACTTTTTGCCTGATCTTCGGGGGTTGCGCCGCCTATAAGGAACATTCCACCGAAATAGAAGCCACCGTGGGGGTATGGTATCTGGACAGCTATTATGTGAACACCAAATCCACAGCCCACGGGGAGGCGAAGCTTGTTATAAACGAGGATTTGACCGGCACTTACACCACCTTCTCCGAGATAGTCTCCGGGGTGGACGAAAACGGCAATGATGTCCTCGAGACGAGGGAGGAAACCCAAAATATAACCGTGACGGGGGCAAGCGGGGTCATAAACATCAATAGGGACGGGGTGAGCGCCACCTATGAATTCAATGTGGACGAAGCGGCGGGAACTCTGCATTTCATATACACCGACGAGGCGGGGGATATTATCCATTATGTTTATCTTTCCCAGGCGGCCCACGATGAAGAAACTTCCACAAGAACGAATTAGATTAAGAATAGGGGGATAATGAAATGGATCAAAGAAACAAAATCTTGGCAAAAAATTTGGTAAATGTTTCCGTTAAGGTGAAGCCCGGGGAAAAGGTCATGGTGGTGGGCAGGGGAAGCGCCACCTACGGCTTGGTTTCGCAGATAATCAAGGAAGTTGCGGCGGCGGGGGGCTTGCCCTTCAGCCAGTTGGTTAATTATACGGTGTTAAGGGCGATGCAGATGAGCGCCACCGAAAAGCAGCTTGAAATACTGGCGGATAGCGAGCTGGAGCTGATGAAGCAGATGGATTGCTACATAGCCGTGACCGGGGTGGAAAACGCCTACGAACTTTCCGATGTACCCACCGAAAAATCCCTGCTTTACAACAAGATAATGCACAAGGTTTCCGCCGAAAGGGTGAAGAACACCCGCTGGGTGGTGCTGCGCTATCCGAATTATGCCATGGCACAAAGCGCCAAAATGAGCAAAGAGGCCTTTGAAGATTTCTTCTATAATGTCTGCTGTTTGGACTATGCGAAAATGGACAGGGCAATGGACCCCTTAAAGGCTCTCATGGAAAAAACAGACAGGGTGCGCCTGACGGGGGTGGGAACGGACATAAGCTTTTCGATAAAGAATGTTCCCGTATTCAAATGCGCGGGCGATGCGAATATCCCCGACGGCGAGGTCTACACCGCCCCGGTGAAATATTCGGTGAACGGGGTCATCACCTACAACACCCCCAGCGTGAACGACGGCTACACCTATGACAATATCCGCTTCGTATTCAAGGAAGGCAAGATCGTCGAAGCCACCTGCAACAACACCGAAAAGCTCAACAAAATTCTCGACACCGACGAGGGGGCAAGATATATCGGGGAGTTTGCCATCGGGGTGAATCCCTACATAACCTTCCCCATAATGGATACTCTCTTTGATGAAAAGATCGCGGGAAGCATTCATTTCACCCCCGGCTCCTACTGCGGGGACAGCAACAACGGCAATATGAGCGCAGTCCATTGGGATCTGGTCTTTATCCAAACCGAGCAGTACGGCGGAGGGGAAATATACTTCGACGATGTGTTGATCCGCAAAAACGGAAGGTTTGTCTTAAAGGAGTTGGAGGGGCTTAACCCGGAGAATTTAAAATAACAAAAACCGACCCGCCGAAATCCGAACTCGGGGAGATATTCACGCCCGCGCAAAGGAAAGAAATATCTTTTCTGCGGGAATAATAACGGGAGTAAGAAAGCCTTGGGCGGGCAATAGGCGCAAGCCTCGGGTTGGGGAGAAAACCGCCATAACTTTGAAAGGATACGGCGGGGCAAAGCCGGGATACGGCGATGCAAAAACCAAAGCAACCGCCAAAGCAAACTAAAACGCAACGATAAAGGCAAGGGTGTTATCCGCTGTGAATAAGCTGTTGATAATTCCCTTTGCCTGTTCATAATCAGGGTGAACCCAATGGGTAAACCCGTAATATCCTAAAAATTTAACTGCGGGGCAGTTGCCCGCAGGGAGGAATAAAATGGATCCGAGAAATAAAACGCTTGCATCAAATTTGGTGAATATTTCAGTGAAGGCCAAAAAGGGAGACAAACTGCTGATCGTGGGAAGCGGGGCGGACAGTTACGAGCTTGCGGCGGATATAGTCGAAGCGGCCTACGCCGCGGGGGCTTACCCCTATGTGTGGCTCAAGGACAACACCGTGCTTCGCAGTCTGCTTTTGGGCGCTTCCGCAGATCAGCTTAAAATCGAAGCGGATAATAAGCTTGCTTTTATGAAGCAGATGGATTGCTATATAAGCATTTGGGGAGACGACAATCAATTCGAGCTAAGCGATGTTCCCTATGAGAAAACCCGCATTTACAACGAAGCCATGGACGAAATGTCACTGGAGAGGGTTTCGAATACAAGGTGGTGCGTCCTCGCCTACCCCAACGCCTCCGCCTCCCAGGGGGCGAAGATGAGCAAAAGCGCCTTTGCCGATTATTATTATAAGGTCTGCTGTCTTGACTATGCTAAAATGGACAGGGCTATGGAACCCTTGAAGTTGCTGATGGAAAAAACCGACAGGGTGCGCCTGACGGGGGTAAACACGGATCTGAGCTTTTCCATAAAGGGGCTTCCCGCCGTCAAATGCGCCGGGGAATACAACATTCCCGACGGGGAGATATATACCGCTCCCGTGAGGGATTCGGTGAACGGGATCATCACCTTCAACACCCCCTCTTTGAACGAGGGAACGACCTTCGAGGATATATGCTTCGAATTCAAGCAGGGCAAAATAGTAAAGGCCACAAGCAACCACACCGAAAAGCTCAATAAAATCCTCGACACCGACGAGGGGGCAAGATATATCGGGGAGTTTTCCTTCGGGGTGAACCCCTATATCACCTCCCCCATGCTCAACACCCTTTTCGATGAGAAAATAGCGGGCAGTTTCCATTTCACCCCGGGAAGCGCCTACGACGACTGCGACAACTCCAACAGGAGCATAATACATTGGGATCTGGTCTTTATGCAAACCGAGCAGTACGGCGGAGGGGAAATATACTTCGACGATGTGTTGATCCGCAAAAACGGCAGGTTTGTCTTAAAGGAGCTGGAGGGGCTTAACCCGGAGAATTTGATTTAAGCATCTGACGCCTTCGGGGTCGCCCCGAAACCGCAATTATACACAACAGAATCTATTACGAAACAAACATAAAATAACTTTTTAGCAATGAGGAGAGAAAATGAGACATTTATTCACATCGGAATCCGTGACCGAAGGCCACCCGGACAAGCTGTGCGATGCGATAAGCGACAGCGTTTTGGACGCAATGCTTGCCGAAGACAAAAATTCGAGGGTAGCCTGCGAGTGCATAGCCACCACGGGGCTTGTATTGATAGTGGGGGAAATAACCACGGACTGCTATGTGGATATAAACAGGCTTGCCCGGGATACCATAAGAAATGCGGGCTACACCAGGGCGAAATTCGGCTTTGATGCGGACACCTGCGGGATAATGATTTCCATAGACGAGCAGTCAAGCGATATAGCCCTCGGGGTGGACAGATCCCTTGAGGCCAAGGCGGGGATAGACTACGAAAGTCACGGCGCAGGGGATCAGGGGCTTATGTTCGGCTACGCCTGCAACCAGACCGATACCCTAATGCCCATGCCCATTTACTACGCCCATGCCCTCGCCCGTCAGCTTGCCAAGGTGAGAAAGGATAAAACCCTCGATTATCTTCGCCCCGACGGAAAAACCCAGGTCACTGTGGAATATGAGAACGACAAACCCATAAGAATAGATACCGTGGTGGTAAGCGCCCAGCACGACCCGAATGTGACCCAGGAGCAAATAAGGGAGGACATAATCAAAAATGTTATCAATCCCATACTTCCCGCAAATATGAGGGACGAGAGGCTGACGATATATGTGAACCCCACGGGCAGATTCGTCACGGGAGGGCCCCAGGGCGACAGCGGACTGACGGGGCGCAAAATAATCGTCGATACCTACGGGGGTTATGCCCGCCACGGCGGAGGCGCTTTTTCCGGAAAGGATCCCTCCAAGGTGGATCGCTCCGCCGCTTATATGGCAAGATACGCCGCAAAGAATATAGTGGCCGCAGGACTTGCGGATCAATGCGAAATACAGGTGGCCTATGCCATAGGGGTGGCCCGCCCGGTGAGCGTAATGGTGAACACCTCCGGCACGGGAAAATATTCCGACGATAAGATTTCCGCCATAGTGAAAGAAAAATTCGATTTCAGACCGGATGCGATAATTGACCTTTTCGACCTGAAACGCCCCATCTATAAAGACACGGCCGCCTACGGGCATTTCGGGCGCACCGATATACTTTTCCCCTGGGAGGTAATAAACGAAGATCTTCTTTAGTAAAAAGCAATTCAATATTAAAGGGGGCGTCCTCATAAAATACAGCGGCGCCTCCCGCCATATAAAAATCCCCTCCGGCGTGAAAATAATAGGCAGCAGGGCTTTCTTCGGTTGCGAAAACGCCAAAACGATCATACTGCCCGATACCCTTGAGCAAATCGAAGAGGAGGCCTTCGGCGGTTGCAGTTCCCTTGAGTTGATCGACCTGCCCC
>JAAYHF010000136.1 GCA_012727485.1 Eubacteriaceae bacterium
CATGGTCTAAAAGTGAAAACTATGTTCTCCGCCTATTTAAATGATTTCTACCGTTTGCTTTCAGACCCGGTCACTTTGATAACAACGCCGTGAAGCAGACTTTAATGAGTTCTCGGAAGCATCGGGGAGGAATGGGCGGTGGGAGGGTGGGGAAGGGAAAAAGGGCGAAGAAGGGGAGGGGCAGTTGCGTACTTGGCAATGTGACCCGGTCGGTTTAACAAAACTTACAAAAGAAGCCCCTTCACATTCTGACCCGGTCATTTTGTGAAAAACCTCCTTTTTAAATTGTGACATGGTCTAAAAGCGAAAAGCCCTATTCTCCGCCTATGTAAATGTTTTTACCGTTTGCTTTCAGACCCGGTCACTTTGATAAAAGTGCCATGAAGCAGACTTTAGTGAGTTTTCGGAAGCATCGGGGGGGAATGGGCAGTGGGAGGGTGGAGAAGGGAAAAAGGACGAAGAAGGAAAAGAGCGAAACCGGATAAGGGGCGATTGCGGATTTGTCAATGTGACCCGTCAATTTGGCAAACTCACAAAAGAAGCCCCTTTACATTCTGACCCGGTCAGTTTGTGAAAAACCTCATTTTTAAATTGTGCAATGGTCTAAAAGAGAAAAGCCCTGTAATCCGCTTATGAAAATGGTTTTTACCGTTTGCTTTCCGCCCTGCTTACTTTAATTAAAACACTCTGCCCGCAAATAAATTCACCTAAGCAAAAAGCGCTCCCCAACCGCCGCCCCAAACAAAAAACAGCGAAGCCCCAAAGCCCCGCTGTTTCACTTCCCTTAAAACCGTTCAGAATATCCTGTCCGCCACCACATCGATCATATCTTCTTTGCATTTTCCTCCGATAAAGTTCATGCAAAGTTCACAGCTCACTTCTTCCTTTGAGATGTCGCCTGTTTCCGCAAGGTTGGTCAAGCCGTCATAACGGCTTTTGAAAAGCGGGCAGCGGCGGGCTATCTTGTTGTATATTCTTTTGTCGTTCATCACATACCCCCTGTTTTCCCGTTTAGTTTGCGCCGTTTTTCGGGGGTTATTCTTTTTATTCTCTTTTTGTGCGGAAAAATTCCTTCAATAGATCCGCGCACTCCCTCTCCCTTATTCCCCCCAAGGTAAAGACCCCCTCCCCGGAGGGAGAAAAGTTGTATACACTGCCGCAGGCGCCGTATTCGTAATCCGCCGCGCCGTAAATCACCCGCTTTATGCGAGAAAGCCTTATGGCCCAGGCGCACATGGGGCAGGGCTCCAGGGTGACATAAATCTCACATTCGGCAAGCCTTCTTTTACCCAAAAGTCCCAAGGCCTCATCAATCGCCCTCATTTCCGCATGGGCTCTCATATCCCCGCTAAACTGCGCTTCATTATGGGCTTGGGATATTACCTCGCCCTGCCGAACTATCACCGCCCCCACTGGCACCTCCCCCTTGACAAGGGCCCTTCGAGCCTGTTCAAGGGCAATATCCATAAATTGATTCATCATTAAAATATCCTTAAACCGCTATTGCACAAATTGTTTTATGCTACAATTTATTATAGCAAAATATCTTTACCATGCGTAATTTACCTTATTTTATGCGGGTAAAAGAGAAAGAGGCTTATCGAACAGGGTGTGCATAAATTTCAAGCTTGCGTGAATAAAAACTTGAATATTGGGAATTTGCACACGAATGAGCGATTGGAAAAATGGCTTAATCAAGGGATTTTTAATAGGGCTTATCGAAAAATGTCAAAGACTGACGCATTTTTCGGGGGGTGTTGGCAACCTGTTGATAACTCTTGTTGATAACCTATGAAAAACGCTTTTTAATGCGGAAATACAACCGGGGGCAAACTTAGGTGCGAAAAAGAGGAGTTGGGTGAAAATGGGGGGATTTTCAATATATTATTCAGATGGTTTGTTCGAAACAGCAAAGTATATCAATGCGGGGCATTGATATACTTTGCTGTTTGAAGAATTAAATCAATGCTTTGGCATTGATTTAATTCTTCTTCATGGACTGCGCTTAACGGGTGCGCTTCATGGACTGCGCTTAACGGGTAGTTTACGGAGTGCGTTGTGCGGTATTAAGGGTTGGTTTCGGCATGGATTGCTTGGCTCGGTTGAAATGATGATGCGGAGACTTGGCGTTTTTGCTTTATCGTCTGTTTTGGGGCAATATACAGCCGCTTGTAAGGTGTGCGGCGGCGTGTTTTCGGATTTTACCGAGGGATCGAAGGCAAGCGAAGCATAACGGGCTTAAAAAATGACAATGATTCATATAACAAAATAAAGGAGAAAACATGAAAACTAAGAGGGATAACAGCAAGGTGCTGAAGGCTGTATTGATAATACTTATCGTATTGATAATACTCGGCGCTTTGTTTGCGGTTTTCAACAATATTTACATTGATATATTATGGTACACCGACACGGGCTATCTGAGCGTGTATTTAACGGAGCTTTTCACAAAGCTTAAAATGGGGGGTATCCTTTTTGCCGGGCTTTTCGTCCTGCTTTCCGCCTATTTCAAGCTTTTGACCCTCTCCGGCGGATCTGTCGTAAAGATGGGCGGCAAGAGCTTTGTGAGGAAGGTTTTGCCCTATTTGATCGCCCTTGCGATCGCCCTTTTCGCCTCCTCGGTGATAACCCATAATCTGTGGTACGATGTGCTTGAATGGCGCAACAGCGTACCCTTCGGGGAGACGGACCCGATATTTAACAAGGACATCTCTTTTTATATGTTCAAACTGCCCTTCTATAAATCCGCGGCTTGGGTGGGCGCGGGGCTTGCGGCTCTGCTCTTTGCGGTCACCATGGTCTATTCGACCTTGGTGGTTGCGGGAAAGAGCAGTTTCGAGCGCAGAATGGGGATTGAGGGGGCGAAGGGCTTTTTCACCCGTCTTTGGGGGAGCTTTCGCATACAAACCGCCCTTTTCCTTTGCGCCGCCTTCATCTTCGGAGGGTTGATTTTCTATCTTTCAAGATACGACATTCTCTTTAAAAACGGCGAGATACTCTACGGAGCTTCCTATACCGATGTGAATGTGACCGCCCCGCTTCATACGGTGATGGCCGTCTTTTGCCTATTGTGCGCTTTGGTGACTTTAATATGCGCGCTGACCAAAAAAGCGAAGCTGATGATTATAACCTATATCGTGTCTGCGGCGGTCTTTTTCGTGGGCAAGGGGGCGGGGCTATTCATACAAAAGCTCATCGTTGACCCCAACGAATACAGCAAGGAGGCCCTTTATATCTCCTATGCCATACAAGGTTCCCAGGCGGCCTATGCCCTGGATGATATTGAGGTGAAGTCCTACGATGTCAAATACGACCTCACGGCGCAGGATATCGAAGAAAATTCCGTCACCGTGGGGAACATTTCAATAAACGACTATCTGCCCGCCCTGGACGCCTACAACTCCACCCAGTCCATACGCACCTATTATCAATTCAACGATGTGGATATCGACCGCTACGATTTGAACGGGGATTATACGCAGGTGTTCGTTTCCGCCAGAGAATTGGATACGGACAAGCTCAACGCTGACGCCCAGACATGGATCAATAAATATATGAAATATACCCACGGCTTCGGCTATGTCATCTCCCCGGTGAACACCACCACCAACACGGGTCAGCCCGTGCTTTCCGCCTACGACATACCCACAAAGACGGACTACACCCAATTCGAAGCCGATCAGCCCCGCATATATTTCGGGGAATCCACCGACGAATACGCCATAGTCAACACCCTCGCCAAGGAATTCGACTATCCTTCGGGAAGCAATAATGTGGAAAATTCCTACGACGGAACGGCGGGCATAAGGCTGAGCCTCATAAACCGCATAGCCTTCTGCATCAAATACAACACAATGAAATTCCTTCTTTCCACCGACATCACCGGGGAAAGCCGGGTGCTGATGAATCGGGATATAATCTCCCGCGCCCAAAGCATCGTCCCCTTCCTCGCCTTCGACACAGACCCCTATTTGGTGATTGAAAACGGCAAGCTTTATTGGATGTTGGACGCCATGACCACCTCCGACCGCTATCCCTACGCCAAGCCCTACGGCAAAAACGGCGATTTCAATTATATACGCAGTTCGGTCAAGGTTGTGATGGACGCCTATAACGGTGAGATCGACTTTTATATCTCCGATGATACCGACCCGATCGTGGAGGTTTACTCCGCAATATATCCCGAGCTTTTCAAGGATATGGCCGAAATGCCCGCCTATCTCAAGCGCCATATACGCTATTCGGAGGCTTATTTCAATATTCAGTCCGCCATGTATCTCACCTATCACATGACCAACCCCAGCGTTTTCTATAATAAGGAAGACGAATGGGCAATAGCCACCCAATACGAGAACAACAAGACCACCATGAAGGTGGAAAGCGCCTATCTGATAATGAAACTGCCCGAGCGCACCGAGGAATTCCTCTTAATGGTGCCCTTCACCGCGGTAAATAAGGATAATATGGTGGCATGGATGGCGGGTATATGCGACGGAGAGGATTACGGACAGCTCATTCTCTATCAATTCGAAAAAAACAGCAATGTTTACGGCCCGATGCAAATTGAGCAAAGGATAGATCAGGATACGGTTATAGCGCCCCAGCTCGCCCTTTTGGCGCAGGAGGGTTCCTCGGTGCTGAGGGGAAACCTTCTGACGATACCCATAAAGGACAGCATACTTTATGTTGAGC
Source organism: Eubacteriaceae bacterium (assembly GCA_012727485.1). Lineage (GTDB taxonomy): Bacteria > Bacillota > Clostridia > Eubacteriales > Anaerofustaceae > JAAYHF01. Next base: position 4,693 of record JAAYHF010000136.1, read on the forward strand.
CGATTTATGTTCAGGCGACGAGTTCTTCCACCTCCATACCGGAGATGAAAAAGGTAATAGTCAGCTATGGGGATATTATAATAATGAGGGATAACCTCTCCCAATGCCTGAAGGAAATATTCGGGGAAACCGACCCCGAGCCCTCCGAGGGCGGTAAACCCTCGGGAGGCAATCCCTCAGGAGGGAATGGGGAGATCGTATCCGAACCCACCGACACCGCCGGTAAGTTGGCCAAAGAAGCCGAGGAGCTTTACGACAAAGCCCAAGGCGCCCTTTCGGAAAACGATTGGGCGGCCTACGGGCAATATATGGAGGAGCTGAAAAAGGTTCTCGATAAGCTTGTTAAGCTCACGGAAGCCGAGGAGGGTACGCCCCCCATGGAGGAGCAGACCCCACCCGTCTCCGACCCCTCCGCCCCCCTCGATCCCGTCAGTCCCGACAACCCCACCGATAACCCCTCCGGCGGGAACGAACCGACGGTTCAACAGTAAAAGCCGCCATCTTTCTGCGCCGATCAACTCCGCAGGGGATAGCGCAAGCTAAGGCTTTACCGCACAAAAGCAAACGGTAAAAGCGCAACCGCCCTTTTGACCCACAAACGATAAAAGGGAAACGCTTACCCTTTCACGCTTGAGCTTGGAGAGGTCAAGCCCGTCGTCGGTCGAACCCAACAGGTAGTCCCGTCGGTCAAGCCCGACAGGTAGTCTCGTCGGGCTATCCGGTCGGGATTACCCGTCGGGGTATGTCATGCCGTTTATGGTTTATGGCGAATTGTGCGGTGTCGTCTTAAATATCGGCGGTAAGAGCCGCTATAAAAACCATGAAGGTTGAAATCTTAAAACAGGGGGGCGGGTAATACCGCCCCCCTTTGCCGTTTGTTTAAGAACTCAAAAGGACGAGATCCCCTTTCAAGGCCGATTATCGCCCGAAATTGTTCGTCTTTCGGGTGAGTTTGCCCTTTAGCGGTGATTCTTGACCGCATAAGTTTCTCATTTAAAAGCGTATTGCTTATTCAAAGGCAAGTTTCATTTTCGGTATAAATTTACATGGCTGTAACTTGTTCGGTCTATTCTCGTCAACTTCGTCAAGGTAAAATCTCGTCATGGCGTTTTTAGGCTCAAAGGATTTATCGCTTATGCTCGTTTTGCCTGCGCTGAGGGGTGCGGCGGGAAAAACATAAATTATAGATTTTACATTTAAAGACAAGTTATCACTCGAAAAAAATCTTCATTCGGCGTGTTTGTTATTTATAGTTCGTCAGTGGTAATTGACGAATTGCAAGTCGCAAAAGTCGTCCCCTGCGGCGGTTTCGCCGTCGGCTTCTGCTTTCGCTCTGCTCATTTCGTAGCTTGGGCTTATAAAGTTTGCTCGCAGGTTTGCTTTATTCGTAAAAAGGCTTTTAAATCTCCCCCGGTCACAAAGTGAACCAAGTCACTTTAATAAAAATGCTTGTAGGAGCTTTTACGCATATGCTCTTTTCTGTCTTTTCGGCCTTATTTAAATGTGTCGTTATTTATCGGGCGTTTTTTAGATAGTGTAACTTTGTTAAAAGCGGGATTGCTCCAAGGCTTAACGGCTGAATGCTTAAAACGCTCCTTTCCGATTTCGGCTCATTTATCCTCTTTATTCATTTCAATATAAGGATTGCGAAAACCGATTCACACCTGATTCCCTTATATTTATCTCCCCCAAACCACACCCCGAAGAATATTATCAAAATAAATATCCTCAACAGACCAAGATAATTTATAATATATGCAGAATGGAAAAAGCGCCGAAAGCAGAAAAACAATAAAGCTTAAGGAAAGGAAAACAACAAATGAAATATATCCTTGCATTGGACGAAGGAACCACAAGTTGCCGCAGTGTGATATACGACGAAAACGCCGATCCCGTCAGCTCGGCACAGAAGGAATTCACCCAAATTTACCCCAAAGCCGCCTGGGTGGAGCATGACCCACAGGAAATATGGGCCGCACAGCTTTTCACCATAAAAGAAGCCCTCCGCCAAGCCTTTCTTTCCCCGGGGGATATTTGCGCCATCGGCATTACCAATCAGCGGGAAACGGCGGTCATTTGGAATAGGCGCACAGGCAAACCTCTGTGCAACGCCATAGTCTGGCAATGCCGCCGAACCGCCGAATACTGCGGGGAGCTTTCCGAAGATGAGGGATTCAAAGATTATGTGCAAAAAACCACAGGCCTTTTGATAGACCCCTATTTCAGCGCCACCAAGATAAAATGGGTTTTGGACAATGTCCCCGGGGCGAGGGAAGGGGCCGAGGCGGGGGAAGTGGTTTTCGGCACGATAGATTCTTGGCTCATATATAAGCTCACCGGGGGCAAATCCCATATAACGGATCACACAAATGCCTCCAGAACCATGCTTTTCGATATAACAAAGCTCAAATGGGACGAAAAGCTCCTCGATAAGTTCGAAATACCCGAAAAAATGCTGCCCGAGACGGTGGAAAGTTCGGGGATATGCGCATATACGGATAGGGAAGTATTCGGGGAGGCTGTACCCATTGCGGGGATAGCCGGGGATCAGCAAAGCTCCCTTTTCGGGCAGGGCTGTTTTGAAGCGGGTCAGGCCAAAAATACCTACGGCACAGGCTGTTTTTTGCTGATGAACACAGGGACGGCCCCCGTTTTCAGCAAAAACTCCCTTGTCACCACCATCGCATACAGAATTAGGGGCAAAACTTACTATGCCCTGGAGGGCAGCGTCTTTGTGGGCGGGGCGGTGATTCAATGGCTCAGGGACGAAATGGGGTTGATTGAAAACTCCGCCGAAAGCGAACAGTGTGCATTGAAGGTTGAGGACACGGCGGGAGTACATATCGTTCCCGCCTTCACCGGGCTGGGAGCGCCCCACTGGGCAAGCGAAGCGAGGGGAATAATCACCGGAATAACCCGGGGAGCAAACAAAAACCATATCGTGCGCGCCGCCTTGGAAGCAATCGCCTATCAGGTATACGATCTGGCCGAGTGCCTGCAAAAGGATTCGGGGTTGCGCCTGCCCGCCATAAATGTGGACGGCGGGGCGGCCGAGAATAACTTCCTCATGCAGTTTCAGGCGGATATAATGGGCTTTCCCGTGAACCGCCCGATCAACACGGAAACCACCTCCCTCGGCGCGGCCTTCCTTGCGGGGCTTGGGGCGGGGATATTCCCGGATATGGATTTTCTCGGCAAACTCAGGCGCACAGGGCGGGTTTTCGAGCCGAAAACGGAGCGCAAAAAGGCCCGGGAGCTTCTTGAGGGCTGGGAGAAGGCGGTGCAAAGATGCCTTTGGCGGAGCGAATGATATGGCAGTGATACTCGAAAACGACTGGGACGGCATACTCGCCCCCCAATTTGAGAGCGCCCCTTACAGAGTTCTTCGGGCGAAGCTTGCCAACGAATACAAAACCCAAAGGGTTTTCCCCGATATGTTCGATATATTCAATGCCTTTCGCTATACGAGTTATGGGGCGACAAAGGCGGTGATACTCGGGCAGGACCCCTATCACAACGAGGGGCAAGCCCATGGGTTGAGCTTTTCCGTTCCCGAGGGGGTCGATTTACCCGCCTCCCTGCGCAATATATATAAAGAGTTGGAATCGGATTTGGGGATTCCCCCCGCCAAAAGCGGCAATTTGACAAAATGGGCGAAGCAGGGGGTGTTGCTTTTGAACTCGGTTTTGACCGTCAGAGCCCATCAGGCGGCTTCCCACAGGGCGCTGGGCTGGGAGGGTTTCACCGACGGGGTAATTTCCGTAATAAACGAAAAGACCTCCCCCGTGGTATTCATTCTCTGGGGTGCCTTTGCCCAAAGCAAAACCGCCCTTATAACCAACCCGATGCACCTTATTATCTCCTCCCCCCACCCCTCCCCCCTTTCCGCCTCCCGGGGGTTTTTCGGAAGCAAGCCCTTTTCCCGAACCAACGATTTTCTCATTTCCACCGGGCAGACCCCGATTGACTGGGCTTTGGAGTAAACAGGGCATACAGGGTCAAGAAAAGAAGGGTTAATTATGTTATTATCACAGCAGTGAATTTGTCGCAGGAAAAACCATTGCAAATAAAGGCAACTTGCGATAAGACGCACCCGTGAAAAATACATTTGGAGGTTTAACGATATGCACGCATGGGAACAAATACAAAAGACCCTTGAGGTCATCGAAGAAAACTTAAAACAGCCGCCGGATATAAACGAGCTGGCTAAAACGGCGGCCCTTTCCCCCTTTTATTATCAGCGGCTTTTCAGCCGTTTGGTGAAAAAGCCGGTGGCGGAATATATAAAGCAAAGGCGGCTTTCCGTCTCCCTGCCCCTTTTGGCCGAGGGGGAGGACAGGATACTCGACATAGCTCTGAATCTCGGTTTTTCTTCCCACGAACATTTCACCCGTTGCTTTAAGGAATCCTTCGGTCTGACTCCTGAGGAATACCGCAAAGCCCCCCGTATGCTCCACCACATATCCAAGCCCGAGTTGCTTTTGAACTATGTTTTGGTGGACGAGGGAGTTCCCCTCATCACAGACGGAATCGTGCTGGAGGTGAACCGCAAAACCCTCGAGGAGGATGTTTGCTATATAGGACTCAGTCTTGTGGCGCAAATGGGAGGAGCGCCCATGGGGGACACCCCCATGGGGGATGCCCCCATCGGCGATGCGCCTACGGGCAAAAACGACACCCAAGAGGATGACATTTTCACCGCCACCGGGGAAGACCCCATGGCGGCGCTTTGGGACAAACTGCACAGCGAAAAGGAATCTATTCCCGCCGTCAAGCCGCAGGCAAGCGAGTTGGGGGTGATGTACGGCGCGGATAAGCCCGGTTATTACACCTATTTTGCGGGGGCGAAAGCGCAGGGGAGCTTTGAAGAAGGCGCTTTGCCCGAGGGCTTTGAGGTTTATACGCTTAAGGCGGGTCAATACGCCGTATGCGGTTTTGAAGCTGAGAATTTCGAAGCTTTGGTGACGGAAGCCCTTTTCAAGGCCACAAATTACCTGTATGAGATGTTCCTGCCCGGGCATAAGCTTTCCGCCGAACCCTTCTGTGCGGAGGTATATGAAAGGCATGACGAGGACACCACCTATATGGAATTGTGGATGAAGTTGAAGGATTGAAGTTATTTTCATCATAAATAAAAAGCGGAGTCGTATAGCGGCTCCGTTTTTATATGCCGATTTGTGTTCGTGGAATTACAAGGAAAGATCAATCCCTGCGGCTCTTTCCGAAAAGGCGCAAAAACTTGATAAATATGTTGATGAAATCCAAATACAGGGTGAGAGCGCCGTATACGGCGGCCTTCTCGAGCATATAGGGGTCAGAAGAGTATATATCGAAATAACTCGTCACCCGCTGAATGTCAAAGGCGGTCAAAAGCATGAAAAGGGCAGATCCCAATATGCAGGCGATTTTTTCAAAGGGGCTCAGATCTATAAAGAGGGATAATATCCCGAATACGCAAAGGCAGATAAGCCCTCCGAGGAGAACGGGGCGAAGGGTTGAAAGGTCGGTTTTGGTTATGGAGCCGTATACGGCCATGGCAAGGAAGAAAACCGAGGTCAAAGCGAAAACCAAAACAAGGCTCGAGGCTTCATAGACAATGAAGAAAACGGAAAAGGTCAAGCCCGTCATTGCGGAATAGGCTAAAAACAAAAACCTTGCCCATGAAAGGGAGAGCCTTCTTATCCCCGCGCTCAATACCACAACCGCCAAAAGCTGGGCGACCATGAGAACGATGGGAAAGGAGGGGAAAGCCTCCAAAATATTATAAAAACCGTTTCCCGAGGCGGCGAGATAGGCTACGGCGAAGGTTATGAAAACCCCTCCGAACATCCAATAGAAAACCTTTCTCATATACTCACTGCGGTAAGAAAGCAATTCCTCCTCGTCTAAGGCCATGGGGTTATTTTCATACATATATTGCGATTCCTTTCGGTTGTTTTTTATATGGTTATGTTTATATTATAGCCGATGGGACGGAAAAGCGGGGATTTATAATGATTTAATAATCTGCCCGAGGGAAAAAGGGGCAAAAAAAGCCGCCCCCTTTCGGTAGGTCGGGGCGGCCGAATTTACTTAACTTGTTGCAGGCCTTGTCTATATGCAGGTATATCCGCCGTCAACGGCGATGTTCATTCCCGTGGTGAAGGTGGAGCAGGGGGAGGCAAGGTAGATGGCGGTGGTGTCAAGTTCGCCCTCTTTGCCGTAACGACCGGCGGGTATGGCGCCCTTGGCGTAATTTGAGAACCATTCGGTTTCGAGGGTGGCCTTGGTCAGCGGAGTTTCGAAATATCCAGGGCAGATGGAGTTAACGGTGATGCCGTATTTACCCCATTCGGCGGCCAGAGCGCGGGTGAGGTTCACAACGCCGCCCTTTGCCGCATGGTAGGGGGAAGCCTCGGCTCCGGGAACCATGTTGCCGACCAAACCGTACATGGAAGCGATGTTGATGATGCGGCCGTATTTGGCGGGGATCATCGCGGATGCCGCCACTTCACGGGCCATTTTGAAGGTGCCGACCAAATCTATTTGAATCTCGTCGATGAGCTGTTCGTCGGTTATTTGCTCTGCGGGCGCGCAACCGCCGGTGCCGGCGTTGTTGATGAGAATGTCGATGCGTCCGAATTTTTCCATGGTCACTTTAACCACATTCTTAATCTGCTCGGTACTCGTCACATCGCAAGCGACGGCAAGGGTCTGAACGCCGTACTTTTCAGCCAGCTCTGCGGCAACTCCCTCAACCTTTTCTTTTCTGCGGGCGATAGGTACGATGTTGCAGCCCTGATTGGCAAGAGCGTGCGCCATCTGCACTCCCAGCCCGCCGGAACAACCGGTGATGATGGCTACCTGTCCCTTTAAGTCAAAATAATTTTTCATGTCTACCTTCTCCTTTAAATGTTTTATGCGTCTATTGTAAATGTATCATTGGATATTTTTCAAGGGTATTAACGATTTAAAGGAAAAGTTTCGGCGCTTTTCGGTTATGCGTCGGCTTTTTTACCCGAATATTCTTGTTTTATTGAATAAAAAAAGTCAAGAAGGCATTGCCGTATTTGTTTTCGTTGCCGTCAGTAGCCCGAATAAATGAGGATTAATCGTAATATTTTTTTGAATAAAAGAATACCATTGACGGGGAATTAAACTTATATTATAATCTGATTAATGTTTCTATCGCCACAGCTAATTCGCAGTAAACAAAACCAAAGGAGAGAAAACATCACACATGACAGAACAAAAACAGACAGTTTCCACCGGTGACATTCTGGCGTATGCGCTAACCGCTTCCATGCGTTCATTCACCATTATGTTGCCCCACATGTACGGAAGTATGTTCATGACCACCTATTTGGGCATAAACATGGCTACCATGGGAACAATTTATCTTTTCGTTAAATTTGCGGACTTTATAATCTGCCTCACCTCCGGGGCCGTTATCGAATCCGCCAACTTCAAAAGCGGCAAATATGTGCCGATAATGAAGCTTTTCAGCTGGACTGCGGCTTTGGGCGCCATCGGACAGATGACGAACCTGAACTTCTTGCCCTACGGCGTTAAATTCGTCGTTTTGGCAGTCAGCTATATTTGTATGCACGGCTCAATGAACTATTTGACCACCGCCAACTACGGCATCATGGCGGTAATGGCCGGCGGCAACTACACCAACCGCATCGCCATTGCCCAGCGCAACTCCCAGATTTCCGCCGCCATGGGAATTTTGCGCTCCTTCGGCACAGTGCCTCTGGTCACCTTCGTGGGCAAGCTCCTCCAGGACCCCGCCAGCGGCTACACCGTCGTTACCTTCGCTTTTGCCATTATATATATGATATGCACCTTCTGGCTGGCCGGTTCCCTCAAGGGCAAGGAAGCTCCCAGAGATCCCAACGCCCCCAAGAGAATAGTCAGGCTCAAGGATATGCTTCAGGCCTTAACCGGAAACGATCAGCTTATAGTTTATCTCACCTGGCAGACCATCTCCCAGTTGGGCGCTCAGATAATGAGCATCATCGGCATCTATTATTGGACTCTCGTCATGGGTGGATATACCACTTGGTATTCCATCGGTATGGGTCTTACCACCTGCTCCGGCTTCATTTTCTCCCTGTTTGTGCCTAAAATCGGCGTTAAGCTCGGAAAACTCAAGAGCCTTTTCATCGCCCAGTATGCGGGTTGGGCGGCTCACCTTCTCAGATTCTTCCTCGGCCTCAAGAGCTATTATTTCATGACCGCCATCGGCATCGCCTCCTCCGCGGTTATGTATCTGCAAATGGGCTTCGGAGCGAACTATGTTTTGGATCTCGGCGAATACGGCTATTATAAAACGGGCAATGATTACAGGGCTGTGGTTTCGGCCTTCAGCTCCGTGCCCATGAAGCTCTCCTCCGTCATCGCGGGAGCAGTCGGCCCCTACTTCCTTTCCGTCATTGGTTTTGATAAATTCAACGCCGCCAACATGGCCGGAACCCTCGACAGAACCTCCGCGGAATTCATCAAATTCCAGAAAACCTATATGGCCGCTTACTGCTTCACTCCGCTTGTCGGCTCCATGCTCGGCATGATAATCTTCAAAAAGGGTTATAAGATCACCGACGACAAGGCCGTCTTCTACGCTCAAGAGAACGCCAAGAGAGCCGCCGAAGCCGCCGCCGCCAAAGCTCAGGCATAAAAATCGAGCAAACCTCGGCAAAACTAAGGAAATATCAGCTTCTTTAGTTTTGATATAGAAACATTATTATTGCGGATATAAAAAAAACCTCCCCCGACTATGTCGGGGGAGGTTTTTCATCATTAGACGAAAGTCGGGGAGTTTTACCCATTTGACAGAGTTGGGGGATTTTTCCCACATATTAGACGAAAGTCGGGAAGTTTATCCCGTTTGACTTTAGCCGGGGGAGTTTTTTCGGAATTTGACTAAAGTCGGAGGATTTTCCCCCGTTTGACTTTAGCCGGGGGAGGGTTTTCCCAAATTCGACTGAACGAGTATTTTTTCTTTTGTCCGATTAAAGCCGGGGATTTTTCCCCAATTTAACTTTTTCGGTAGAATTTATCCTCCGTGCGACCTTGCCGGGGCTTATGAATGTCGGGGATTACTTTTTTGTGAATTCGTCGCTTTCCCACGCATTTCGGCTTCTATTGGGTTTTCGCATTTAGGCTTTATCGGTTCTGCCCCTCTTTCGGGCAAAGACGGCGTTAATTATCGACCTGTCGGCACATATAGCGTATTTTCGGGAGTTATGATAACACCGCGCGATTTATTTTTAAGCGATACCCTGCATGACATACCCCCCAACGGGCTTTTCCCCGCTTAGAAGTGATGCTTCTTCTTTCTTCGTAAAGGTTTACTGCGCAAAAACGACCCTCTCCCGGTTTAAGCGTGAAATGGTAAGAGTGTTCCTTTTATCGCTTGGAGAAATCGGACAGTTGCTTTTCCAAGGTTTGTTATCGTGCGGTGAATCCTTGTATATCCCCCATTTACTTATCTGTCATAAACCTCCCGCCGCCCTGCCCCGACATATATTCTCCGCCTGTCTCAAAAAAAACGGGCTGTTGCAGACAAATCACCTAAACTCTTTTTCCGTTTCCGACCGGGTCACTTGATGCGACGAAAACTCGTTGCGCTTATCGCCGTTGATATATTCGGTTCCGCTTACGGGCGTGAATGGGGGAAATGCCTTTTCGCTTTGACCGGCATATGAATACTGTGAAGAACAAAGCCCCCATTAAACCGCTGAAGCTTTTTTTGTTAAAATCGGCCTTGTGCGGCAAGAATATCTTGATTCGGTAAAATTATTTTATTTTGCTTTTGTTATATATCATCGTTTAAAGCCGAAGGCTCTGCCGTTTGTGCTTGATCGCTTTTGTCGGGGCTTGGTAAATGGTTCTTATTGTTTACGCCCGTTTGTGTTGTCGCATCATTTTAAAGCCCTTTCGCATCGTAAAAGAATAAGGTATCGCAATTTTCTTTGATATTTCCGCTGATAGTTTCATATAAATGATATGCGGGGGGTAGAAAAACATGGTTCGAAAATGTTGAATAAATCAAAAAAAAATTATCGGGCAGATAAAATATTAAGCCGAAAGCGTCTTGATCAGCCAAAAAAACAAGGCGCAAAAGGCGCTCGAAAATTTGAACAAAAAGTTATTATTGACAAAACATTATAGACATATTATAATTCGATTAAAGCAAGACGGTGTTATGTTTATCAAGTTTTATCCGCAAAAAAAAGAAAAGGAGAGTATCTTCACACATGACAGAACAAAAACGGACAGTATCCGATCGGGCGATATGGTCATACGCCCTGACGCAGTCCTTGCAGACGTTCACCATTATGACTCCGTATATGTACGGCACGATGTTCATGTCCACATATCTGGGCATCAACATGGTCACCATGGGAACAATCTTCGTTATTGCGAAATTTGTGGACTTTATCATTTGTATGAGTTGCGGAGCCGTTATCGAATCCGCCAACTTCAAGAAGGGCAAATATTTGCCCATCATGGAAATCTTCAGATGGGTCGTTTCCATCGGAGCCATCGGTCAGATGATCGACCTGAACTTCCTGCCCAACGGAGTTAAGTTCGCGGTTATAGCGGTCAGCTACATCTGCATGCACGGTTCCATGAACTTCCTTTCCACCGTCAACTACGGACTGGTTGCGGTTATGGCCGGCGGCAACTACACAGACCGCATCGCCATCGCCCAGAAGAACACCCAGATCTCCGCCGCTGTCGGAATCCTTCGTTCCTTCGGAACGGTGCCCCTTATCACCTTCGTCGGCAAGCTGCTCAACAGCCCCGCAAGAGGATATACGGTATGCACCATCGGTTTCGCCGCCCTTTACCTTCTTTGCACCTTCTGGTTCGCTTCCGAACTCAAAGGCAAGGAAGCCCCCAGAGATCCCAACGCTCCCAAGAGAATAGTCAAGCTCAAGGATATGGCTCAAGCCCTCGTCGGAAACGACCAGTTGGTCGTCTACCTCATTTGGCAGACCATCTCCCAGCTCGGCACCCAGATAA
>JAAYHF010000137.1 GCA_012727485.1 Eubacteriaceae bacterium
ATAAAGCAAATTGATAAGGAGGGACTTGTCTTTACCTCCAACGGTGAATATGAGGACTTTGACAATAAGGTTGAGGTGGACGGAGTTGAAATACCCGATGAGGCCTTTAACGACGAGCCGGGAAGCACGGTGATAACCCTCACCCCCGACTTCCTCGATACCCTCACCGCAGAAGAACACACCATTCGGGTCTATTTCACGGACGGCTTTGCCGAAGCTCCCTTCAATGTCGCCGCCAATAACCCGCCCACAGGCGAAAACAGCGCCCTCGTGGCAATGTCGATCCTGCTTGTGGCCTCGGCGGGCATAGCGGTGATAATGATATTGAAGAAAAGGAAGAATAAAGCTTAGAGGTACATAAATCAAACATCTTAAACATCCCGCAGAAGCCTGCGGGATGTTTTCCCGTAGGCTTCTGCGGGATGTTTTACTCCCATTGCAGATGCTTGCGAAATGTTTTTCCCATATTGCAAGTATCTGCGAAATGTTTTCCCCTACTATTATAAATAATTACGGGGTTTTTTCTGCCGTAAGCAACTGCGTGATTTTTCCCTGTTGCAAGTAATTTTCGGTTTTTCCCCGCAAAGTAACTTCTGTTTTTATACCCTGCATAACCTCCAACCCTCCCTTGCGAATAACCGCATATTATCGTGTTATTTATGCGCCTAAAAGCCCTTATCCGCATTCCCCTTGTTTTCCCCCCGCTTGAAGTTATATAATCTTCACAACAAAAGCCCTTTAGAGTCCGGTGAAATTCGGCAAAGGAATAGGATAAGAAAATGAAAAAGGTGCGCCGTGTGAAGTACAGCCCCGGGCGCGATCTGCTTTTCGTTTTTTTGGCGGCGGTAATTATGATAACAAGCGGATATATCGCCATTAAAAAAGAAGGCAGTGAACCGGAAGCTTCGGAATTGATAAATTTGCCCGCCATGGTGCCGGGGGAAAAACCGACGGCGAAAGTGGAGGTGTTTGCAAAGGATATTCCCTCAAGCCTTTCTTCCCGCCGCGATGTCGTTGAGCTGATGGTATCTTTCACCGAGGATTATTACAGGGGCATCGCAGAACTGACCGAGAAGGATTTAACGGGATATTTCCTTGACCCCGCAGGCATTGAAGCCCAAAGGAGCCGCTGTGTGCTCGAAATGGTGGTGGGTATGCGAAAGATGCAGAGGGTGGATTTGAAAATGCGCTTCTGCGAATGTTATCTTTATATCAAAAGCGTTTCCATCAGGGGAAATATCTGCGTTATCACAGCCGAAGAAACCATGAATTGCCGCTTTAACTGCTGTAAGGATATCCTTTCGGAAACCCAAAAGATTGATGTTACTTTTAAGGCGGACATCTCCGAAGGGCAGGCCAAACTGACCGCCTACGAGAGGGTGGACGAGGTTTTCATAACCGTGGATATATTAAGGAAAAGCGGTAAATACGAAAGGCAAACCGCCGCCGCCACAATGGAGGCGCTAAGGGAGGGTTTCCTTTCAACCGCAGGGAGTTATATCAACTATCTTAACGGTCAGCTCGCCCTATTCATTGCGGAAGGGGTCGATAACCCCGTCGCCGATAATCCCTATAACAGGGAAGCGGCACTAAGTTACGCCGCCGAATATGCCCTTTCCCGCAATCCACAGTATGCGGATTACAGCTTAGGGGGAGGCAACTGCGCCAATTTCGGCTCCCAGAGCGTCCATGCGGGGGGAATTCCCATGGATACGGCGGGAAACAGCCGTTGGAAATATTTTTCAAGGCCCTTGGATAACTCCGCCTCCGCCTACGGGCGCACCTCCTCCTGGACGCTGGTCAGCGCCTTCCACAGATATTCCGCCCAAAACACGGGCTATGGTATGGTGGCCGCCGCCGATACCAATATTTATTCTCTGGAAGCGGGGGATATAATTATATGCAAAAGGATAAACGGCGAATATACCCATATAATAGTCTGCGCCGGGCCTATTTACGACAAGGCGGGGAATGTGGCGGATTTGCTCACCTTTTCAAATACCATAGATCGCCGTTATTACCCCCTGAGCGCCTACGGCTATTGCAATTACATAGCGATAAAAATACTCGGCTGGAATAATTGATTCCGGCCGAGTAATACTTTTATTTTTTGAATTTGGAGAGAAGTGAACCTAAAGGGGAACTCTTTTGGATATCCGTATTGAGCCGGGTTTGCGAAACAAACTTCTCAATGAAAGATTCATAATCTTCAATTCTGTAATTCGGCATCACAAACATCAGGCTGTAGATCCTCGAGACACCGGCGGTGAGAAGCCCCCCGCAAAGGTGGTTATCTCCCGAAAGTTTCACATTGGCGTAATATTTTATGGTTGGAAGGCCTGCAAGGGTCGCTTTCTTCGGTATCCCTCCCAAACCCACAAATCCCTTTTTCATGCCCTCAAAAACTTGGGATAAAACGTCTGCGGGGTTATCTTTGAGCGCTTTTTTCTCTTTGTATCCGGTTACGGCGTTTATAGTGCAATATATATAACCGCCGTCGAGCTTTTGAAGCTGCTTCGCATAGTGGTAATTCCCCTTTTGAGTGATGTTGGACAACCATCCCGCAGGTACGCAGTAGCTGAAATCCTCGAGTTGGAACCTCTCGGTAAAATCGGGTATAATCGGTTCGTTAACCTCGGGAGCGTTTTCGGGGGCTTGTTCTTCTTTGTCCTCGAAGGTTATCGTATAGGTCACTTTTACTTCCGTTTCGTCGGGCATTTCGGCGGAATTATCGGCCGCTTTGCCGGGTAGTTCGACAAAGGGCTCGAACATATTCGTCACATCCCTGCCTTCAAGCAGGGCATCAAGCACCTGTTCATAGCCCTTGACATATTTCGGCGCAAGCTTAAAGGGTATTCTCACAAGGACGAAGCCTTTTAAATACATATATTGCTTCTTTAAAAGAGTGGGATTTTCCCTTATGACCCTCTCCACATATTCCTTGCGGGCTTCGGCGTCCTCCATATTATCGAAGGCTTCTATCTTGCAGGATTCGGAGTCCTCCTCGTCCAAACGCCTGTCGTTGAAATTTACCTTGCTTGTGTAACAGCCGGGTCTGCCGAGTTGGTTATTCTCGTCCGTTTCTTCGTTGTATTCAATCTCGTTGTAACAGGGCAAATTTGCGGCTTTGAAGCTCTCATAAACCTGCCTTGCGGTTAATTTAATCATGGCGATCTCCTCTCTTGAATTCATTATAACAGGCGGCGGTCTTGTATAAATGTGTTTCGTTATAATTTATTATCGTCAGCCCGTAAAGAGCAATTTATGCCTGCCTGCGCCGATAAAGGGCTTTGATAATATTGATGTGGATTCATAAACAATCAAAAAGAACCGCTATTTTTGAATAAGGGCTTTTGCCCGCCGTTTATTGTTTCCTCAGTTTTCCCGTAACCCATCAGCCGAATTCAGGGGCAAAAAAAGCATAAGAAAGGTTAAAACGAACCGATAAACCTGAAAAATCAAAAAGTGCGATAACGGATTAAACATATAAAAAGCATTATTAAAATGCCCTTTGCCAAGTTTTTGTTTCTTGACAAAACGGGTATTAAGTGATATTATTTTTTTGGAATTATTTCCCGTTTATCCTAATTTATCAAGGACAAAGGGCATCATTCTCATCATCGGCTCAGGATTAATTCCAAAATTAAAAAGGAGAAATTATCACATGACAGAACAAAAAGCGCAACTGAGTAATAATGCCATTTGGGCATACTCATTCTACGGCGTATTCCAGACATGGGCTGTATGGCTGCCCCTGCTGTATGTATCGCTGTTCATGACCACCTATCTCGGCGTCACCACCGCCGCCATGGGTACAATCTTCCTCGTATCGAAGTTCTTGGACTTCATCATCTGCGTCACCGCAGGAGGAATCATCGAATCCGCCAACTTCAAGGGCGGGCGTTATCTTCCCTGGATAAAGATGCTTAAATGGGTCATCTTCATCTGCGGAGTAGGACAGTTCACAGACATTTCCTTCATTCCCTATGGGCTCAGAGTTATCCTCATCGGAATATTCTATGTTCTTCTGAACGGTTCCATGAACTATGTTTCCACCGCACAGTACGGCGTTATGGCATTGATGGCCGGCGGTAACTACACCGACCGCATTAGGATCGCCCAGAGATCCACCCAGGTCAACGCCGCTTCCAGCATCTTCCTTTCCTTCGGTACGGTTCCCATCATCACCTTCGTGGGAAAAGCCCTGAACAACCCCGCCATGGGTTACACCGTGGTTGCCGCCATCTTCGGCGCGACGATAATCATCGGCGGTCTTTGGTTGCAGTCCGTTGCAAAGGCCTATGACAAGCCCAGAGAACACAACGCTCCCAAAAGAAAGGTTTCCTTCAAGGAAGTCATCGAAGCCATCACCACCAACGATCAGCTCATTGTTTATCTCACTTGGCAGATCATCGTTCAGATAGGTACCTACATCTTCTCCACCATTTCCATTTATTATTGGACACTGGTAATGGGCGGATTCGATTCCTGGTATTCCATCGGAAGCGGTATCGGAACCTGCTTCGGCTTTGTATTCGCAATGTTCATTCCGAAGATCGGCGTTAAGCTCGGCAAGATCAAGAGCCTTTATATCGCCCAGGTAGCGGGTTGGGTTTCCCACATTCTCTACTACATCTTCGGCCTTAAGAGCTACTATTATATGACCGTCATTTCCGTTATCACCCAGGCTGTCACCTATCTGCAGATGGGCTTCGGCGCCAACTACATTCTTGACCTCGGAGAATACGGTTACTACAAGACCGGCAAGGATATGCGCGGTGTTGTTAACTCCCTGACCTTCGTTCCCATGAAGGCTTCCATGACCATCGGAAGCACCCTCGGTGCCTATGTTCTTTCATGGATCAAGTTCGACGATTTCAACAATCAGCAAATCGCCGGCACCCTGGACAGAACCTCCGATGCATTTGTTAAGTTCCAGAAAACCTATATGGCAGTTTACTGCTTTGTTCCCCTTGTGACCTCCATTCTCGGATTCCTCGTATTCAAGAGCGGATATAAGATCACGGACGACAAGGCCGTCTTCTATGCTCAGGAGAACGCCAAGAAGGCCGCCATGGCCGCCGGCTCCCCCGAAGCTTAACATTTCCGGGAACACAATATTGCCGATATGAGAAATCACAAAGTACGCTGCAGTGCAGCGTACTTTTTTTAGTAAAAAGAAAAATATCACCATAGCGCTAACCGTGATTGGTGGCCCTCTCATATAAGTATTTGCTTCCATGAGCTTTTGACCACAATCCAACCCGCCGATTGGGCTTTAATCCTTGTTAAATCCGGCGCATTGTACAATAAACCGGAAAAGCTGTCTGTTTTGTTGAAAATAAGAAAAACCCGGTATTATCTGCTTTAAAATGTGGTATGATTGAATGAGAATTGAAGAAGGAATATATTATGGAATCAAAACAAAAAATTTATGAATGTGCAAAGATATTGTTCTTTGAAAAGGGCTACAAAAGTGTGACTAAAAAACAGGTTGCGGAGCTTTCGGGTTGCAACCAGGGACTTATTAATTATTATTTCAAAGAATTAAGCAACATCGCCTCTCTGATCAACGCGGAAAGATATTCCATCATATCCGGCTATGTGAAGGACTATGTGACCGCAAAGGAAAACCCTTTCCTTTTCAGCAACACCATTGACTATTACAACCATTTGATCGATTCGAATTACGAAACCGCCGCCCGTTTCGAAACCGAAGCCTTTGAGGAATTCATTTTCGGTCACGCCGCCTATGATTATGCTTTCCGCGACGATATATTGGCTCAAATGGGTTACCAAAAGCCGGAAATGTCCGATATGGGCATAAATAAGGATTATGAATTGATTTCTTCTCTGCGAATGGGTCTGCGGGGGAGCTATCTTTCGAAAGTCGCTTCGGGGATAAACATTCCCTTTGAGGATTATATGTTTTTTAATGCAAAAATGACCTCCTGTGCTTTGAATATGAACATGAACGAGGAGGAGATAAGGAGTAAGCTCGAACAGTCGAAAAAGCTTGCCGAAAGGATTTGGGAAGAACATCCGAGGTTGCACAACCCTGCGGATTTCCTTTATCACAAGGGAATATTGAAGGGCGAACCTGTGCTTGACCTTTTAAACAGCGTCACCTTTGATTGATGCATCTATAAGCGGCTGACTATCTACATATGAATGATAAACTTATAAAAAAGAAAGATTTTATAACCATACCGAATATCCTAAGCTATGTGAGGTTGCTGCTTTTGCCCTTGTTTGTTTGGCTTTATTGCTTTAAGATGGATTATTACAAGGCCGCCGGGGTGATAGTTATCTCCGGGATAACCGATGTGGCGGACGGGTATATAGCGAGGCACTTTAATCAGGTCACCAAGCTGGGCACCCTGCTCGACCCCACCGCCGATAAGCTGACCCAGGCTGTTTTACTTTTCTGTCTGATATTAAGGTATGATTTCGTTATGGTGCCCTTTATCATTCTTGTGGTGAAGGAGATAACGATGCTGGTTATGGGCATAGTGTTCTTCAAGCGCACCCGGGAGATGTCCGGGGCTAAATGGTACGGCAAGCTTTGCACCGCCGTGCTTTATGTCAGCGTCACCCTTTTGGTGCTTTTGCCCGGCATACCGAAGGGAGCGGCCATGGGTATGATGGGCGCCTGCTCGGTCATGCTCTGTTTTTCGCTTTTGATGTATTCTATTATGTATTTTAGGTTGTTTAAAGCGGTTAAAACGGAGAAGGATAATCCGCAGGAGGTTGATGGGGAGGTTGAGGGGGTAATGAAGGTGAGGGATTAATCGGAATTATAATCTCTTGCCTTTGCCCTCTACATCATCGCCCTACGATCAAAATTCTCATTCCCTTAACGCAAGTTCCATTACTTCCCGATATAAAAAACCAAAGACAGCCCCCAACCCCCTATTCATCAACTTTGCGCCTTCCCTCGCTATTTAGCCCGCCGATCTTATATCGTAAAGCCAAGTTCACCCCGCCCGTGTTCTTCATTTCAAAGAAGTTTTTACCATAGTCGGCATTTATCTTTTAAACTATGAATCCGCCGTCTCCTTTTCTCCTTACGATTAGTCCAAGTAACCCCTTGCCCGCCGCCTAAAACAGCTCTTTTGAAAATTATATCATACAAAAAACTAAAAGTACAACATTTACGCAAAAAAATCGAACATAAGTTCTTGCAAATCCGTATAAAAAAACGGCACAACCCGGGGTGCGTATCAGCCCTTTTGTGCCGTTTGCTTTATTAATTTCAGTCGTCTATCACGATATGCCCCGTAAAGTAGGGCAGAAGATTATCCCAATCAGGGTTCATGGTTTCTATCAGGGCGACCCTTTCGGCTCGCTCGAGATCCGAAATTTCCTTGGCGAATTCGAAGGCGTCGTTTCTCTCGGGGAATTCCCGGAAATAAACGAGTTTGGTCATGCGGGGCTTATCAAGGCTCTCCTGTTGTTCGAGGTACTGCTCCTTTTGCTTTTTGACGGAAGCCGCCACATTATTTGTGCCTCCCACGATAAAGGAGCGATGCAATTTATCTGTCAAGATGTATACATAGTACATGAATATCTCCTTGTAAGTCCACCACTTCAAAATAATTATATACCAAATATATTCGATTACATACCGCTGATAAATTGTTTTGTCGAAATATGAATAAAAATTTACCCCGTCCCTGCCTTTTTGCCCTTTAACGGTAGGCTTTTAATAATATGAACCGATGAATTCCTCAAGGGTCGAACAGTCGGAAAGGCGATATTTTTCGGCCGCCTCTTTGCCGATGTAGCGGTAATGCCATGGTTCGAAGTCGTAGCCGGTTATTTTCTCGAAGCCCTTCGGATAGCGGAGTATGAAGCCGTATTTCCATGAATTCTCCGTGAGCCATTTGAATTCGGCATCCCTTTGGCGGGATACTGCGAGAATCCCCTTGTTTTCACCCCATGTTATGTCAGCGGCAAGGGCGGTTTGATGTTCGCTTTGCCCCGGCGCGGCGGTGTCGGTTTGGTTTTTTCCCCCCGCCCTGTTGTAAAGATAGCTTTGTCTTGCATAGCTCCTATAACCCGAAAGAAGGCAAAGCTCATAGCCCGCCTGATTTGCGGCGGCAAACATTTCCGTAAGGCATTCGGCGGCTTGCTTCTCCAAATGGGAGGCTTCGGCCTGTTCGCCGTAGTAATTCAAAATATCCCGGGGTCTGATAATTTCCCGAGGGGAAAAGCCTTCTTCGAGCGTGGAGTATTTATTGACCAAAAGGGCATAACCCATTTGATCGGGGGAGTACTTGGCGACGGTGTATTCGAAAACTTCGCTGACATTGTGGAAACATGCGGTCAGGCTCACCCCTCCCTCCCGGGTGAAAATGAACTTGTTTCCCGTCAATTTTCCTTCGTTATAAGTGATGGTATAGCCGCCCAAGGCCCGGCCGTCACTTTCACCGCTACTCTCCCCGACAATCAGCTCCACCGCCTCGCTGATATAAGTCAGGGTTTGACCGCTTAAGTCGGTATAAACCACAGCGGCGCTGAAACTCACCGCACAGCCGAGGGGCGCGGCGCCACTGCGGCGGGAGGGAATGATATAAACCTCCTTTATCTTCTTCGGTGAAATGCCCATTGATGTGAGATAACCCTCGATCTCCCCGTTGTCCCTGAAGCCCTTGGCCTTGCCGAGGGCGTTGAATCCCATCAATGCGGCCCCAAAAATGAAAACAAGGGCAGGAGCTATTAACGCCTGCGCCTTTGATTTGCCTTTTAATCTTTTAATCTTCATGGGCTATTATATGCCGCATCAGTTATCTTTTTTCCTGTTTTTATGATCTGCCCTTATTTCCTTTGCCCAATCGGCTTCAAGGGAGCGACCGCTCCTCACCCTGCTCACCGCTTCGTTGAGGACGCAGAAATTCAGGGTCGTCCCCGCCTTATCCGCATGATAATCCACCGCCATGTCCGCCGGTATACCCATTTTCGAGGCGGTTTGCACGGCGTCGATGTTCGCACCCAAAAATACGAATTCCCAGCCCTCCTTCTTTTTAGCCTCAATCAACTTTTTTACGGAGTCGGAGTTATATTCACGGCTTGCGTTTTCCATTCCGTCGGTGGTGATAACCATCATCACCTTTGCGGGCAGGGCTTCTTCTTCGATATGGGCAAAGGCGGCGGTGGTCTTGGCTATGCTCTTGCCTATGGCGTCCATCAAGGCTGTCATTCCCCGAACATAATAATCCTTTTCGGTCAAGGGCTTTATGCCCTTTATATCCGCCCTGTCGTGCAAAAGCTCGTATTTGTCGTCGAAAAGCACAGTGGTCACATAGGCCGTCCCTTCGGCGCTTTTTTGCTTTTCGATGAGGGAATTGAACCCCCCTATCGTGTCCGATTCCAGCCCCGCCATGGAGCCGCTTCTGTCGAGTATGAAAATTAATTCCGTTAAGTTTGCGTTCATTCTTTTCTCCTTTGATTTACTGTGGGCTTATTATAACCCGCCGCAAAGCAAAGGTGGTCGCTCGCAAAGCGACATTTTATCAGAGGGGATTGCAGTCAAAGGCAAAGAGGGTTTCGTTCAGCTCGAATATATCGTAATTCCCCCTTTCGATGAAAAAGCTCACTATCAAATCCGCCTTTGCGCTGGGGGAAAGGGCATAGCCCGCCTTTGCCAAAAGCTCCCCCGTCATCTCCCCGTCAAGCTCGAGGGCTATGGCAAAGGAAATGACCGTGGATTTGGAGGGGCTGTAATCGGGATTTGTCCTTATCTTGGAAAAGAGCCTTCTGTCCACATTCGCTTTTTTGTAGACCTCGGAGTCGGTGTAACCCTTCTCGTCTATTATCCTGAGAAGCATTTGCGAAAATGTTTCCTCCGCCGAGGACAGTATCTCCCTTAGGGTCGTTTTCTTGCCCGTCTTTTTCGCTGTTGGCGTTATATTCGGCGGGGCGGGGGAGGGTTCTTCCCGCATAAAGCAACAGCAATCCTCCGCAAAGTCCGCATTGCTTTCCCTTTTAGCGGGGCGGGTTGATTTCAACCGTCTTTGCCTTGGCGCCGCGTCCCCGAGGCCCTCCTTTGACTCCCCGGTTCTCAACGCCCCCTCGTATCTCGGCGGACGGGTACTCTTTTCCTCCAAATAGCCGATGATGTCCCGCTGTCTTTCGTCGGGGAGGATAACCCAGCTTCTGTCGTGGAGTACAAGGTATATGTCCATATCCTGCCCAAAGGGGGAGTCCACAATGGCCCGTCTTGCCACCTGAAGGGCTTCCCGGGGAGGGTAGCCGTAGATGCCGGAGGATATAAGGGGAAAGGAAATGCTTTTTACCCCGTATTCATGCGCTAAGGCAAGGCTGTTTTGATATGAGAGGTAAAGCAGGTTTTCCTCGTTCTTCCCTCCGCCCTCCCAGACAGGCCCGGGGGTGTGGATAATATATTCGGCATCAAGGTCGAATCCCGGGGTTATCACCGCCCGACCCGTGGGACAGCTCCCTATCTTCTCGCAGGTTTCCCGCAGCTTTTCTTCCCCCGCCGCCTTGAATATCGCCCCGCAAACGCCCCCGCCCTGCCTTAATGCGCTGTTGGCGGCGTTGACGATGGCTTGGGTTTTCTGTCGGGTAATGTCCCCCGTCTTTAATATAAAGGGCATTTCGCTCACCTCCGAATAAATTGTTTTATTTATTAGTGCTTTAGCGCAGAACTCGGGCACGATGTGCCCGGGTTCAAAAACCGCCCGCTATGCGGGTGAGATTAAAGCTTAAGCAAAAGCATAAGCGAAAGCTTATGCTTTAAAGCATCCGGAT
>JAAYHF010000019.1 GCA_012727485.1 Eubacteriaceae bacterium
AAAGCAAAGCCTCCCTCGAAACCCTCGGAGAATTCTCCCGGGAGATTGACCATTACGCAACGCCGATGGCGGGGGAGAACACGGAAAAGCTTGCCGCTCCCGAGGGCGGAGGGGCAGTCAGTTTGAGCATATCAAAGGTATTCAGGATCGATTTATCCGAGGGTAAGGCAAAGCTCACATTGGAAAATCCCTTAAGGTCCACCCAAAGCGTCATTTTTCGGCTCTGTGTAAGGAACAAGATTATAATGCAGTCCGGTATAATATCTCCGGGTTACAGGATAGAAACCGGGGATTTACTCAATGATGTGCGACTTTCGAAGGGGGAATATGACGGGAAGCTTATCGTTTTCTGTATCGACTCCTCCGGTGGGGGGCAGGCTAATGTCAGGACGGAGTTTGGGGTTAGGGTGGTGGTGGAGGAATAATAGTGGAGAGCATTTTCTACTCTTATTAAGATACGAAAATCCATTTTAAAAGAAAACCCTAAAAACACTAATCGCATTTGATCTTTTTCATAATTTGCTTTTGTGCAGCACAGCCATAACCATAAGTGACAACAACTAAGCTTTTACCATTCGGACCGGGTCAGAAAAGTAAAAGCGAAACACTATAAAAATAACCGGTTCTGTAAATCAAAATAAATCATCAAAATAACCAACTCACAAACTCAAACAAACAAAAAGAAGCCGCCAACCCCGGCGGCTCCCCAAATAAATCTTCCTTAAGCTTCCTTAACAGGATAAACGCAAACCTGCTTCTTATCCCGTCCAAGTCTCTCATATTTCACAATTCCGTCCGATGTTGCAAAGAGGGTATCGTCTCCGCCCTTGCCCACATTGAGTCCGGGGTGTATATGGGTTCCTCTCTGGCGGTAAAGGATATTACCGGCCAGAACAAATTGTCCGTCATGCCTTTTTATGCCAAGCCTTTGGGCGTTGGAATCTCTGCCGTTCTTTGAGCTTCCCACTCCCTTTTTATGTGCAAAAAGTTGCAGATTGTCGATAGTGTATCTAATCATCTTTTTCCTCCTCGGTTATAATAACTTCGATATAATCCTCATATTCGTCTTGCATTCCCAGCATCGCCAAATAAAGGGTGTTGGCTATTGCCTGGGCTTGAATGCTTTTGTAGCCGTCTGTTTCGTTTATCTCAAAGGAAGTTTCGCCGTTTTCAATCTTAACATTGGTTTTTGTTTGAACATATTCGTCAAGACCGTTTATTGAAGCAATCATCAGGGCGGAGACCCCGGCGCATACTATGTCGTAACCGTATTCGCCCATTTCCGCATGACCCGAAAGACTGACCTTTGTTATCGTTTGAGTACCCTTAACGAAACGAAAAACCGCCTTTATCAAGGCTTACGCCTCCTCCGCCGGTTCGGTTTTATCTGCCTCAAAGCCGACTTTGGTGATTTCGAGCCTTGTGTAGGGTTGACGATGTCCCTGTTTCTTGCGATAGTCCTTTTTAGCCTTAAATTTGAAGATGACGACTTTCTTGCCCTTTCCCTCGGAAAGGATCTTCGCCTCCACCTGAGCGCCCTCCACGGTGGGAGTCCCCAAAGTGACCTTATCGCCGTCCGCGACCATCAACACATCATTGAATTTGTAGGTCTTTTGATTTGCCTTTGTGAGTGGGATTCTTTCGACGTCAATGACATCGCCCTTCTCCACACGGTACTGCTTGCCGCCTGTTTTTACGATAGCGTACATTTATATTACCTCCACTTTCCAACCTCGCTGCGTCAAGGCGCTTTCGCTTTAAAGCCCTACGCAAGCGGATACATTGTGTATACATCCATATTCGGACGCACACAGCAAACAATATTATATCCTCCGTGCGGCAATTTGTCAATAAATTTACCTGTTATAAAGCGAGAAAATCGGTAGCTGTACTAAACATAGGGGAGGGGGTTTTGCAAATATTTATAAACTTTTTCATTTGGGACCGGGTCAGTTTCGGTATGTATTCATAGTCGTAACCACGGAGAATGAAAAGACCTGTTCGAAAAATGAAATTTGCAACGCATTACGGTTTTTTTCATTTGGGACCGGGTCACTTCTTAAAAGTTAGGTTTTAATATTCTGACCCGGTCCCAATGGGAAGACCTCCGTTTTTTCAAAATGACCGGGTCACACCACCACCCCAAAGCACGGCCGCAATCTCTTGATTAAAAGCTCCAATAAACCATATATTCAAATCCAATAGCCGTAAATGTAAAATTAGGCAACACAGTGTTATTCGCATAGCAAAGTACACATCAACGAAATGTACTCCTCTCGACAGGAACTCCATGCTAAATAAGACTGGCGAGCTTATCGCTTGTCTTATTGCATTTTATCAAAGTGACCGGGTCAAAATGCAAATATCTTTTAATTTTTGTGAGGTTTTAAAGCATTTTCAAAATCGAAAGCTTAAAGCGATAGGGCGGCGAGTGCGGTAAGATTTTAATTTTCGGACCAGGTCACTTTACATAAAAACTTTCTCCAAAGTGACCTGGTCCGAAAGATAAAAGATACAGATAAATCTACTGTACTTGGCTTGTTTCTAGACTTTTATAACAACACCATAAAATTCGTATTGTAATATCACATCGCATCGAAGCATGCCCGACAGAAGCTCCCCGCAGGATAAGACTAATGAGGTAATCTCTTGCTGTTTTGTGTT
The DNA here is from genome assembly GCA_012727485.1 of Eubacteriaceae bacterium. Lineage (GTDB taxonomy): Bacteria > Bacillota > Clostridia > Eubacteriales > Anaerofustaceae > JAAYHF01. The sequence goes on from JAAYHF010000019.1 coordinate 2,665, forward strand.
TTACCAAAGTGACCTGGTCAAAATGCGAACAATCTTTAAAAGTGACGCACTCAAACATTTTGTTTTATTTTAGCACGGTATTGCTTATATTTTCTGACCCAAGTTACTTTGCAAAAAACATAAATTCAATACTAATATAACTTTCAAAATCATTTTACCAAAGTGACCGGGTCAGAAAGGTAAAAAGATCCTACTATACTTGGCTCGTACCTCAACCGCAAGGTATTTAACGGTATATGGTCTTGAACGTAGATGCTTATAATATCTATCTTAATGAAAAAATATAAAGTATACAGTGTGAATAGAGATAAATGGTTTTTTATTTTCTGACCCGGTCACTTCGCTAAAAAGGTCTTTCTCTTGGCTTTCCATATTATCACGGAATGAGACTTAAAAGAGCCGTTTTTCCAAAGTGACCGGTGCACTATACAATAGCAAGTGCAACACCCCAAAAGAAAAGGGAATCAAGGCAAACTTCGATATAATAAGATTGGAAAAATCAATCATAAGGAAGTAAAGCGATGAAACCCTATACACATTTTAGCA
>JAAYHF010000138.1 GCA_012727485.1 Eubacteriaceae bacterium
GTGTCTGTTTCCCTTTGCTACGCTTGATTTAGATTAGTTTTTGAAAAACATCCTTATCACACGTCAGCAAAACCCGGTTACTTCTTATACCGCCGATCCTTGCGACCGGCTCAATTTATCAAAAAGAATTTTGCGAAATGAATTTTATAATACCACTCCGCCATATCCCCGTTTAAACCATCTCCCGCTTCTTCTTCCCGCAAACACCCCAAGCAATACCCGCAAAAATTATCATCACCGCCGCACCCGCAAATATCCCCGGGCTTTCCTCCCCCGTTTGGGGGTTGTAATCGGCTATTTCAAAATCTGTTTCGCTGTATCCGTCCGCAAAGTAAATGCGAAGGGTGTGCGTACCCGCTTCGAGGGTGTCGAGATATGCGGCCTTCAGCGTCACCACCGTACTTCCCGGAAGTGCTTCGAAGGTCGTTGAAGGCAGAGCCGCCCCTCCGTCAACCGTCATTTCCCCCGCAAAATCGTCGTAATCGCCTTGGGAGGTGAATTCAAGACCTTCCTTGTCGGTTATCTTCGTATGAAGGCCGCCGCCGCTTATTTCGTAAACCTTTGGGTCAACGGTGAGGGTGAAGGTATGCGTATCGTCGGGGTCAACCCCGTTGGAGGCGGTCAGCACCACCGGATATATCCCAGGCATAAGCCCTTGGGCGATGTCAAGCTTGCCTGTGGTTTCGTTGTATGTGATAAGGGGGGCTCCCTCGGTCTTTGTCAAGGTGGGTAAGGGCGTACCCGTAACGGTGAAAACCCCGGTGGAGGTCGCGTCATAACCGGCGGTCAGGGTCAACTCGGTTACTCCCGTGATACTCGGAGGGGCGGTGACGGTGAGGGTGAAGGTATGCGTATCGTCCGGGTCAACCCCGTTGGAGGCAGTCAGCACCACCGGATATATCCCCCCGGCGCAAGCCCTTGGGCGATGTCAAGCTTGCCCGTGGTATCGTTGTATGTGATAAGGGAGGCTCCCTCGGTCTTTGTCAAGGTGGGTAAGGGCGCGCCCGTGGCGGTGAAAACCCCGGTGGAAGTCGCGTCATAACCGTCGGCCAGGGTCAACTCGGTTACTCCCGTGATCGTCGGGGAAGCCTCGGCGGTCAGTTCAACATTCTGAATCATATTTGCGGCATTCACCGCGGAGGTTTCGTCTGCGGGCAAATATCCCGCTTTGACGGCGGTGAGAGAGTAATTGCGGCCCCCGGCGGCGGGCATATCGTATATAAGGCTGTATTGACCGTCGTCGTCGGTTGCTCCGCTGACCGTCTCGCCCCCGTCTATGCTCAAACTGACATTTGCGCCCTTAACACTTGAAGCCGTCTCGGCATCGGTCACCTTGCCGGTAAAGTTTATCTTGTTCTTTAAAACTGCGTTTTCGGGCATATATTCCGCGGTTAAGTATCCCTCGGCCCCATAGGGTATATATACCGAGGTGAGCGCAGGGCAGGCATAAAAAGAGGTGTCTGTCAAAGCGGGCGGGTCGAGGGAGGTGAAGGTAAGGCTTTCAAGGGAGGAGCATCCTTGGAAAACCGCTCTGTCGATGGCCGTCAGCTTGTTTGAAAAGGTGAGGTCTTTTAATGCGTCACAGTTTTGAAAAGAAAACCTTCCGATTTGCGTCAATTCCCCCGGCATTCTTGTGAGTACAAGGGAAGTGCAATTAAAAAATGCGTTCTCTCCGATGGTTTTGATTCCCTCGGGCAGACCGTTTTTAAGCGTTAAATTTGCGCAAGAGTAGAAAGCGTAATCGCCTATGGCGGTGAGAATAAAGTTCTCGCCGGTTTCCGCCTTTGTCACGCTTTGCGTCAGCGTCAATTCCGAGGTTGCGCTATCGACGGCAGGGGGTCGATCCCAGACATCTCGGGAGTAGTTCTTAACCTGCACGGTACCCGGCTCGGCGCCCTCCGGCAGGGTGAGAACCGTATACTCTACCCCAACTCCCTCGGGGGAAAGGGCGGTAAATCCTTGACCCACCGTGACCGCATTCCTAATTTCGATGTATCTATGGGAGTTATTATAGGAGTAGGAGGAGGTGGAGCTATTTCCGGCATAAGTAAAATCGCCCTCGGGCGCTTGAGCCGTGCTCGCCTTCCACATATACCACTCGTCATTTGATTGAGAGGAATCCGAAAAAGAGGGCTGTTTGTTCATTGCCGATGTATCATCCCTAATTATCGCACATCCCCCGGTGAGAACGATGTTTCCGTTAGCCCTTATTCCGATGCCGCTCGCCGAACTCCCGTAGCCGGTGACGGTGAGATACCCGCCCGATAATTTAAGGGCATTGCAAGCAAGGCCGACCGTGTCCGTTCCGCTCCATCTTGCTTCGGCAGTAAGGCTGCCCGATGAAACCGAAAGATCTCCGCTGCAACGCACGGCAAAGCTTTTATCTGCGCCGCCCCCGCCGGTGATGGCCGTCAGAGTGCCTCCCGTCACCGTAATGCCGCCATAACATCTGACGCCATAGCAATAAAGAGAGCTTTGTATACTCTGTGCGGTGAGATCGCCTTTGTTGACGAATAAACCGCCGCCGCAGTAAACGCCGTAGCTTGAGGTAACATTTGTTCCGCCGCCGATGCCCTTTATACTGCCGCCGTTGACGGTAAGATCCCCATAGCAGTAAATGCCGTAGCCCTCAAAATGGTGTTTATCGTTCGCATCTCCGGAGGTCGCATTAAGGCTGCCTTCGCCGTTTATCGTGAGATTACCGTTCACATTAATGCCCCGGGATTGTTCTTCCACATATTGCGGCCCGGGCCCGGTGACGGTGTTTTCCCCTTCAAGGGTAAGGGTTATGTCCCCGTCGGTATAAACGGCGGATTTTTCATAATAATCGGTATTTGGCACACTGACCCCATTCAGGGTGAGAACCCCCTGCGAATAGGTCACAAGCCCCCCGTAAAGCTCCTTGGGAGTCGAAAAACCCGTCGTAACATTGACCGATCCCACATAAACCGCGGTGGGTGCGGCCGCCTGCACAAAGGCTGGCATTAAGCTTAGGGCAAAAAACAGCGCCAATAACCCCGTGAGGGTCTTAATCCCGCGCTTTTTCGCAGGCCCCTCCAATGTGGTGTTAAAACGAAAGAACTCTTTACGATTCATTGCTTTTCCCCCTTCGGATATAAACCGCTGTAAGATGCGAATGAGTTGTGTCGGCGCGGTGAATTTGTTTATTGAAAATACTTTTATTTAAATAAGTATATGATATGGGAGGGGGAATGTCAAATGGAATATGCTTTGATTTAGGCATTTTTCGCTGAAAGAGTGTGTTTTTATGTGCGGACGGCAGGGGGAAAAAGATATGGAAAGCAATGCTTTCCATTGCTTTCCATATCTTTGTAAATAGTCACATGGATTGTTCAATTCTTGTAAGGCTCGGAGTAGCCCATTGCTCTTACCGAATCCGAGAGGCCTTCGGTGGTGGGGTCGGTTATGGCGTTCCAGAGGGAGAGGGCCGCAAGGTAGAGGACATAGGGGTTGGAGAGGGAGGAACGCAACAGGTCGAAAAGTGCGCTCCAGCTTGTCAATTCTTTAGCCGTCAGCCCCGCATAGGAGATTATGGGCAAAAGCACGCTCCCCACCGCCTGCACCCACCATATCGGATTATTCAGTCTGACTTTCCAGTTTATTTTCATTTATATATACCTTCCTTTAATTTTTATTTTTTGGGGGGAAACGCTTTACCGCCCCCCGTGAAGGGTAGCTTTGTTTGTAAAGCTTCTCACAGCTCCCTCGGCGCACGGCACAGAACCGTTCTTTTGCCATGCAGATAAGACTTTATGCTCCGCACTTATTCCGCTGTTTGGGGTTATGCTTCGTAATTCGCTTTGATAACCGATAAGCATGGGGGGACAACGCACCGACGCCCGCCCCGCCCTGTTCGTTTTTCTTTGCTCCCCGCAACCTCCCCCTCCCCTTCGTTTGCGCTTATTTTCGCTCCCTGAGACTTTTGCGCCCCTCCCGGTTTTGGATTTCCGTTTGGTATGTTGAAGATTAGCCCCGCAGTTTTCTTTTTTCGGGGAGGTAAGGTTATGAAGCTTGGGAGCTTGGTTTTCAAAGACAAGGGCGGAAAAGGAAACACGGAATACGGAAGGGAAGTTTCTCGTCCTAATTTATGGCTGTGGGGACTTATGTCCGTAAATACTTCTTCATGCTTCGCTTCGATAGCCGACAAAAACGGAAGGACAACGCACCGACGCTCCGCTCCGCCCTGTTCGTTTTTCTTTGCTCCCTGCAAATTCCCCAGCACCTTCGTTTTGCGCTTAACTTCGCTCCCTGCGACTTTTGCGCCCCTCCCGGTTTTGGATTTCCGTTCGCAGTGATACGCAATTTTGGTGTTACCCGCCGCTTCGCAGTATGACTCCCTTCCGCTGCCGCAATTAAGCGACAATCGGGGGAAAGCGTTCGGGCGAAGGTGTGGCAGTTCATTATATGAGAGGGGGTTTTCTTTTATTTTTTTGGTTTGGATTTCTGTTTGATTTGTATTTTTGGGTTTGTTTGCGAGAGATTCTTTTTGTAAAGTGACCGGGTCAGAAAATCAAAACATTTCTCCTTCGCCCCTCACCTATTTCACTAACAAGAAACGAGCCTTTTAACAAAGTGACCGGGTCACAATGGCAAAGCTTTTCCCATTTTCCGCAACGACCAAATGATTTATCAAAGTGACCTGGTCAGAACGGAAACCCCGCAAACAGCTTTTTCACATTCTGACCGGGTCACAAGGATAAAAACCCTCCGGGATAAAACCAAGGAATGACCTTTTTAACAAAGTGACCGGGTCAGAAATAAAAACCTTTCTCCTTTGCCTCTCACCTATTTCACCCGATCCGAATAATAAAAATTCACTCCGAGACAAAGCAAGAAACAAGTCTTTTACAAAGTGACCCGGTCACAATAGCAAAATTTATCTCTTTCCCGAAATGACCGCATCAAAGATAATTTATCAAAGTGGCCGGGTCACAATGATAAAACCCTTCGGGATAAACCAAGGAATGACCTTTTTGTCAAAGTGACCAGGTCAGAAAACAAAAATCTTTCCCCTTCAGCCCTTACCCGTTTCATTGCGAAGTGACCCGGTCACAATGGCAAAATTTATCTCTTTCCCGAAATGACCGCATCAAAGATAATTTAACAAAGTGACCGGGTCAGAACGGAAACCCCTCAAGCAGTTTTTTACATTCTACCGGGTCACAATAAAAAACACCCGTCAAGCTTTTTACACGCTTACCGGATAGAGATGTTTTATCAAAGTGACCGGGTCAGAACGGAAACCCTGCAAACAGTTTTTCACATTCTGACCGGGTCAAAATAGAAAACACCCTTCAAACTTTTTTACACCCTGACCGGGTAGAGAAGTTTTATCAAAGTGACCGGGTCAAAATAGCAAAATTTATCTCTTTCCCGAAATGACCGGGTCACAATGTTAAAACCCTCCGGGATAAAGTCAGGAATTACCTTTTTAACAAAGTGACCGGGTCGCAATGATAAAACCCTTCGGGATAAACCAAGGAATGACTTTTTTATCAAAGTGACCGGGTCACAATGATAAAAACCCTCCGGGGACGCTTTTATCAAACTGACCGGGTCAGAACTCTAAAATTTCTTCCCCCCGAATTTCTTCCTCACTTCATTTCAAAATAACCCGATCACAATTATAAATCCCCCAAACAAACCCAAGAACGCTACACGCACCCCCCACACTAATAAACATCAACATGCACCGCCCCAAACCCCGTATAGGTATATCTGACCTCCGGCTGTTTCTTGAAATATTGGCAAAGGGTCTTATCCGCCACGGAGGGTATATAGCAATCCGCCGCCCGCCCGATAAGATGACGGGAACGCAGTATGCCCCCGTCCCGCCTGTTTTGCTTCTCGCATCTCAACCCGCTGGTGATAATGAGCCTGTCGGAGTAATGCTCCCTCGCCCTCTCCAAAACTGTGAGCAGTATCTCGCTGACCGGCTCGGGGAAGCCCTTGCAGAAAGCCCCCTTGCATCTGCAACGAAACTCATCTTGCTTGAAATACTTACTTTGCTTAAAAGAGATCAGTTTGCCGATGCCGAGGGCCTGCAGCGTGGCCGCCCCCGCAACTCCGACGGGAGTTATGCCCGTGTATTTCTGGAAAAACTCTATCGCCCCGCAGGTCTTGTTCCCGATTATCCCGTCTATGACGAGCTTTTCGTAAAGGGGTTTTTCCCGAGGGGAGGAAAGGCTTTCGGGCTTGCCTTTTAAGTATTCGTTCAGCGCCCTTTGTAGCGTTTCCGCCACCTCCCGCAGTTTCGCGTCGGTCTTCGGGCCGTAGATACCGTCCGCTTCGAGGGAGTATACCCCCTGGAAGGCCTTTATACCCTCCTTTGTCACCACCCCGTTCAACCCGTCCACAAAGCCCCTATAATAGCCCAAGACCTTCAGATTTCTTTGAAATTGTTTTGTATTCAGCATATTATCAGGCGTTCATTCTGTTCGCCGCCTGTTTCCTTTCGTATTCTTTGTATTTTTCCTCGGCCCTTCGGTAAGCCCGCTTCGCCTCCTGCATTTCCCCGTTGGTACACCCCCGCTCTATGGCGCAGGCGTTGGCGTAGGAAAGGGCGGCGGAGGCCATGATAAGCTCCATGGTCAAAAGCGACTCCTCCCTTTTGTCCTCGGTAATTTCCTTTTTATCCTTGTCGTTTTTGCCCTGTTTTCTTTGCCAATAAAAAAGCAGCAGCGAAACGGCCGCTGTCTGTATGGCGGATATTATCAGCTCCGCAAACATTTTTCCTCCCAATAAAATCATTATTTACCACAACCCGACTATCTCCCGCACCGCCTCGTCCGAAAGCACCGTGGTGTCCTGCCCCGAGGTGGGGGAGGTCTTTTTGTAGACGGCGGTGTAGGTCATGTTCTCCCCGTCATAGGTACCCTTAAAGGCCACCTCCACCACCCCTCCCCCCGGGGCGGCTCCTCCGCCGGATCCGCTTAAGGTGTGGTTGTCGCTTTTCACGACCATAACCCCCACCCCGCCGATATTCATCATAAAAGCGCCGTAGGCCGCGCTCCCCTTCACCCTTATGCGCCCGCCGTTCCAAAGTCCCCGCCAAAGGCTCTCGCCGGTGACGGTCTTTTTGGCGTCCATCTTCTCGTTTATCTCCTTTAGCGCCGCATTTAGCTTTTCATTCAGCCTTAGGGTGTTCGGCACATTGGGTATATCTCTTTTTTTCATTTTCCTCCCCCACAATCCGACAACCCTCAAACCTGCGCACCCCTCGCCCCTTCAAAGGCTTCAAGGAGAGCAAAGCCCGCAATTATAGCAATGCCCGCCCTTTCAAAGAAGGCAAAGCCCGGAAAACGAAATTCTCTTTCGCTCTTACCCGTCCACAGCTCCAAAAGCCCCACCACGGCCTTACTCCGTCTGCGTTCACGCTCCCCGCCCCTTCAAAGAGAGCAAAGCACGACAAAGCAAGAAAGCCCCCTACCTTTCCGATAAGCGGCTTCCCCCGTTTTCTTTTGAATTATCCTTCGGCTTGTACTTTGGATTGTCTTTTGTAATATCTTTAAGCTTATTTTTAAGCTTGCCTTTTAACTTGTCTGCCCGTTTTCATTCGCCTGCCCTGCGGTTTGTCCTCCGCTCTATCCTGCGGGTTTTGGGAATTAGGCATATCTTCTATATCCCCTATCATTACGCCCACCCCCACAATCCGCCGACACCCCCCGAACAAAGCTCCGCTTCCCGAAAGTAGCTCCACACCTTGCCCGTTCAAAGGCTTTAAGGAAAGCAAAGCCCGCAAAACTTACAAAGCTTGGGAAAACGGGTCTTTCCTTATCATATTCTTGCGCCCCCGTTCCAAAGCCCCCGCCACGGCCTTACCCGTCTGCGTTCACGCTTCCCGCACCCCTTCAAAGAGAGCAAAGCCCGGAAAAGCAAGGTAGCCCCTCACCATTCCGATAAGCGGCTTCCCTCCGTTTTCTTTTGAATTATTCTTCGGTTTGTATTTTAGATTGTCCTTAATATTGTCTTTAAGCTTATTTTTAAGCTTGCCTTTTA
>JAAYHF010000139.1 GCA_012727485.1 Eubacteriaceae bacterium
AGAATACAGACACGAACAAGAGGAACACCCGCCGAAACAAGGAAAAAAAGACCGATAGAAAAGCCGAAAGAGGAAACCGCAATCGGTAACAGGTAAACCCACACGCTACCCCATACCCGATACCCTGTTACCCGTTTCTCGTAAATCGGGAAATGGCGGTAGAAGTAAATCTATGCCGCTTTATATCGGGTTATGACGGATTAACCCCGGTGACAGTAAGTGCCGATCAGAAGTAAAGGCTAATCGGGTGGGTTTATGGATTTTGTATTGAATACGGTGTTAATACATTGGGAGCGATACCCGGTAACACAATGCAAAGACAAAATAAACCCATAAAAAACAGCCGCACATCGTTTTAAAGAATACAGACACGAACAAGAGGAACACCCGCCGAAACAAGGAAAAAAAGACCGATAGAAAAGCCGACAGGGAACGCCGCAATCGGTGACAGACCCACCCACACCCCACCCGCCCCCGATGCTCCGTTATTTGTTCCGCAAAAATCGAGCAGTGAGGGAAATGAAGCTAACACATACCGCTTTATATTCGGTTATGCGCTCCGCCGTCAATATCGGTAAATGCAGAAAAATCAAAGCAAGAGCGCAGACAACACAAAGCGAACAAAAGGCTGAACGACAAGGTCATGTTTCCCCGCTTGCATCGGAATATCCCCCGGTGAGCAGTGTGCGGCGAACAAAGGAAAAGGTTAACCGGATAGTTTTATGGATTTTGTATTGAATCCGATGTTAACACATTGGGAGTGATTTCCGGTAATTGAACCACAAAGACTCATAAACCCATGAAAACAGCTTGCAAATCAGCTTTATAGAATACAGACACAAACAAGAGGAACACCCGCCGAAGCATAAAAACCACCGAAAGGACAAGCCGACAGGGAAACCGCAATCGGTGACAGACCCACCCACACACACCCCGCCCCCGATATTCCGCTGTCAATGCCCTTGAACTTTAGCGAATGAAAAACGGCTCTATAATCGGAATGGTGATATTGTGGTTAATATTGAATTTTCACCGCCTATGCGGTGTTGTCATAAAAAAAGAAAATAATCCCAACAGGAGGAAAAATGCAAAGAGCAAGGGACGATTCGAAGGCCGTCGCCAAGGAGCGGCTTAAGAACATATTGATGAGGGACAGGGTGGACATATCCGCCGAATACATGAATTTACTCAAGGACGATCTCATCGCCACCGTTTCCGACTATTTCAACATCAGGGCGGGGGGCAGCGAGATCTATTTGACGAGCATGAAAAAGGCAAATTCACAGGAAAACGAAAGCGTCCTCGTCTGCCTGATACCCGTTAATAAAAGGTCGGCCCCCTAAACGGCCCAACAGGCTTTTGCGCTTTTGGATTGAAAGCATCTGCCCCATGGTTTATAATGAAGGAAACCGCGGAGGTAAAAATGGATAAGATAAAACAAGCCTATGCCAAAAGGGTGAATAGGATAAACAGGGTTTTAAGCCATGTACTGCCGGACAGGGTGCCGGTGGTGCCCGCCATGAGGGAGTGGTTTTGCCATAATGCGGGTTTGCAGACGGACTATGCCATGACCCGGGATTGGAAAAGCCTTTACCGCAGTATCGAAAAAACGGGTCAGCACATATATTTCGATGCGGCGGTCAGCCTTAATATGCCCGGGGTTTGCGCCGAATACGAGGCGCTGAAAAGGGGTCTTTCCCTCGAGGGTTCGGAGAACGCCTTAAACGAAAGCGGCCCTGCGGGGGACAGGCGGGAAAGCTTCACCATGGGCGATGAGGATTACCCCCTTCTGGCCGCCTCCCCCTCCGCCTACCTCGCAAACGAGGTTTTTCCCGCAAAATACAAGGAATTTTTGAAGGGCAACAAGGCCGATGCCAAGAGGATATACAGGGCGATGAAGGCCTCCTATAAAAAAGAAAAAATACTTTACAAAACCCAAAACGCCCTTAAGTCGAATTTGGGCATACCTGTGATAGCTTCCGGCTCCCTCAGTTTGCCTGCGGATTTTTTGGAGGGACTACGGGGAAGGAGAAACCTTTTCGAGGATATGACCCTTCGCCCCGACGAATTTTCAGCTGCCTGCGAAGCCCTTTGTACCCTGCTTTTGGAGGACGCCCTTTCCCCCTTCGAGGAAAACCCCGCCGACGAAAACAGGATAATCATGATAGAGATGCCCTTTTCGAGCTTACTTCGCCCGATGGATTTCGCCCGCCACGCCCTGCCCTACCTGAAAAGGACGATCGAAAGCCTTTATTCGGCGGGCTGTGGGGTACTGCTTATGCTTGAAGGGGATTGGCATAATAAAAGGGACATTTTGGCCGAACTGCCCGGGGAAAAGCTCATAGGCTTTTTCGAACAGGCGGATTTGAGCGAATACAAGAGAACCCCGGGGATTGATATGACCCTCATGGGGGGTATGCCCGGGGAGGTGCTTGCAAGGGGAAGCGCGGCGGATTGTCTGAAATGCGCCGAAAAATGCTTGGACGAATACGCTCCCGGAGGAAACTACATTTTCTCCACCGACGGCTTTTTGGACAGCCCCCAAAGCGCCCAAGCGGAAAATCTCACCGCTGTTTGCGAATTTGTGAAGGTGAACGGTAAATATTGATGGATAAAAAATTCAATGCGACCAAAATAAAAGAGGAAATCATCAAGACCCACTCCTTTAAGAAGGCTCGGTGGGTGGAAAGGGTCTTTTTGAGGGTGGTGGTGGCTTTGGTGGGGAGAAGGTGAGTTGGGGTTGGAATACCCCACCCTTATTAGTCGTGCGGTGAATTGCGGTTTTTCTTTGGTGACTCGGTCACTTTGTTGAAGGTTTTATCTTGTATTGTTTTTTTGTCTTGGAGGGTTTGTTATTGTGACCCGTTCAGAAGGGAAAAGTGTCGTTTTTGCGAAGTGACCGGGTTAGATGTTATATATCTGCGACTTTATCATCGGTTAGGGCTTTGATTTTCTGACCAGGTCATTTTGTTAAAAAGAAGGCTTTACCGTTGTGACCCGGTCAAAAGTGACCGGGAGGGAAATACTTACGACTTTATCATCGGTTAGAGTTTTATTTCTGACCCGGTCAATTCGTAAAAAATGGTGGAGTGAGGTTTTAGCATTCTGACCCGGTCACAATGCTAAAGAAACTCTCGAGAAAAACCCAACAAAATATCAGGCAATGTTTATATTTTCCTTTCGGCTTGGTAACTTCGAGAGGTATATTGTTTTCCGGTTTTGCTTATTAGTTTGACTTTGTTTTGAAATTGTGACTCGGTCACTTTGATAAAGTTTTTACATTTAGACCGGGTCACTTTTCTAAACCCGGGAATAGGGCATGGGATTATTACTGTATAAGCGGTTAAGTTGGGACGATTATTTTAATGGAAAATTAATAATAATGGTAATTCGATTTGGGTGGGGTATATGGCTTTGTTAATGGCGTTACCCCTATTGTTTTTGTCTTGGAAGGTTTGTTACTGTGACCCGGTCAAAAAGTGAAAATGTGTCGTTTTTGCGAAGTGACCGGGTTAGATGTTATATTTCTGCGACTTTATCATCGGTTAGTGCTTTGATTTTCTGACCCGGTCATTTTGTTAAAAAGGAAGGCTTTACCGTTATGACCCGGTCAATCCGTAAAATTATAATGGAGTGATGTTTTATCATTCTGACCCGGTTACAAAGTGAACCAAGTCACTCTGTAAAACCCTCGAGGTAAAGCCGTGAGACTTCAAGGAAAGGATTCATCTGTTCCTTTTCGGTCGAGTTTTTTTGAAGTCAATGTGAAATTTATTTTCGCTTTCGTTGCTTTTATAATTGTTACCCGGTCACTTTGGCAAAAATGAGGAAGTTTTATAGTTGTGACCCGGTCATAAGTGAAAAAGTGTTGTATTTGCGAGGATCAGGTGTTATATATCTGCAACTTAATCATCAGTAAGGGTTTTGTATTTTAGACCCGGTCATCTTGTTAAAAAGGAAGGCTTTACCGTTATGACCCGGTCAATCCGTAAAATTATAATGGAGTGAGGTTTTATCATTCTGACCCGGTCACAATGAAAAGACATTTTCCTTTGTCGATTTTTTATCTTGCCGATTTATTATCTTGGAAGGATTTTTGTTGTTCTGACCCGGTCACAAAGTGAACCAAGTCACTAAAAAAAATCATCGAGGTAAAGCCGGGTCACTTTGCTGAACCCGTATATATAATAGGGATTATCAATAAGCACTTGTGTTGGGCGCGATAATCTAATGAAAATTTAATAAAACTATTTTCCGGCATGGGTGATTTATTTGTTTTTCCTTTTTGACCGGGTCAGAATGTGAATAGAAAAGTATGTAATATTGTTACTTAGGCAAAGGTTTTATCCTCCGCCCCTGCCGGCTTGTTAAAAAAGGCTTAATCATTCCGACCCGGTCATTAAATCTTCTTTAAAGAATGACCCGGTCACATTGACAAAACCTTATATTAAGACCATGTCGAGATAAAAGGTTTCTCCATTTTCATCTTTGTTTTCCATATCATCTCTAAATGAGAATATAAAGGTCGATTCACGGTTCATGGATTTAATTCTCCGACCCGGTCACAAAGAAAAGTCCGTTCTTACCCGGTCGGTATGCCAAAACCCCTTTGACAGTCATAACCCCCAAGCCCCCCACCCCCGCCAAATTAACTCCCCGCAATATTTTTTTCAATATCCATACCGTAATCCCCCGTCAAGTTGTATACTTAACTTACATAAACAATAATATCCACACAACGCCGCAGAAACTCCGAAGCGAGTAAACTATAAACGAACCTCGGGGAAGCGGTAAAAAATCTGCCGAAGGAAAAGGTCGGAGTGCAAAATAGGTTCATTCCATTCGACATCGGCGCAAAGGATAAGAAAGCATACAATAATCCAAAGGAAAACGATCGCACCCCCCGTATTTCGGGAGAGGGGAGGGGCGAAAAAGGAGGACGCATGGACAGGATAGTTTTGAAGAACATGGCAACAAAGCTGAAAACAGAGGACTTGGCGAAAAGAATGCACATTCACAAGGATTCCGACTTCTATGACGAATTGGAGGAAGCGGTTGAAATTGCGGGGAGGATCGCCCGTCCGGGAGCAATTTTGAAGTGGGTGGATGTGAACGAGGTGGGCGAGGACTACGCCGTTGTGGACGGGGTGAAATTCGAAAGCAAGGTCATGGCGAACAATTTAAGGGGGCTTAAAAAGGTCTTTTTCTTCGTGGCCACCGCGGGAGGGGAGGTTCAGGATTCCAGGGAGATAGACGACGAAACCGGAGTTTTGAAGGATATGATAACCTCGAGCATACTCATGCATACCTACGGCGCGCTGATGAGCTATGTGACCGAAACCTTCGGCGGGCATAATGTGGCGTTTATGAACCCGGGCAGTCTGCCCGATTGGGACATTTCCAACAATTTCGCCCTTTTGGAGGCCATAGGGGGAGTGGGCGAGGAGCTTGGCATAACCCTTTCCCCGGCGGGTTACATGAAGCCCTTCCAATCCGGCAGCGGCATTATCTTCACCAACGAATCCGGCTATACCAACTGCTCATTATGCAAAAACTTAGACTGTGTGGGCAGAAGGGCGGCTTTCGATGAAGAGGAGTATAACAAGATTTTCAATTAGCCCCGCCTGTGAAAAGGTAGCGTCGCTCCCCCGAATTAAGTTAAACGGGCGGATAGGGGCGGGGCTGTCTTTGGGGTGGAATGGGCGGGGGCTGTGTGTGTAAACGGTGCAAAATGAGTGGTTCTCGCTTGGGAGATTCACTCTTTTTGTTTTTACGAGCGGGTCGGTTGATGTGGAACAAGCTTAAAAGAAAGTTTTTACATTGTGACCGGGTCAGAACGAATAATCCCGCAAGCTCCGCTCCCTTTCAACCTCGGCCACATTTCTTTCAAGTGCATAATCGTGATTGGGCTTGTAATTCGGTTTATACTTTCCGACCGGGTCATAATAGAAAAAAGCTATTGCCGAAACTTACGATTTTTATCTTTGTGACCGGGTCGGAAAAAGAAACCCCCCAGCTTATGCAAATATATAGACGAAGCCTATCGGGCATAAAAAACCGCCCCAACATGGAAATATCCCAACACCCCACCCCGCCGTGACTGTCCGTTTTTTTTCCCAACCATATTGAACGGATAAGCAATAAGTGCCACCGTAACAAACAAGCTTATAAGATAGTTTTTTACATTGTGACCGGGTCAGAACGAAAACCCCGCCAGCTCCGCTCCCTTTCAACCCCGGTCACATTTCTTTCAAGTGCATAATCGGGATTGGGCTTGTAATTTGGTTTTTGCTTTCCGACCGGGTCATAATAGGAAAACCTATTCCCGAAATTTACGAATTTTATCATTGTGACCGGGTCAGAAAAAGATAACCCCCAAGCTTATGCAAATATAAAGACAAAGCCTATCGGGCATAAAAATCCGCCCCAACATGGAAATATCCCAACACCCCACCATAACTGTCCGTTTATACCCAACCATATTGAACGGATAAGCGATAAGTGCCACCGTAACAAACAAGCTTATAAGATAGTTTTACATTGTGACCCGGTCAAAACACAAAAAGCAGTTTTTTCTTTCTGACCGGGTCAAAACATGAAAGAGACACTTTTATCATTCTGACCGGGTCACAAAATATAAAGCTATCACTCACTTTTTGCATAATACCCCGTTCATTTAAAGACCGAATCAGCATCATAAGAAAAAAATTACTCCGCGAAATATCTTCGTTATACCCCGCTTAAAACATAAAAAGCAGTTTTCCCATTCTGACCCGGTCAAAAAAAGAAAAGCCTAACAGCCCCATTAACCCACCCCCCTCCGTCTCTGTGCAAC
>JAAYHF010000140.1 GCA_012727485.1 Eubacteriaceae bacterium
AAAAGATTGCCCAAAGAAAAGAAAGCCGCCATAAAGAAAACCCACTGAGGTCCGAAATATTTCCATATCAAACCGCTGAGTTGGGCGGAGATTATCGCCACCACATGATCCAGACTCGTGCCGGTGGAAAGGGTGCGGGTAACCTCCGCAGGGTCGATGGCGATGGATCGCAAATATACGCTTCTTACCATGCTCGTCTGCATGGAAAGGCGGTCTAAAATGAAAAGGGCGTATATCATGAAAACGGGCCAGCCCTGCATGGGAATCTTACCGCCGGTCATACCCCAAACCACTGCGCCGTAAAGGGTATAAACGAAGATGAAGCTCAGCGCGTCCACAAACAGCATGGTCTTAACCCCGAATTTATCCATCCATTTTCCGATGAGCCGAATGAAGAATATCCCCAAAAATCCCGCTATTATGGAAAGCAGGGACATTATATCCGCCCCCTTGGAAAGTATATCTATGATGACCCAGGAGCCGAAAACGAAGGCGATCTGCTTTTGCACCCCGTAAAGCACGGTGAGCATATAATAATATCGGTATTCCTTCCTTAAAATCAACTTCCCGGTTTTTACCATGGCAACAGCGGCGCTTTCTCCGTTCGCCTTACAGCGCTTATAAAGCAGTATGGCTATGACTGCGGCGGCGGCGTAAAGGAGGGCGGCTATCAAAAAGATGAGTTTGACATTGGTTTTAAAGGTGAATAGTCCGCCCCGAAAGCCGAAGAAAACCACCACGGCGGCAATCATCGAGCAGGCCGTTTTAACCCCCGCAAACTGCCCCATGCGGGTACCCACCTTCCCCGGCTCGGAAAGGCTCATGCCTATGGAGTCCGTAAGAGGCAGGTATATGTGCTGTCCCAGGGAATAAAGGAAAAGGAAAATTAGCATGAGCGCGAAGGAGGGGGTGAAGAAGCCGAGAATGGTGACGCCGATGCAGGAGAGGATCTGTGCAATTAACGCCAATCTTATATCCCCCAAAAAACCGAGAGCGCTTATCACGAAAACGCAGAGCAATCCCGGGGCTTCCCGGGGAAATTCAATGAAAGCCCGTTGTGAGGCGCTGACCGCATAGGCGTCTTTGAAAAAATTCGAAAATACGCTGTCCGAAAACCCCGCCGCCAGGGAAACCGCCGCACAAAGGCACATAAACAGCACAACGCTTGAAAGCCCCTTGCCTTCAAGTCCCTTTTTAGACCTGTTCATAATAATAAAGCCTCCGTAAATTAATAACAATTATTATACACCTTTGTTTTTATTGGGCAATGGATTTTATGGGGGAATGAATTAATGGGGTGTTAATTAAAGGCGGGGGGGTAAGGGATGGGATTTTTTTGTAGTGGGTTTTGCGGTTTTTTTGGGGGGTATTGCGGGATTGGGGGAAATTTTATGTTTTTTACAATGTGACCAGGTCAGAAAGGGAAAAGATAAACCGTTTCATAGCTTTGATTATGATGCAAATGATGGTCACTCTTTTATATTATTGCCTTTGAGTGGGTTGCTTTCGGGTGGAAAGCACCTTAAAGAATTTATGGGGGATATTGCGATATTGGGGGAATGATTTGGCGGCGTTTTTATGTTTTTATATAGTGACCGGGTCAGGAATTAAAGAGTTATCACTTGCTTTTTAGCGAAATGACCGGGTCATAATCTTAAAGTTGAGGTCTTTGTTTTGACCCGGTCATTTTAATAAAACAGGATTTTCTCTTTTGACCAGGTCTGAATATGAAATTAATTCATAGCTTATACCGCAGAAAAGCAGTTGCCTTTCTGACCTGGTCATTTTCATAAAAGTTTTGATGCAAAAGCAAAAAAATGCTTCCACAACAGCTTCTTTTCCCCTCTTTTTACCCTCCTGACCTGGTCACAACAAAAAAACTTTAAAAATCTTTCACAAAAAAGAAGGACTTTTGACTTTTACCGTAAATATATATAATAGGGAACTATTTGTCGATTAAACGAGAAAAGGAGAAAGTCATGAGCAGACCAAG
>JAAYHF010000141.1 GCA_012727485.1 Eubacteriaceae bacterium
CGCTATCATTTTCCTTAAAGATTATATAATGTTTTAAGCAAAATCAACAGAGTTTTTTCACAGCTTGGAAAATATTTGGGAAATATTCAACCGATTTTGACAGAGGAAAGGAATTCCTCCATAACCGATGTGTAATCGAAAATATCTATGATCTTTGATTCGATATAGAAGCAAAAAATATAACAGGTCGCATTCTGAACCGTCATATAAATAAAGCCGTTCAAATCGTCTTCTTCGCTGATGAATTGGGCACGGTAGGCGTGGTAGCCCTCCTCGGAAAAGGTGGTTTGGGTGAGGGCGCAGACGGTGTAATGCCGCAGGGAATCCTCGAAAAGGTAGTTGAACATAACGGATACATAGCCGAGGTTGTTCAAATTGCCGTTAAAAGCGCCGCTTTGAATATTAAGCTCGCTTTTGTCAAGCCCGATATATTCCTCCCCCACATATTCCGAAGCATCGCTGACGCTGACAAGGGCGGTCAGATTATCCGAAAGCTTCACGGTTAAAGCGGAGGCGCTTTCGGTTATCACAGCTTCCTTGGGGGCATAAAAGGAAAGGGAAAGCTCGCTGTATTCGTATTTCTTCCCGCCCCCACAGCCTGCGGCAATAATCAATACCAAAATCAGGGCAAAAGCCGTGCTTAACCGCCTTTTCATGCGTAATTATCCTTTAAATACTTTATTTCCTCGCCGTAGCCCGCAATATCGTTGGGAGTTTCGAGAATAAAGGGCAAATGCTTCAAAGCGGGGTGGTTTATGAGCCTTATTATCGCCTGCCTGCCGATGAAGCCCTCCCCCAATTTGGCGTGGCGGTCTTTGTGGGAAGCAAAGGGGTTGGCGCTGTCATTCAGATGAACCGCCTTTAGCTTTTCAAGCCCGATTATCTCATCGAATCGGGTCAGTACCCCGTCCGGATCCCCTGCAATGTCGTAGCCCGCGCAGTAAACATGGCAGGTGTCCAATGTCACCCCCAACATTTGCGGATCCCCGCATCTGTCCATTATCTCCCTTATTTCCTCGAAACTGCTTCCCATCTCGTTCTTTTTGCCGCACATGGTTTCCAATAGGAAAAAAGTCTTTCCGCTGCAATGAGCTGTGGCGAGGTCGATGGTTCGGGAAATGCGTTCAAAGGCCTGTTCGGGGGTGAGGTTTTTGCGACTGCCCGGGTGAACATTGTAAAGGTGGCAGGGCAGAATATCCATTAAGGCCATGTCCGAGGTGGTCAGCTCCTTTGCCGCGGCAAGGGTTTCACTTTTATAGGCGGCCATGTTTACTATATAGGGGGCATGGGCTAAAATGGGGGCGAATCCCCTGCTTTCCGCAAAGGCGCCAAAAGCCCTTGCGTCCTCAATATTCAAGGGCTTGGAGCCGCTTCCCCTCGGGTTGCGGGTGAAAAATTGAAATGTGTCCGCTTCGAGCTGTGCGGCTTGTTTTGCGGCGGCGGTGAACCCCTGTGAAATGGAAAGGTGACAGCCGATGTGCAGACGGCTCATCAGTTGCCCTTCCCCGATATGGCGTCGAAAAGGGTCTTGTTAGGGGAGATAATCCATTCTTCCTGCTCGTTAAGGTAAACGGTTATCTCGATTTTGGTGGTAACAGCGGGAACTTCCTTTTTCATATCCTCGAATATTTCTGGAATGTATTCGCAGATGGAAAGATATTTTTGGGTTTCACTGCCCGAATTGTAGGCTTCGCTTTCGGTGAATATCGTGAGGGCTTCCCTGAATTTTTCGGATACCCGATCGGTATTGCGGGCGGTCACCTTTATGCTCACTTGCGCCTTGTCGCCGCTTTGCCTGCAATCAGTCACCTTTACGGATAAGTTTGTATATATGAATTCGATGAAGCATTTTTCGGATATATTTTCTATTAACCCCGTTTCCCCGCTTAAGACGGCGGTGAGCTGAGAATAGGCTCCGGGAGAGCCGATGAGTTTTTCCGCCGAGGCGAAATCAAGCGCCTTGAGCGCATCGAAATAATCGCAAACCGCCCTTTGCGGCGCGCTCATCTCCCCGCAGGAACAAAGCGTCATTGCGACGAAAACAATCAGCGAAACAAAAAGAATTTCAGCCTTTAATCGTTTTAAGAATGTCACTTTGCCTCCTTTTAAGTGGTAAGGAGTTGTGAATTGCCGCTCGGCAATTTACAACTCCTTGCTGTTGGTATTTTTTGCCCTAATTTATTTAGCGACGATGTTATATATCTTTCCCGCCACAAAAATTTCCTTTATGATGCTCTTGCCCTCAAGGGCCTTTATTATGCCCTCACATTCGTGGGCGGCGGCGGAAATTTCCTTTTCGTCGGCGGAGGCGCTCACCGTTATGCGGGCTCTTACCTTTCCGTTGATCTGAATGGGTATTTCCACACTCGCCTCGACGCATTTCTCCTCGTCGTAAACGGGCCAGGGGGTTTTCGCTATCTGGGAGGGGAAAGAGCAACTGCTCCATATCTCCTCGGTGACATGGGGGGCGAAGGGATTTAAGAGTATGAGGAATACCTTAAGATCCTCCCTATTTATTTTGCCGTTGTCGGTGTAGACATTGAGCAGTTTCATCAGGGCGGCCACCGCCGTGTTGAATTTCATGTTGTCTATGTCCTCGCCCACCTTGCGTATAGTCTGATGAATGGCGGTTTCCATGGCGGGGGAGTAACCATTGCCGCCCTGTACCATTTCGGGCAGTTTGAATACCCTGTCCAAAAATCTCTTGCAACCCTTGACCCCGTTTTCGCTCCAAGGGGCCGCTTGGGTGAAATCTCCGATGAACATTTCGTAGGTACGCAGGGTGTCTGCGCCGTACCTCTCCACCACTTCGTCCGGATTTACCACATTCCCCTTGGATTTGCTCATCTTTTCGTTGTTTTCGCCCAATATCATGCCGTGGCTGGTGCGCTTGGCGTAGGGTTCGGGGGTGGAAACCACCCCGATGTCGTAAAGGAATTTATGCCAGAAGCGGGAATAAAGCAGATGCAGGGTGGTGTGTTCCATGCCTCCGTTGTACCAATCCACGGGCAACCAATAGTCCAAAGCCTTCTTGCTCGCCAACGCATCATCGTTGGTGGGGTCGGTGTATCTTAAATAATACCAACTGCTGCCCGCCCAGTTGGGCATGGTGTCCGTTTCCCTTGTGGCTTTGCCGCCGCATTTGGGGCAGGTGGTGTTGTACCATTCGGGCATATTCGCCAGGGGGCTTTCACCGGTGTCGGTGGTGAGATAGTTTTCAACCTTGGGGAGCATCAAGGGCAGGCTTTCTTCGTTAAGGGGTTGCCAGCCGCATTTTTCGCAGTAGACCATGGGTATGGGTTCGCCCCAATACCTTTGGCGGGAGAATACCCAGTCCCTGAGCTTGTAATTGACCTTACGCTCTCCCAAGCCCCTCTTTTCGATCTCCTCTATCATGGTATCAATGGCCTGCTTGCCCTTAAGTCCGTTTATCAGCGGGGAATTTACCGCCACTCCGTTTTCGGAATCCGTGTAGGCGGCCTCGGATATATCTCCCCCGGATATGACCTCCCTTATGGGCAGGGAGAACACCTTTGCGAATTCATAGTCCCTCTGGTCATGGGCGGGAACTGCCATTATGGCGCCGGTGCCGTAGGTCATGAGAACATAGTCGGATACGAACACGGGGATTTCCTCTCCGCTGATGGGGTTCACTGCGTCCATTCCCTTAAGGCGCACCCCTGTTTTGTCTTTAACAAGCTCCGTGCGCTCAAAATCGCTCTTTTTGGCGGCTTCTTCCCGATAACCCATGACCTCGTCGATATTTTCGATGCTTTCGGCATATTTATCCACAAAGGGGTGTTCCGGGGAGATAACCATATAGGTCGCTCCGTAAATGGTGTCCGGGCGGGTGGTGTATACGGTAAGGGAATCGCTCTTGTCCTTAAGCGGGAAATTCACCTCCGCACCTTCACTGCGGCCTATCCAATTTATCTGACTGGTTTTGACACGGTCGATGTAATCCACCAAGTCAAGGTCGTCAATGAGCCGCTGGGCGTATTCGGTTATCTTGAGCATCCACTGGTTTTTAACCACATGGATAACATCTCCGCCGCATCTTTCGCATTTTCCCGCCACAACCTCCTCGTTGGCAAGGCCGACCTTGCAGCTTGTGCAGAAATTTATCGGGAATTCCTTTTTATAGGCAAGTCCTTTTTTGAAAAGCTGTATGAATATCCACTGAGTCCATTTGTAATAATTGGGGTCGGTGGTGTTTATTTCCCTCGACCAGTCAAAGCTGTAGCCGATGGATTTGAGCTGAGCCTTGAAATGGGCTACATTGTTTTTAGTGACGATTTCGGGGTGAATCCCCGTTTTTATGGCGTAATTTTCGGTGGGTAGACCAAATGCGTCCCAACCCATGGGGAAAAGGACATTGTAACCTTCCAATCTCTTTTTACGGGAAATAATATCCAGCGCCGTATAGGGGCGGGGATGGCCCACGTGAAGACCCTGCCCGGAGGGGTAGGGGAATTCCACAAGGGCGTAGAATTTGGGCTTATCGGAATCGTTGGAAGCCTTGAAGGTTCCTTCCTCATCCCAGATTGCCTGCCATTTTTTTTCGATTTTAGAATAATCGTAATACATAGTCACCTCCGAAAATACATCTTTCATTTTACTTTTTTAATCGGGCTTAGTCAATCGCCAAAGGTCTATTTTTAATAGGGCGGGCATAATATTTTGTAAGGCTGTTAAAGGGAGGCAGAGTATGAATACCGAAAACTTCAAATATGAATTGAGGCTCAGAGGCGACAGGACGCCGCAAAGCACCCCGCCTCAAAGCAAAAAAACGCCGGGGCAGAAAACGGCGGACAAGAGCATAATATGCCTGTGTCTGCTCATAGGGGTGATGCTCCTTAAAATGAGCAGTTCCGCAGGGGCGCTGAAGGTGACCGAATATTTGGGAGAATTGATTCATCATCAAATGGATCTATCCGCCTTCGCCGAAAAGGCGGATCAGGCCTTAAATGCGGTTTTGGACGAATTGGAGCGCCGGGGCGGGGAGCTTCCCGCCGGGGGTAATGCCCTTCGGTTTGCTTCCCCGGTTTCTTCGGGCGTTGTGACGAGTAAGTTCGCCGCCGGAGAACACCCCCTTTATTCCTCCGAAACCGCCCCCGTGGGCATCACAATAGAAACCGCCCCCGGAGCCTTTGTTTTCTCCGCCGGGGAAGGCAGTCTCATAGGATTATCCGAAAACGCCGAGGGTACGAAAAAAATATGTATACTGACAAAGGACGGACAGTGCATAGTCTGCGACGGGTTGGGGGTCTGCTACAACGAATTGAACGACGCCCTTACCAAGGGGCAGATCGTGGGCGCAATGCCCACCGACGGCGAGAAGGCTTCCCTATGCTTTGCCGTATACGACGAAAACGGGGTAGCCTTAAATCCGCTTGATTTCATCGGGGAATTTATTGAAGAAAAGTAGACTTAAAGCCGCGCTTGCACAAGGGATTTTTTTAGCATTGGCCTTATTGGCGCTCATTGCGGTGAACGGCTTGAGCGAAAGCCTTCTTTTCCTTGCCGCAATTGCCCTGCACGAGGCCGCCCATATCATAATCGGGCGCTTCATGGGCATAGCCATGGGGCTTCCCAGGGCGGGGCTTTTCGGGCTCAGGTTCGTCATTTCCTCCATGAATCTAAGCGGAGCAAAGGCGCTTTGCCTTTATCTTTCCGGGATTTTCGCCAACCTTGCGCTCGGGGGAATTTTGCTGGTCTTTTCCGAAAGCGCCCAAATGCGTTTCTTCGCCTTTTACAATTTTTTGATCGCGGCAGTTAATCTTATACCCGCCTACCCTTTGGACGCCGCCCGGGCAATCTGCGGGCTTCTTGCCCCCTCGATGGGGCAGCTCGGTGCGGTGAAAGCCATGGCGGCAGTAAGCGAAATAATAGCCTCGGTTATGTTTGTTTTCGGGGTGTATCTCTATTTGTTTCACAGCGATTACATCATTCCCATGGTGATGGGTTGCATGATATTCTTCTGCACACAAAGGGAGACCTCCAAGGCCGAGGAGGGCTACCTTAAAGAGAATTGGCGCAGATACGCCTGAAAATCAGGTCATGGCGAGGGTGTTAAGGCAGTCCGCTATCGTATAAAGAAAGCTTGCCAAAAGCGTCATCGCATCGTCGCTCATATCGCTTGCGAGTATTTGAGCGATAAGCACCGCCAGAATATTTATATCAAGACCGCTTAAATCCAGATCGTCCATTATAGTAGGTTCCTTTCCCAATGAGGCCGAAATTTTCTTTCGTTATAATAATATGGGGGTTGGGGTAAAGGGTGACGGGAATTTTGGCGGGGTTGGGGATTTAAAGGTGATGTTGCGGAGAAGGGGTTGCTATGGGGTTTGGGGTATTGTTTGGTCGGGGGATTAGGTGGTGGGGTAAGGGTATGTGTATGATTTTCTGTGTTTTTTATGTGGTGAGGTGAGATGCTTTTGGGTGTTTTCGTTTTCAGATCGGGTCACAATCATAAACAACTATCACCCCCATAAAAACCATTCTCTTATATAAACCCCTCCATCACCCGGCTCGCAAAATCATAACCCCGACTGCTCAAGGCGATTTTTCCTTTATTATCGGTAATCAACCCTTCTTTAGCCATTTGCAGAATGACCTGAGCATACTTTTCGTAAAAGTCAACGCCGAATCTTCGGGCGAAATCCACGGTGTCGATCCCTTCGCTTTTCCGAAGGGCCACCATGTTGTAATCCCCCATCAGCTCCTCGATGCTTTCGACCGTTCTCTCGCTTATACCGCCCTCGACAGCCGATTCCCTTGAGGATATGCCCTTTTTCCAGAAATTGATGTATTTGTCCATATCGGCGGTATTGGCGTATCTTTCTCCTTTTGTGAAGGAATGGGCCGCGGTGCCGAAGCCGATGTAATCGCAGAAATCCCAACAATCTTTATTATGGCGGCATTCGTAGCCCGCTCGGGCGAAATTGGATATTTCGTAG
>JAAYHF010000142.1 GCA_012727485.1 Eubacteriaceae bacterium
CGAAGGTCATTTTATGACCAGGTCAGAAATAATAAAGCTATTACTTGCTTTTTTGTGATATAACTTGTTCAGAATCTTAAGAACAAGGTTTCTTTGTTGTGACCCGGTCAGAATATGAAATGCAGTTTTTTCCATTATGACGAAGGCCATTTTTTGACCGGGTCAGAAAATATAAAGCTATCACTTGCTTTTTCCGAAAAACAGTTACTCTGCACTTCCCGCATATTCCGTCCGCAAACCCCGGGGGTGGTGGTAACACACAACAAAGCCGTATGCCCACCGCTCCCCTGTGTATCTTCCTCAATATAAATATATGGGCTTTCTCGTTATGCCATTCGCAAAAAAATAACGGAGCGGGCGAAGGGAATCGAACCCTCGTAACCGGCTTGGGAAGCCGACGCTCTACCATTGAGCTACGCCCGCATTTGTAGGGTTATTATATATCTTTCGCGGGAGGATTTCAAGGGTTATTAAAACCTTCTTTGCGGCGGGGGTAATGGGGGCAGTGCGATTTTCGTCTTTTACGGTGAGGGGAAAACCCTTTATACGGTTGGTTGTGCGGCGGCTGTGAGTTACCCGTCCTGCCTTCCGTCTGTTTCCCGCCCCCGCTGTCCGCAAAACGCCGCCGGGTGTGGGGCAGGAAGATCGCTTAATGACAAATCCGCTTGCTTCATCGGTCGGCATACGGTTTTCCCCCACTTATGTACTCTGAAAACTCCAAAAGAATTAAAGCCCCCGCCATACCGCTTTCTTGATTAAACCGAGGGATTTTTGTATAATAAATCGAATACATAGGCAAACGGACAAAGGGGGAGTGTAATGAACGAATTCATGGCCGGTTACGGTGAATATTTATCCTGGGTGATTTACCTCGCCCTGCCCGCCGCCCTCCTCGCTTGTTTTTATCTTTTCAACAAGAAAGCGGCTTTGTCAGTCGTTCCTATTTGTTTGGCGGCGGATCTTTTATTCTGGGGCAAGGCCCTTTTCACCTCCCACGGCAGGGGTATCGGGGCGCTTTTCCTCATACCGCAGCTTGTTTTCGTCACGGCGGCGGCGGTTTTGATACGCACGGCGCATAAGAAATGATATTGAGCTTTGTAACTTTTTAACTGTTGATTTATCCCATCGGTTGGGGTCGGAGGGCGTCTTTATGACCGGGTCTTTTTAGACCGAGTCATTTTAAGACCGGGGTAGAATTGCAAGAGCAAGTTTTCTTTGTTATGATACGCTCAAAACATGAAAAGGAATTTTTTGCGAAAGGAAATTCTCCGAAAGGAAATTCTCCTTTTATGACCGGGTCAGAAATAAAAAGTACCTCCCCCAAGGTGGTTTACTCACTTTGGGGTTTCTCCTTCTTAGTAGGGAGGGGCAATCCCGCCCATTATCCCACAATTATTATATGGGTTTTTTGTATCGTCAGCTATTTTTGCCATTGTGACCGGGTCACGATAAAAAGCAGTTTTTTCCGAAATGACGAAGGTCATTTTATGACCGGGTCAGAAAATATAAGTCTATCACTCGCTTTTCAAGAAAATAACCTACTCGGAATCGCAAGAACGATGTTTTTTTCATTATGCCCCCCACAGTAGTGATCCATGTCAAAAAATCTTCTTATCCCCTGCCCCGGTCACAAAGCAAACAAATTCACAAAGTGAACAAAGTCACAAAGTGAACAAATTCACCAAGTGAATAAATTCTCTTTGTGAATTTGCCACTTCGATAAAAACACTAAAATAAGCATAGCCTTACCCCGCCCAAAGCAAAAAACCAAACATATTATCCAAGTGTAGTAATACGAAACAAAATCCCGTCCTCACAAAAACACCACCCCCACCGAAAAATAAACACAAAACACAGAAAACCGAAACGACGCCGATCCCCCCAAACGCATAAATATAATCGGGCATTTAAGCAAAGACGAAATCATTCCATGTTTATATGATATAATACCCTCGGAATAAATACATCATAAAAAGCTTTCAAAAGCGCGGCAAAGCCCCCTTTGAAAAGCAGGGTTCGTTCGCCGCGGAAAGGATATTCATGAAAAGGAACAAAGCAATCATTTTAATCATCGTTTTGGCAGTGCTGACGACCCTTTCTTTTGCGGGTTGCGGCAAAAACGGAGGAGACAAGCCCACCGATGAGGACACCCCCCCCATTTTGCCCCCGAAAAAGGAGGAAACCGTATCCGTCACGGATTTCCTTTCGGGCATTGAGTCGAGCGTGGTACTCACTTCCGACACGACGGATGACATAGGCTCAATTCAAATCACCAGATCCAAAACCATAGATCTCAACGGACACAGCCTCACCCTTTCCGGGGAGATGCTCATAGGCAGTTACACCCTGACGATCAAAGACTCCGCCGCATCGAAAACCAACAAGGTGGATTTATCCGCCCTCACCGCGCAAAAGGCGCAAAGAGATGCTATGATCCAAAGCGGGGAGGATTTCTTCATGGTTTTCATCAGCGTCGTCAAGGATTCGGATCAGGTGGTGAAAATGGCGCAGTTGCCCAACTCCGCGGAAAGATACACCGAGAGCTTTGCTCTGGTCGTCCCCGAGGACAACAGCTCCGTAATGTATACCTACGAATATCTCACCCCCGCCTCCTACTCGATGCAGGCTTCAAAGAATATCGCGGACTATCTTTCCGCAATCCACAGCTCCGGAGAAGCGCTGACCATCTCCTATGACACCGATGCGGATTTGGTGAAAGTGACCGTGCGCGGAAGCATCAATATCGAAGTGGCGCAGGACGCCTCCCTGAGCTTGGCGGGCGACATCGTTTTCGAGGAGGGCGGTAGTCTTAATATAACCCTGGACAGCAACGCCCATCTTGACCTGACGGGCATCTCCCCGGAGGTGGCCTCATGGAACGAAACCATGACCGGCAAAACCCATATCACCATCTACTACGACTATCTCCTGGGAGATCAAGCCGTTCGCCTCTCCGAATACGAAGGCTGGGACATCACCGACGACGGCAGTTCTCTGCGATTTGCTCTTAATGAGGAATATGTGGAATAAAAATTCGCCGTTGGCGAATTTTCAAAGTTCACGCCTTTGGCGTGAACTTTTGCGTTAGTGAATAATGAATAGTAAAAAGTGAAGAATTATGGGGCAAAATATTCGCAAAAATATTCGAAAAAATTCGGATTCGCCGAATTCTCTGCGAATTTTGAAAGTTCACGCCGAAGGCGTGAACTTTTCTTTAAAGGTGAATTTGTTCTACTTAATAATGTGCGGGGAAGAATCGGCGGCGGGAAGAACGGGCGGGGAAAAAATTCACCTGCGGTGAATTTTCAAAGTTCACGCCAACGGCGTGAACTTTTGCTCATTATACATAAAATAAAATTCGGCAAAGCCGAATTTTCAAAGTTCACGCCAACGGCGTGAACTTTTGCTTTCTTCGCCACATACGGGAATTTTTTCTTTAAAGGTGAATTTGTTCTATTTAATAACGAGGGGAAAAGCATTATTTCCAAAGAGGGTAACGCTATATTTTTATCCCGGCCATTCGGTAATAATTTTGGCTTTATGGTGTGACCCGGTCATTGGATAGTAAGCAATGCGCCATGGAAAACGCCAACAAACTTTTATACCCCGAATGGTTCAAAACGGACAATTCCTCAACCCACTTACTTTTTTCGTGACCGGGTCACAGCGGCAATATACCGACTAAGCCTTTTCGCATTTTGACCTGAATATTAAAATCATGAATTGCACGAAAAAACCGGGTCAGAAAAACGGGTTATTCTAACCGGGTTATACTAACCTTTCC
Source organism: Eubacteriaceae bacterium (assembly GCA_012727485.1). Lineage (GTDB taxonomy): Bacteria > Bacillota > Clostridia > Eubacteriales > Anaerofustaceae > JAAYHF01. The sequence continues at coordinate 3,785 of JAAYHF010000142.1, forward strand.
CCCCAACACCCTCCCCGCAACAAAAACACCCCCCAAAAAGCAAAAAAGTGACCGTGTCTGCATCGTAAGAGAAAAGAGCAACTTATCAAGCTTAATTAGCTTCACCCAAAAAAACACAAAACCCATGTCCCTCCCCACAGGTCTTGCGTTTTTCATTATTTACGACAGTACAAAATGTTTCCACTGGACACTCCCATGATAGCA
>JAAYHF010000143.1 GCA_012727485.1 Eubacteriaceae bacterium
CGGTGGTTTTCGGGGTCATCATCGGGGTGGCGGTGGCCATTTGCAGATATTATGCGGCTATAAAACCGACAAAGCTCCTTAAAATCCTCGATAAGATATGCCTTTTTTATACCACGGTGATAAGGGGCACCCCGGTTTTGGTACAACTTCTCATTATATATAACCTCACTGTTTGGACCTACGGCTATAACGCCTGCTTCATCGCCTTCAGCATTAACTCGGGCGCTTATGTATCGGAGATAATTAGAAGCGGTATCAATTCGGTGAATATCGGGCAAAGGGAAGCCGGGCTTTCCTTGGGGCTGACGGAATCCATGACCATGAGAAAGGTTATTCTGCCGCAGGCGATTAAAAACATACTGCCCGCCATTTTCAACGAATTCATCGCCCTGCTTAAAGAAACGAGCATTGCCGGTTATGTGGCGGTGAAGGATATTACAAAGGTTTCGGACAGTATTAAGGCTTTGACCTATAATTCCCTGCCGCTTTATATATGCGCTCTGGCCTATCTTGCCATCGTGGTGCTTATGACAAGGTTGCAAAAATATATGGAAAGAAGGCTGGCTAAAAGTGATAGAGGTTAAGAATTTGTATAAAACCTTCGGCGGACTCAATGCGCTCAATGATGTGAGTACCATAATCGAAAAGGGCGAGAAGGTTGCGGTTATAGGGCCTTCCGGTAGCGGGAAAAGCACCCTGCTTCGCTGTTTGAATCTTTTGGAAGTTCCCTCCGGCGGTCGGATATTTTTTGAGGGCGAGGACATAACCGCCCCTGAATGCAATATCAATTCGGTGCGCCGCAAAATGGGAATGGTTTTCCAGCATTTTAACCTTTTCCGCCACCTCACCGTGATGGAAAATATAACCTTGGCTCCCTTTATGCTTAAGCTCAAAACAAAGCAGGAAGCGACGGAAAGCGCCGAAAAACTCCTCAGGCGAATAGGTTTATTCGATAAAAAAGATGTTTACCCCGACACCCTTTCGGGCGGTCAGCAACAGCGTATCGCCATAGTCAGAGCCCTTGCCATGGAGCCGGATGTGATGCTTTTTGACGAGCCCACCAGCGCTCTGGATCCGGAAATGATAGGGGAGGTGCTGGAGGTGATAAGGGAGGTCGCCTTGGAGGGAATGACCATGGTGATAGTGACCCATGAGATGGGCTTTGCCAGAGAGGTGGCGAGCAGGGTTATATTCATGGACGAAGGAAGGATAGTGGAGGAAAACACCCCCGATGAATTATTCGGCAATCCTCAAAACGAAAGGCTAAGTGCGTTTCTTTCCAAGGTACTTTGAGCAAAAATCGGCATTATTCCATATCTTTTTCGGCCGACGGTGAAATTCTTGATAATTTGTCGCTTAAAAGAGTTTTGCCGTCTGTTTTTTTGCGGTAAAAAACGACGATTATTGCAAAGGGGAGATTATGCTGTTAAAATATTTAAGTTGTATCATAATAATTGAAAGCAGGTTCAGTCGATGAAAAAGACTTGTGTAACGTCACGCGGGATAATCACTCCCATATTCAGAGAAGGGGACGATCTTGCCGGTGAAATTGTAAAAAGTATCTGTGAGGCGAGCAAGGAGGAATCCTTTGCGCTTAACGACGGGGATATTGTCGGCGTCACCGAATCTGTTCTCGCCCGCACCCAGGGCAATTACGCCACCTGCGAACAGATAAGCGCCGATATTTTGAGAAAATTCGGCGGCTCGGAGATCGGCGTGGTTTTCCCGATTATGTCAAGAAACCGCTTTTCCGTGTTGCTCAAGGCCTTTGCCAAGGGAACGGAAAAGGTTTATGTACAGCTCTCCTATCCCTGCGACGAAGTGGGCAATGAGCTTATCAGCGTGGATTATATGGACGAAAAGGGCATTGACCCCTATGTTCAGGATTTTGACGAAAGAACTTTCCGCGCGGTATTCGGATTTCAAACAAAGCACCGCTTCACGGGAATTGACTATATAGAATATTACAAGAGTTTATCGGACAATATAGAAGTGATCTTCTCAAATGACCCGGCCTACATATTGAACTACACGAAAAATGTCCTCGTCTGCGACATACATTCCAGAGAAAGAACGAAAAGAAGGCTTAAGGCCGCAGGCGCTTCCTTGGTATACGGCATGGACGACATTCTTTCCGAGTCGGTGAACGGCAGTGGTTATAATAAAGAATACGGTCTTTTGGGTTCCAACAAAGCCACCGAGGAAAAGGTCAAGCTTTTTCCGAGGGATGCGGACAAATTTGCCGCGGTGCTAAAGCAAAAGCTTTACGATGCTACGGGAAAGAATATGGAAGTTTTGGTCTATGGGGACGGTTGCTTCAAAGACCCCGTGGGCGGAATATGGGAATTGGCCGACCCGGTGGTTTCCCCCGGTTTCACGGAAAGGCTCAACGGAACCCCCAACGAGATTAAAATAAAATACTTTGCCGATAATGACTATGCGGCCCTTTCCGGAGACGAGCTTTCCCAAGCTGTGAAGCAAAGCATTGCCAAGAAGGATTCGGACAATGTGGGTAAGATGGTTTCCCAGGGTACAACTCCCCGCAGATACACCGACCTTTTGGGCAGTCTTTGCGACCTCACCAGCGGAAGCGGCGACAGGGGAACGCCTGTGGTTCTTATTCAGGGCTATTTCACCAACTACGCCACGGAGTAAATTATATGCAACAGGAATTGAGCCCGGGAGCGCTTTTGGACGAAAACGGCCGCCTTGCACAGGCCGGTTACGCCAAAGCTCTTGTGAAAAAATACGAAAGGGGAGCTATCAAAGCTCCCCCTTCAAGGATAAAGGAATGGGATTACTATTATATCGGCAACCGTGACTTCGGTCTTGCCCTGACCATAGCCGATAATTCCTACATGGGATTGGACAGCATCTCCTTTTTGGATTTCCAAAGCGGTTATAATCACACAGTAAGCCCCATGCAATTATTTACCTTCGGGAAAAAGGCTCTGCCCCCAAGCTCTGCCGAGGGGAATGTGACCTCAAGCGGGAAGGGTTACTCCATCAACTTTGAAAACAAGGGTGAAACACGCCGCCTTAGCGGCTATATGGATAAATTTCACGAAAACACCCCGATTCAATTCGATGTCGCCTTAACCGAGATACCCGCCGATTCCATGGTAATAGCCACCCCCTTCCCCGAAAAACCCACCGCCTTTTATTACAATCAAAAGATTAATTGCATGAGGGCGGAAGGTTTTGTGATGTTTGCCGGTTATAAATACGAATTCGACCCCCGCCAATCCTTCGGGACACTGGATTGGGGCAGGGGAGTTTGGACTTATTCGAATACATGGTATTGGGGAAGTTGCAGTGCATCAGTGGAGGGAAAGCGTTTCGGTTTTAATATCGGCTACGGCTTCGGAGATACCTCTGCGGCGAGCGAGAATATGCTTTTTTACGAAGGGAAAGCCCATAAGCTCTCCCAAGTCGCCTTCAATATACCCCAAAAAAACGGGAAGGACGATTATCTTTCCCCTTGGACATTCGAAAGCGACGACAAGCGTTTCGAAATGGATTTTGTCCCTGTCCTGAACAGGGCCTCCTGCACCAACGCCATTGTGATAAAAAGCGACCAGAATCAGGTATTCGGCAAATTCACGGGTAAAGCCGTACTCGATACGGGCGAGGTCATTCATGTGAAGGACATAATGGGATTTGCGGAAAAAGTAACCAACAGATGGTAGAAAAGGTATAAATATTGACGGATTTTGCACCCGGCGCCCTTGAGGGGCTGAAAGTAATAGATTTAACTTGGGCCTATTCAGGGCCCTTTGCTTCCATGCTCATGGGGGATTATGGGGCTGATGTGATAAAAATAGAGCGCCTCTCCGGAGATCGTTCCCGGGGCTGGGAGCCGATCATAAAAGGAAAAAGCATTTATTTCGACTGTGCCAACCGCAATAAACGCAGTATCGCCATTGACCTCAAAAGCCGCGAGGGGGTCGAGATCGTTCGGGAAATGGTTAAAAAAACGGACATTGTGCTGGAGAATTTCAGACCCGGCGTTGCAGAAAGGCTCGGGCTGGATTACAACAAATTGAGCGAGATCAACCCCCGATTGATAATGGCTTCCATTTCGGGTTACGGGCAAACGGGGGAAAGGCGCTTCAGGGGAGCAATGTCCCACATGGCGGAGGCGGAAAGCGGTTTTCTTTATGTGAACGGCTATCCGAATAACCCTCCCGTGGGTAGCGGGGTGCCTCTTGGTGACAGCGTTGCAGGGCTTTTTGCCGTCTGTTCGGTGATGATGGCGCTGTACGAAAGAGAAAGAACGGGAAAGGGACAGTATATAGATGTGGCAATGACCGATTCCATGGTCTATATGATGGCCACAGTGCTTTCCGCAAGCAGTATCATGGGAGAAAACATCGAGCGAAAGGGCAACAGGGAAGCCGCCTGCTATCCCTACGACCTTTTTAAGGCCAAGGATGGCTATATATTTTTAGGTTTCACAGATATGGAAAATTGGGAACCCTTCGCCAGAATAATCGGAATGCCCCACTTAACCGAGGACGAAAGGTTTAAAACCAACCTGAAGCGCATAGAAAACGCCGATGAACTTTATGAAATAATAAACGCCTGGTGTGAGGAGCGCACCGCGGATGAGATAATGACCCTTTTCGAAGAAAACAAACAGCTCAGCGCCCTGTGCAAAAGCCCTCTGCAAGTGGTATCGGACGGGGAACTGATCGAGCGCAGGGCGGTGGTGAAGGGGAGCGAGGAGCTTTTCGGGGATTACATGATGCAGGGTTTTCCCTTTATAATGAGCCGCACCCCCGGCTCCCTTCGCCGCCCCGCCCCGGATATAGGGGAACACACAAGACAGATTTTAAGCGAAACGGGCTATTCGAAGGGGACGATAGACGAGTTTATTCAAAGAAAAATCGTTCTATAATCCCTATATAATCTTGAGACAATAACACAATGAAAAGAAAAGGCAAGATACTGCTTTATACTCTTATCGGCTTGATTTTGTATCTTTCGGTTAATGCGCTGTCCATTTGTCTTTACGGCAGGGTTGATGAAAGGCGGCGGGCCGATGTGATAATAGTTTTGGGAGCCGCAGCCTATAACGGCGAGGTTTCCCCTGTTTATCGGGAAAGGATAAATCACGCCGTTTTTCTTTATAACGAAGGGTATGCAAAAGAGATCATCTTAACCGGAGGCATGGGGGAGGGCAACGATATATCCGATTCCCGTATGGCGGCCCTTTACGCCATTTCAATGGGAATACCCCAAGAAGATATTTTCACCGAGGATTTCTCGAAGATAACAAGGGAAAACCTTATTTACGCCAAACAGATAATGGAAGATAGGGGAATGGAAAGCGCCATTGTCGTCAGCGACCCCCTGCATATGAAAATAGCGATTTTTTTGGCAAAGGAATGCGGCATTAGCGCTTACAGCTCCCCCACACCCACCACCCGCTATATAAGCCTGAAAACGAAACTGCCCTTTTTAATGAGGGAATTATTCTTTTATGTGGGTTATAAGGCGCTGAGAGTGTTTTATGTATTTCACCCGCAACCGGCAAGCGGTTTGTACATAACAAAAGCATGATATATTTGTTAAGCCGTCACAAAACAAAACAGCCAAAGATAAGCTATTTCCTTATAAAACAAGCGATTTTTTATTATCTATTGTTCTTAATTCTTAAAAGGATTTTCCCTTTACTCGGCGGAGAGTGGATTTTCCATTTCCATTACTGCAATATTTCTTCTATCATTTTGTCCCGGTAAATTCTATAAAATGCAAGTGCATATTCCCGGATATATCAAGATGTATTTCCCCCCTCGTTAGAGCATGAAAAGGCGGTTGCCGCAGGCGAGGGTGTTTTTCATGTTGCGGGCTACCGTAAGGGCGGTGAGGTTGCTGTTCGTTTGTCATCTCGTCGGTCAGCTCAAGCGCCTTTTTAGCCTTGGCGGGTCTAAGGCGGCATGCTCTTTTTATGGTAAAATTATGGGTTTATTTTTTCAAAAGGGAAAGCGTCTATGTTTTCACCGCTTATCTTCTTTCATATAAAGCGGTCATCTTCGGTATGGCCTTTTTTTAATACTTCGTAAAATTTCGACAGATTTCTATTGTAAACTCGAATATATAAGAATATAATTAAATTAAAATAATGGATATTTATGTACAAATAGGTATCTTTAAAAGGGAGGTAACAAATGGACAAAGAGGTTATGCGTCAAGAGCGTGACCAAATAAGCAAGGATGTGCGCCGGGGTATTATCCCCAAAAGGGTGCCCGTTCGCGACAACCTCAGTTTGGAGCTGCTCATCGAGTATGCGGGAAAGGACCTTTTAACCACTCAATACAACTACACCTACGAAGAATGTGTTGAGATAATGGAAAAGGGGCAGGAAATCGTCAGGGGAGATAACTTCGGGGCGGGATTCGCCAGAAATCCCGTGGCGGGTATGCTGACGAAAAACCGCACCATGCTCATGAGCAAATCCGGATTCATTCAACATCCGGAAACCTGCATGATGGAGGAGGACGAATACGACGAGCTGATAGCCGACCCCGAGACCTTCATCGGAGAAAAGATCGTTCCCCGTCAGTCGAAAATGTATCAGGTCAGCCCCATGACCTTTGCGGTTTCCTACCTGAGAAACTATCTTTCAAACATGGATCAGAACATGGCCCTTTTCAGGGCAAACAGTTTCATACAGGAAAAATACGGCTACCCCACGGGCGGGGGAATGGGTTCCATGACAGGGGTTCCCTTCGATGAGTTGGCCGACCAGTACAGGGGCTTCAGAAATGTCACCATCGACATGAAACGCCGCCCTCAAAAGGTATTGGATGCAATGGAAGCGCTGATGCCGAAAAACATCGCCATGCAAAAACCCGTTTATCAGGACGAATTCACCACCAGCGCCATAATGACCCATATGGGCGTTTTCCTGAACACAAAGGATTTCGAAAAATTCTATTGGCCTAATTTCGCAAAAATGTGCCATATCGCAGGGGAGAGGGGAATGCATATGTATATCTTCTGCGAGGGGGATTGGTCGAGATTCTTGGATCATCTTTATGATTTGCCCGCGGGCTGTCAATTTGCCTTCGAATACGGCGACCCACAGCCCATAAAGGATAAGCTTGGTAAAAAGCACATCGTGGGCGGTTTCTATCCCGTGACCCTGCTTCGCAACGGCACAAAGGAGCAATGCCTCGACAAGGCCAAGGAACTCATAGACATATTGGCGCCGGGAGGCAATTATATGTGGTCCTACGACAAGCAAGCCCTTTCTCTGGCGGATATAAATATCGAAAACTATATAGCCGTTCAGGAATATGTCTTAAACAACACCAACTACGCC
>JAAYHF010000144.1 GCA_012727485.1 Eubacteriaceae bacterium
CTATTCGTTTATTGATTTATAAAGTAAAAACAAATACCGTATAAGGCGAATGGGTAATCTGTTCCCAATGCGGCTGTTGTGAAAGGAAGCTTTTTATTCGTAACTGTGTGATTTGTCGTTTAGGGCTGTGGATTCTCTTTTGGTTTTGTTTGGGCTGTTCGGTAAGCTTCGGCTTGTGGCTCGATAAGTTTTAAAGAAAAACTCTTATTAACCATTTATAGCCACATCTTTAAAGTAATTCATTCTTCCGATTTTCTTCTCCCCGCGGTTATTACACCCTCGCAATTTGCCCTTATGGTATCGTATCCCCGCCAAGCCATTGAACTCTTGCCGTATTTCTCCTCAAAGCCTTCCCTGCCCATTTTCAATATATCCTCGGCTTTCGGATAGGCGTTTTCCGCCGTCTCCGCAAATTCGGAGTGGATATTTCTGGGAATATCCCTATTGAAGGGGCAGACTTCCTGACAAATGTCACAGCCGTATATGCTCCTTGAAAACGGCGGGTTTTTCCCCTTTTGGGTCAGATAAGAAATGCACCTTTCATGGCAAAGATTACCCTGTGAATAAGCCTTGCCGGGGCAGGCTTTCAGGCAGTCGGCGCAGTCGCCGCATTTTTGATCGTGGGGAGAAAGACTGCTGTCAAGGGGAAGATCCGTTAAGATACAGCCGAGGAAAATATAGGAACCGTATTTTTCATTTATGATAAAATTATTCTTGCCGTAAAAGCCGATACCCGCGCAGTAAGCCGCCACCCTGTCCAAAAAAATACCCGTATCCGCATGAATCTCATATCGGCAAGGGTATGTAGCAGATATTTCCCCCATGAGGGATTCGGCATATTTCTTTAAGACGACATGATAATCAATGCCGTAAGCGCTTTTGGCTATGCTGACCCTGCTATCTTTATTATCGGGCGCGGTGAGCGAGGAAGCGTAAGATACTCCGAAGGAGATGATGCCCTTATTTTCTTCGAGCAGTTTTTCCGCATTCAGCCTTTGAGCCATCTTGCCCCCGAAAAAAGCAGGCTTTAAATTTCCCACATTATTTCGGACTACTTCGGAAAATTCCCTCAAAAGCTCCCGGTTCACTATTCCGATAATATCAATGCCGTGTTTTAAGGCTTTTTGCGAGAGATAATAGTTGTCAATCATTTGCGGTTATTTCTTCTGCAACGATAAGAGCCGCTTTTTTTAAGTCTTCGATATCCGAATCATTGTATATAACAATATCGCTTAAATCTATCTTATCATCTTGGCTCATCTGGGAAGCCATGCGGGAAATGCCCTCGTCTTTTGTGAGATTGTCCCTTTTTATTATTCGCTCAAGTCGGGTTTCGTCCCGGGTGTAAACGAGAATGCTTTTATCCACATCACCCTGAAGGGAACATTCGAAAAGCAGGGGGCAGTCGTAAATAACATAGCTTTCCCCCTCGGCTTCATATAGGGCGCAATGCTCGAAATATCTTTTCCTTACCATCGGGTGGATTATCCCGTTGAGCTTTTCCCGGGATCGCTCATCGGAGAAAACAAGGGCGCCCATTTTCTTTCTATCCATCTGCCCTTGGCTGTTTATGTACTCCTCCCCGAAGGTTTTTCTTATCTCATCAATGGTTTCGCTCAATGCGGAGGCCTCTCTGGAAAGGGTATCCGCATTTATCACCGGACAATTTAACGCCTCGCCCAAAAGCAAAGCAAAGGTGGTCTTGCCGCTGCCTGTCCCGCCCGTCACTCCTATTTTTTTCATTTAGCCTCGTACCAATTTTCGCCCTCGCAGACCTGCGCCACCAGCGGCACGCTCATCTGCGCCGCGCCTTCCATTCCTTCCTTCAATATTGCTTTTACCTGATCTGTTTCCTCTTTAAGGCAATCTATTATAAGCTCGTCGTGTACCTGAAGCATAAGACGACTTTTTAACCCTCTTTCGGTAAGCTGTCCGTCCACATTAACCATTGCTATCTTTATTATATCCGCAGCGCTTCCCTGAATGGGAGTATTAAGGGCGGTGCGCTCCGCGAAGGAGCGAATGGTATGGTTGGAGGAGGTTATATCGGGTATATACCTTCTTCTGCCGAACAGAGTGGTGACATAGCCGTTCTTGCGGGCAAACTCCACAATGTCCTTCATATAATCCCTGATTTTCGGGAATTTGTCCAAATAGGTCTGTATATAAAAAGCCGCATCCTTCCTCGAAATCCCCAGATTCTGACTTAAACCGAAATCGCTTATCCCGTATACAATTCCGAAATTCACGGCCTTCGCCTTTGAACGCTGGGACGAACTGACTTCCTCGAGGGGTACTCCGAAAACCTCGGAGGCTGTCTTTTTATGGATATCCAACCCCGCTTTAAAGGCGGAGATCATATTCTCGTCCTCGGCTATGTGGGCAAGCACCCTGAGTTCAATTTGCGAATAGTCCGCACTCACTATCATTCGTCCGCTGTCCCCGGGAATAAATACCTTACGCAGAACCCTGCCTTCCTCGGTTTTAATGGGAATGTTCTGTAAATTGGGATTTGAGGAGGATATGCGTCCGGTGGTGGTGATGGTTTGATTGAAGTTAGAGTGAATCCTCCCCCCCCTATCCACCAATTTGGCGAGGCCCTTCACATAGGTGCTGCTGAGCTTGGATATTCTGCGCTGTTCGATTATAAGGGGAATTACAGGGCTTTTATCCTTTAGCTTCTCCAGCACTTCGATGTCTGTGGAATAACCGGTTTTGGTTTTCTTCTCCGCCGGCAGTCCCAGATGGTCGAAAAGAAGAAGGGCAAGCTGTTTGGTGGAATTCACATTGAAATCCTTCATTCCCTCGGGCACATATTTCATTATCTGCTCCATGATAAGCTCTATTCTCTCATCGAAATCCCTGCCCAGGGCGTTTATCATTTCCAAATCGACTTTAAAGCCGTATTCCTCCATACGGGCCAAAACGAAGATCAATTTATGCTCAATTTCGTTGTAAAGCTCCATTTGCCCGTCGTCCGCAAGCAATCCGCTGAAAATTTCATAAAGGCGGTAAATGCAGTCAGCCTTTTGCGCTTGAAGGGAAGCGTTGAAACCCTCGGCGGCATCGAAGAAGCTTTTTTGAATTTTCTGCTCGTTATCCTCCAAAGAATACCCGAGATATTTCTTCGCAAGAGAGGAAAGGTCATAGCGGCCGTCCGAAGGGTTGATAACATAACCCGCCACATAGGTATCGAAAACAAAGCCCTCGCAGGGTATTCCCCTTTTGCTCAATTCCTTGTAAAGGCTTTTTACATCGTGGGCAATCTTTTTTATGTTTTCTTGCTCGCAAACCCGGGCGATGTAGTCCGTGCCCGCATCGGCTGAGCTGTATAATTTACCCTTAAAGCATATCGCCGCCCCCCCTGTTTCCAAATCGGGAACAAAGGAAATAACCTCTCCTTGCATATCCTTCGGCGAAGGAAGCTTTTCCTCGAAGGCGCTCTCGGAGGTGTTTTTTGTTTCCACCCGGGTAGCCCCGAGGCTTTTTATAAGGCTTTTCATATCGAGCTTGGAGAGTATTTCTATCACTCCCTCATCTGCCAAATTAAAATCATCGGCCTGTGTGAAATTCGGGGTAAGGGGCAAATCCTTTTTAATCTCACCTAAAGTGCGGCTCATGTAGGCGCTTTGCCTGCCCTCCTCCAACTTTTCCCTCAGCTTGCCCTTAATCTGTTCGATATTTTTATAAATACCGTCCAAGCTCCCGTATTTTTCGAGAAGGGAAAGCGCGGTTTTTTCTCCGATTCCCTTAACGCCGGGTATATTGTCGGAGCTGTCTCCCATAAGGGCTTTCAAATCTATCATACCTTCGGGGGTTAGTGAGTAGGTATTTTTTAAATATTCCTCATTCACCGTGACGGTGTCGCTCACTCCCCGCTTGGCGTATATAATCGTGATGTTTTCCCCCGCCAACTGGAAAGAATCCCTGTCGCCGGTGACGATTACGAGATTATCCGAATTATCGGCGGCGTATTGCGCCATACTCCCGATTATATCGTCCGCCTCATAGCCTTCCATGGAGATACGCTCGATTTTCGCCCTGTCGAGAATTTGCTCCACTATGGGTATCTGGCTTCTCAAATCCTCGGGCATATGATCCCTTCCGGCTTTATATTGCTCATAAATATCGTGGCGGAAGGTCTGTTTCGATGCATCAAAGGAAGCAAAAACATAGCCCGGGCTATAGTCCTTTATGAGCCTTGAAAGCATACTGACAAAACCGTAGATCGCATTTGTGGGTATGCCTTCCGGTGAACTCATGGCCCTAACTCCGTAGAAAGCCTTGTAAAGCAAAGAGTAGGAATCAATGATGAGGATTTTTCTGTTCATTTTTATCTGGAAAGAAACTTGGTCAGTCTTTCCATTCCTTTCACAATATCTTCATAACTGCAGGCATAGGAAAATCTTATGAATCCCTCTTTCCCGAAACCGCTTCCGGGTACAACGGCAACCCCCGCCTCCTTTAATATGCTCATGGCAAACTGAGCCGAGTTATCGGAAAAGGCGGATATGTCCGTAAAGATATAAAATGCCCCCGCCGGATAAATATATCTCACGCCCTTTATTTTATCCAAACAGCCGGTCATATATTTCCTTCGCCTGTCATATTCCTTCACCATCTCCCCCACAAAGCCCTGATCCATTCTCAGAGCCTTTATCCCCGCCATTTGGGTTATGCTGGAGGGGTGGGAAACGCATTGTCCGGATATACTGCTCATCGCCTTAATGACGCCCTGAGCCCCCGCCGCATAACCGAGCCGCCAACCGGGCATGGCGTAGGTCTTGGAAAAGCCGTTAACGGTCACCGTGAGCTGTTTTACCTCGTCCCCCAAAGAGGCTATCGAGGTGTGTTTGGCGCCGTCGTATATGAATTTGTCGTAAATCTCGTCGGAGATTATGTAAAGCCCATGCCGAACGCAAAGCTCCGCTATCTGCGAAAGGCGGTTTTTATCAAAAATCGCGCCTGTGGGGTTTATCGGGTCGTTTATGAGCAGTACCTTGGTTTTCTCGGTGATAAGCGGGGCGATTTGCTCCGCATCAGGCAGGAAGCTGTCCTCGAATGCCGTTTCCACCATTATCGGCACTCCCCCCGCCATCTTCACCATTTCGCTGTAACTCACCCAATAGGGTTGGGGTATTATCACCTCGTCATTATCGCTCACAAGGGCTTGAAGACAGGTGAAAAGGGCGTGTTTGGCGCCGTTTGTAACCATAATATTTTCGGGCGAATATTCGATGGCGTTTTCCCTTAAAAGCCTTTCGGAAATGGCTTCCCGCAGGGCATAGATGCCCTTCACATCGGTGTAATGGGAATAATCGGCGTTAATGGCGTCAATGGCGGCCTGCTTGATCTCATCGTTCACATTGAAATCAGGCTCACCGATGCCAAAGGAAACAATATCCTTCCCTTCGGCTTTGAGCTGTTTGGTTAGGGCCGAAAGCTCCAGAGTGACGGAGGGCACAAGATTCATGGCTTTTTCTGAAAGAGGTTTTAGCATTTTTATCTCCTTTATAATATAAGCATACTATCCCCGAAGGAGAAGAATTTGTATTTCTCCCCGACGGCGTAATTATATATTTCGAGCATCTTCTCTCTTGTATAGAAGGCTGAAACGAGCATCAGCAGGGTCGATTTTGGCAGGTGAAAGTTCGTTAAAAGGCAATCGGTCACCTTGAATTCAAAACCGGGGTATATGAAAATATCCGTATTGCGGCATTCGGGAGTCACCGTCCCGCCATTGAATTTCGCACTGCTCTCCAGAGTGCGAACCGTGGTTGTACCGATGCAAAATACCCTGCCGCCGTTTTTTTTCGTTTCGTTGATGATGTCTGCGGCGTTTTGGCTTATCTCGTAATATTCGGTGTGCATCGTGTGTTCTTCGATATTGTCTTTATCCACCGGTAAAAAAGTCCCCAACCCCACATGGAGGGTGACATAAACCAACTTTACCCCCTTTTGCTCTAATTTATCGAGCAACTCCCGGGTAAAATGCAGTCCTGCCGTGGGTGCGGCGGAGGAACCCTCCACCGAGGCGTAAACCGTGTTGTAAGAGGTATTGTCCTTGAGCTTCTCCTTGATGTAAGGGGGCAAAGGCATTTGGCCTATTTCGCTCAATATGGCAAAAAAGTTCCCTTCGAATTCGAACCGAACATCAAGTAGTCCGTCCTCCTTCTTTTCCAAAACCACGGCGGATAATTTATCTGAAAAAATAACCTTCGTACCCGGTTTCAGCCTTTTACCGGGCCTTGCCATAACTTCCCAGCGGTTTTGCGAATATCTTTTATGCAAAAGGAATTCAATCTTGGCGCCCGTTAATTCCTTATGGCCGTATATTCTTGCGGGTATGACCTTGGAATCGTTTAAAACGACTATATCTTCTTTATTGATATAGTCTGTTATGTCGTAAAAGTGCCTGTCGCAATAACTGCCGTTTTTCCTATCCACCACAAGCATTCTTACCGAATCCCTCTTTTCGGGGGCGTGCTGGGCTATCAGCTCTGCGGGGATAATATAATCAAAATCTTCTGTTTTCATTCCTTATCCGTTCCCATATCAAACAGCGTTTTTTGCGAGGAGTCACTTTTGTAACCCTTGGCTGTGAATTCCTTTCCGAGATGTTCAAAGGCTCTTTGGGTGGCAACCCTTCCCCGGGGAGTTCTGTTCAAAAAGCCTATCTGCATTAAATAGGGTTCGTAAACGTCCTCTATGGTTTCCCTTTCCTCCCCTATCACCGCCGAGAGGGTGTCCAACCCCACCGGGCCTCCCGAAAACTTGTTTATAATGGTGTCAAGCAGCATTATATCGGTTTTATCCAATCCCTGCTCATCGACCTCCATTAGCTTCAAAGCCTCGGATACGGTGAGTTTGGAAATGGAGCTGTTCCCCATCACCTGGGCATAATCCCTGACCCGCTTCAAGAATCTGTTCGCTATACGGGGAGTTCCC
>JAAYHF010000020.1 GCA_012727485.1 Eubacteriaceae bacterium
ATCAATAATTCAATATGCCTCATACCTCCCCGTTTTTCGCTAAAAGGTTTGTTTACCATGTATAAAGGTTTTGTCATTACCTAATTTGAGATCCGCCCTATCATACGGCGCCGAAATTTAGCCCTTTACTTATTGCTCCGTACCACTTCCCCATAAGGCTTGTGACACAACTCCCTCCCGGGGCATTTTCCGCAACTGCCGCAACAGGCGGATTTCCCCTTTTTCTTATCTCTTTTCAGGACGGCAACAGCCGCAATCACTATGGCACAAAGCACCAAGCAAACAAAAACAGTTCCCGCATTCGCCCTTAACCATTCTCCCAAAAAAACGCTCCTTTCTTTTTATAACCGTATAATTCAGTTCGTACTCACTTTTGCATTCAGCTTGCCCGCTTCGTTATAGGGTTTAAAAAGCATATAAATCATTGCGACAAGAATAATAGCGGCGAAAACTATACCGATAATATCAATGCTACCCGTGAAAAGGCCGCCGAATTGATTTATCATCAGCGAAATGCAGTAAGCAAAGCCGCATTGGTAGCTGACGGCAAACCAAGTCCACCCGGGGGAGTTCATTTCCCGCTTTATTGCGCCTATGGCGGCAAAGCAGGGGGCGCAAAGCAGATTGAACACGAGGAATGAATAACCGGTTATTCCGTTAAATACCTGCGAGAGTGCGGTGTAGACATTACCCGAAGCACCGTATAAAACTCCCATGGTGCCGACTATATTTTCCTTGGCCACAAGCCCCGTTATGGAGGCGACCGCCGCTTCCCAACTGCCCCAGCCGAGGGGTTTGAAGATCCAGGCTATCATCGCTCCTATGCGGGCAAGTATCGAAGAATCTATTTCTTCCTCCGCAAGCATTCTTAGTTTTCCTCCAGAGAAACCGAAGTAAGTTGCAAACCAGATGACGATGGTGGAAAGCAGGATTACCGTTCCCGCCTTCTTTATGAAACTCCAGCCGCGCTCCCACATGGAAAGCAGGACATTCTTCGCCGTCGGCCAGTGGTAAGCGGGCAGTTCCATAACAAAGGGGGCAGCTTCACCCGCGAACAGTTTTGTCTTTTTTAATATAATACCGGATATAACGATGGCGGCCATTCCGATGAAGTAAGCCGAGGTGGCCACCCAAGCACTGCCGCCGAAAATAGCCCCGGCCATCATGGAAATAAAGGGGACTTTAGCGCCGCAGGGAATGAAGGTTGTGGTTATTATGGTCATTCGCCTGTCGCGCTCGTTTTCGATGGTGCGGGAAGCCATTATTCCCGGCACTCCGCAACCGACGCCGATGAGCATAGGAATAAAGCTTTTTCCCGAAAGACCGAATTTGCGAAAAACCCTATCGAGGACAAAGGCGATGCGGCTCATATAACCGCAGGCCTCGAGGAAGGCAAGAAGCAGGAATAGCACCAGCATCTGCGGAACAAAGCCGAGAACAGCGCCGACTCCCGCAACGATGCCGCCGTTGATAAGCCCTTCAAGCCAAGCCGCCGCATTGACGGCCTTTAAAGCCCTCTGTGTTAAAACAGGGATACCGGGAACCCATTTGCCGTAATCGGAGGGATCGGGCGCACCGTAAGCTCCCTTATATTCGATATCAAGATACTGCTCGGCGGATTCTTTCAACGCCGATATGGTATTGCCCTCCACCCGTGTCACCGCCAGAGTTTGTTCATCTACGATTTCATAGGTAACATCGGCGTTTGCGGGAGTGGCAAGAATTAATTCATTCAACGCCGATTCCGCCGAAGATGCGTTATAGTTTTCTCCGCCCGTCTCAAGGGCGGCGGCAATATCTTCGCTTCCGTACCGAGCATTGAAGGCGGCGTTAATCAAATCACTGTCGCCGTAGGTTTCGACGGCCTGTTCATATTGGGCGGAACCGTTGCCGAAAAGGTGCCAACCCTCTCCGAAAAGGCAGTCGTTCGTCCAGTCCGTCACCATCGCACCGACCGTCACCATGGAAATAAAATATACAAGGAACATCACCGCCGCAAATATGGGCAGACCCAGCCAACGGTTCGTAACCACCCTGTCAATTTTATCGGAGGGGGACATTTTACCCGCATTTTTCTTTTTATAACAGGCCTTTAGAATGGAAGCGATATAAATATAACGCTCGTTGGTTATTATGCTCTCGGCGTCGTCGTCAAGTTCCTCCTCGGCGGATATAATATCGCCTTCTATATGGGAGAGGATCTTTTCATCAATATTAAGCGTTTCAATGGCTTTTTCGTCGCGCTCGAAAAGCTTTATGGCATACCATCTTTGTTGTTCCCGGGGCAGGTTATGAAAAGCCGCTTCTTCGATATGCGCCAACGCGTGTTCAACAACTCCCGAAAAGGTGTGCATGGGAACGGTTTTTGTATTTTTGGCCGCATTGATCGCCGCCTTTGCCGCCTCCGTTATCCCCTCGCCCTTCAGGGCGGAAATTTCCACAATCTCACAGCCCAGAATACGGGAAAGCTCCGGAATATTTATTATGTCCCCGTTCTTTCTTACTATATCCATCATGTTTATGGCTATTACCACGGGTATGCCCAGCTCCGTAAGTTGGGTGGTAAGGTAAAGGTTGCGCTCCAAATTCGTGCCGTCCACAATATTGAGTATGGCGTCGGGATGCTCTGTTATGAGATAATTCCTCGCCACCACTTCCTCCAAGGTATAGGGGGAAAGCGAGTAAATGCCGGGAAGGTCGGTGATGATAACCCCTTCGTGCTTTTTAAGCCTGCCTTCCTTTTTTTCAACCGTCACGCCCGGCCAGTTACCCACGAACTGGTTGGAACCGGTCAGAGCGTTAAACAGCGTCGTTTTGCCGCTGTTGGGATTGCCCGCAAGGGCAATTCTGATTTCTTCTGCCATTTGATTCCTCTCCTTTGAGGTTAGCTTATGCTAACCGTCTGTTCTGAAAAAACGGAGGTTTCCCTCCTTTTACTTATGATAGATGTTTACTCAACCTCTATCATTTCCGCATCGGCTTTCCGCAGGGAAAGTTCATATCCGCGCACCGTCACCTCAATGGGATCCCCGAGGGGCGCAACCTTGCGGACATAAACCTCGGCTCCCCTTGTAATGCCCATATCCATTATGCGCCGCTTCACCGCACCCTCGCCGTGAAGCTTAACCACCTTTACAACCTCTCCGATTGTTGTTTCTTTCAGGGTTTTCATCATTTTTCCTCCGCCGTTTTACACAAGTATACGCTTAGCCATCTCTCGGCTGATTGCAACTCGGGATTCCTTCACATTAACGATCAGGTTCCCCCCGATGGCGGAAATCACCGTCACATTCCCCCCGACCACAAAGCCTAAATTCTCCAAATGCTTTTTTATCTCGGGATTCCCCCCAACCTTGCGGATTATGTTCTCCTCCCCGGGGTTTGCAAATGTCAGCGGCATTATCATATCCTCCTTTTCATCTTAGTTAGCCTTCGCTAACTGCATTGCCGAAAAAATGGTTAGATTCCTCTAACCGATGGGATTAGTTTAATACCTCTAACCGTCAATGTCAAGAGGTTTCGTATCATTTCTTGAAAAAGTCGGTGTGGTGTGTTACCCTTTATTTACAAGGTTCACCGTTTTAAAAGCATATTATGATATATGCGAAATACAAGTAACAGCCATAGAGTAAAACATTGTTAGCGTTATATATTTTCCGGCGAAAGTACAGGAGTTATCTTAAGTGTTTTCCCGTTACTTTTTACGGAAGTTTCGGTGTATCCTTGTTAAAAGTATAATATGCGAAAAGGCGGGGTAAATTGCCATGATAATACATAAATCCTCGGAGGACTATCTGGAAGCGATGCTGATGATGCAGGAGAAACACGGGTTTATCCGCTCCGTTGATGTGGCGGAGCAGTTGGGAGTCACCAAACCCAGCGTCAGCTATTCCACAAAAAGACTGCGGGAAGCGGGTTATATTTCCTTTGACGGGGATAGCCGCATAACCTTAACCGATGAGGGCCTTAAAATTGCTCGGCATATATATGAGCGCCACAAAGCGCTGACGGATTTCTTCGTTCATCTCGGCGTAAATGAAAAGACAGCCCGGGAGGACGCCTGCAGGGTGGAGCATGATTTGAGCGATGAAACCTTTAACGCCATTTGTGAACACGCGAAAAAATCAAGGCAGTAAGCTTTAACCTGCTTGACTATGAATTACCGATATTATAAATCTCTTGTCATATGTAAACCCCGGTTACCCGAGGTTTTAAAATATAAAAGCAACCGCCCGATGATTATGCCGTGATAGTCCCGGTTATCGTCACTGTCGCAACTCCGTTTCCGGCGGCCGTTGCGGGGGGAACGGTGATGGTCTTGGTGGTTGAAGTCGGCAAAATGAGCTTGTTGTCAGTATCAATGGAATAATCGGTGGCATCGAATATCGTTACTGTTCCGTCCACCTCGGATTGTATGGCGACGGTGTTGAATTTTTCGGGAAGCACATCCCTCACGACCACATTTTGGGCTTGAGTGTTACCTGAATTTTCGAGCTTGATTATATAATTTAAGGTATCCCCCACCGCGGCGGAATCCTTGTCAACAGTTTTTTCTATCTTAAGGCTGGCATAATTCGCCTTCGGCAAGGTAAGACTCGGATTGGGCGTTACCGTTATTACCGTTCCCGCGGCCGATACCTCATGCCCGGCAACGGTGACGCTGTTTGTTATCTCGGTTATTCCGCCATCTATATCGCTTTTGACTTTGGCAATATAGGTCACGAGAACAGCCTCCCCCGCTTCAAGGGTATTCGGCAGATTTATGGTGAGAGGTGAGGTACTCGTCGGAGTAACGGCGGTTATCACACCGTCGTAAACTATTTTGGCGCTCCCCTCTATAAAAGTCATCAGGGGGGTGGTGCCGCCGAGGTCATCTTGAATGGAAATCGCAAATATGGGCTTAGTGCCTTCGTTGTTTATCCTCAAAAGATAGGTCAGGTTTTCCGCCGGGCGCCAAGTGGTGTTTTGGGATTGCTTTGTTGCTTTTAAACTGTATTCTTCGAGAAGGTTTGTTGTTGCAATATTCGAAGTTGCCGTATCCGTGATACCGGCAAATTCATAGGTTATATTGGCTGTGTTTTGCATTGTTGTAGCCATTTCTTTTCTCCTTTTGTTATCGGGAAACCGAATATGTTACATTCTGTTTCCGCTTACATAATATTAATAACAAAAGGTCGCTGTTACCTGATTCGCCAAATCAAAACGGCGCGAAGGGTCATGGGAAATATATGGCTTACACAAAGAAAAAGAATACAAAACGCCGACTCGTCGGCATCTAAAGAAGAAACCACAAAAGCGCAAGGGCAAGCGTCTTTCGCTCCTCGATAAGCGCTTGAAAAGAACCTACTGCGCCTCATAATCCTTACTTCGGGGATTGTCCGCCGTATCTTCCGCAAAAATAAACATATAAAGGGAAATGGTTTACCCGAAAACCGAAAAAGCTTCACCGAAAAGGTGTTATATTGAATGTGTGGCGTTGCCCTGTCAGAAAATTATCCCGGTTAATCTCGTCATAATCTTGCCGCAAGAAAACCGCCGCACCTCATTTGCATAATACCGCATACGAAAAAGGCGCTTGATTTCTCAAGCGCCCCGCAATGAACCCACTGCTGACAGCAGGCTCATCATACTATCAAGCATTTTGGCGGCTCACTTCAACAATTATTTATCCAGATATTTCTTGAAGGCATCTTCCATGGAGGAATTGCTTTCTTCTTTGTAATAAAGCTTGTTCTGAATGGGCTTTCTCTTGGGAGCTTCGGTGAGATCCTTGATGCTCAGCCCTATCTTGCGCTTTTCGTTGTCGATGGTCATAATCTTGAATTTTGTCAACTGACCCGCTTTAAGTACGCTCTCGACGCTTTCCACCTTTTCATGAGAAAGGTTGGATATGTGGACAAGACCTTCCACTCCCGGAACAACTTCCACAAAGGCGCCGAACTTGGTGATGGATTTGACTGTTCCTTCGCCGGTATCGCCTTCTTTGAAGGTTTTGGTGAAAACGACCCAGGGTTCTTCGGTGAGTCCCTTGATGGTGCATTTTACCTTGTTGGTTTCCTTATCGATGGAAACTATCTTTGCATTCACCACATCTCCCGCCTTGTAAAGGTCCTCGGGCTTGTTTACTCTCCTCCAGGCGAGATCCGAAACATGGACAAAACCGTCCACTCCGCCCAAATCGAGGAACACGCCGAAATTGGTGACATTCTTGATGGGAGCTTCCACCACCATTCCTTCTTCGATGACGGAAAGGGCCGCCTCTCTTTTGGCCGCTTCTGCGGCGCGGCGGGCATCGAGCTGTTCCTGAAGAATAACTCTGCGGGAGAAGATAATCTTATTCTTATCCTTGTCGAATTCGATGATTCTTCCTTCGACTTCCTTGCCCAAAAGGGCGTTGAGATCCTCCACATACCTTAAGGCATATTGGCGGGCGGGCATAAAGGCGTTTGCAAGCCCGATATCCACTATCAAGCCGCCCTTTACGACCTTGGCGATCTTTCCCTTCAAGGTTTCTCCGGTTTCGTATTTCTGCTGGATCTCTTTTATCGAAGCAAGCTCATCCACCTTGAGCTTAGATAAGACCACATTGCCTACTCCGTCGTTCATGTCGGTGACCATCGCTTCGACTTCGTCGCCTATTGCCACACTGGTCGGAAGATCCGTATAAAGATCCTGTACAAAATCGGCTTTCTTGATAATGCCGTCCGATTTGTAGGATATGTCTACATAAACCTCTTCCTCGTTGACTGCGATGACCTTGCTTTTGACTATGTCACCGACTTTTAACCTTTTGAAATCTTCCAGCGATTTGTCCAGGTTTGCGTTTTCCATTGAGTTCTCCATTTTGTGAACCACCTCCGTTATGTTCTGCCGCGGCGTGGAAGCGCCGGCTGTGACGCCGACCTTTTCGGCGCCGTTCAATTTATATTCATCAAAGGAATCGGCCGATTCCGTGTGAATAACTGTTTTACAGTTCCTGCGGCATATTTGGGCAAGCTTTATGGTGTTGGAGCTTTCCAGCCCCCCTATCACCACCATAACATCTGCCTGTTTTGATAATCTCTCCGCTTCAGCCTGCCGCAGTGAAGTGGCGGAGCAGATTGTATCGAATATCAGCACATCGGGATACTTGCCCTTTATTACATCGCAAATAGCATCGAAATGGCTTTTTATGCTGGTGGTCTGCGCCACTATGCAGATGGGTTGGTTTACCTCAAGGCTCATCGCCTGCTCAACGCTGTTTATGATATAAACCTCATTTTTACTCCATCCGGCTATTCCCTTGACCTCGGGGTGCTGATCATCCCCCACAATTATTAAAGTATAACCCTTTTCACTGTATTTTTCAACTTTTTTATGTATAGATTTTACATAAGGGCAGGTTGCGTCAATGATTTTTATGCCTTTTTGCTCAAATTGCTCGTAAATTTCTTTTTTTACGCCGTGGGAACGGATTATTACAAAGCCGCTTTGCGCCTCATCAACGCTGTTTATCACGCCTATTCCCAGCGCCTTGAGGCTTTCCACCACTCCCGGATTATGTATCAGTTCCCCAAGGGTGCAAACCTTCTCCCCCCTGTTTTCCGTTGCACACTTTCGGGCCAAATCCACAGCCCTTTGCACTCCGAAGCAAAAACCCGCACTTTCCGCAACGATGATCTTCCTCATAGGCTCTCCTTTAAGGCGAGAATGCGGTTTGCTATCTCCCGGTTAATCTCATCGCTTAGTTCCTGAGAGCTAAGCTCCTGAGAGCTAAGCTCTTGAGAGCTTTGCTCTTGAGGGCTTTGCTCTTGAGAGCTATGCTCTTGGGGGATACGCTCTTGGGGGATACGCCGCTTTTCGGCAATAAAGCCGGCGGGAATGGCTTCACCGAAAAGGACGGAAAGCTTTGCGAAGGGGGAATAACGGCCCTGAATATATACGGGAACTATCGGAACCTTGGTTTTCACCGCAAGCATGGCGGCTCCCCCCTTAAATTCCATCAATCCCCGGTTTCTTTCCCTGGTGCCCTCCGGGAATATTCCCAAAATACCGCCGCTTTTCAGCACTCTCATGGCTTTTAACGCCCCCAGGGCGTCTGTGCCGTCCCTTTGTATGGGTATGGCGTTCAGCTTGCCGAAAAACCATATATTAAAGCGATTGCCGTAAAGCTCCTTTTTCGCAAGAAAGCTCACCGTTCTTTCGGTATTCACGGCTATCGCCGCGGGGTCGAGCAAGTGAATATGGTTGGCGCAAATCACCGCCCCCCCCTCCCGGGGGATATTTTCCTTGCCCTTAACCTCATAGCGCAGGAAGATTTTAAAGTAAAGATGGGCTAAACCCCTCAAAAACCTATAAAGCATTTTTAATCTCGTCCACTTTGGCTATTATGGTTTCAATCACTTCTTCTTGGGTCATATGGGTGGAATCCACCACATAGGCATCTTTATCTATGCGAAGCGGGTCGGCCTTACGGCTTTGATCCGCCTCGTCCCTGCGGATAATATCCGCCTTGATTTTCTCCATATCCGAATCAATGCCCTTTTGAAGGTTTTGTTCATGGCGTCTGCGAGCCCTTTCCTCCACGGAAGCATCGAGGTAAAATTTATAGGCGGTGTCCTTTAAAACCACAGTGCATATATCCCTGCCCTCCATTATGATGCTCCTGTTTCGAGCTATTCTTTGCTGAAGGCGCACCATTTCCCTTCTTATCATGGCGTTGGAGGCGAAAACGGAAACTTCCTTGTCTATTCGGGGAGTGCGGATCTGCTCGGTTATATCCTCCCCGTTGAGGAATATCTTCCCTTCTTCGAAGGAAAGTCCGAAGCCTTCGAAAAGCCCCGAGAGCTTATCGGCATCGTTTATATCGCTTAGCTGACCGCGATTTAAAACATAATACGCAAATGCCCGGTACATTGCCCCCGTGTCAAGGTACAGTATACCGAGCCTTTCCGCCACGGCGCGGGCGACGGAGCTTTTACCCGCCCCCGCAGGCCCGTCTATCGCTATGCGTATAATCTCATTGTTATTGATAAATCCATTCATCAGCGGACATCTCCGAATTACTTACATTTAGGTTATTATATAATACAGTATAAGCGGTTGCAAACAATACCTGTCAGGATTATTGACATTTTAGCGTAAAAAGGGTTCTGATGCCGCCTTTCATTATCATCTTCGTGCCTATCGCCGGTTCGCTCACCCCTTCGTCGGTATGGGCGACGAATACCGTCACGCTTTTATCTCCCATATCCCTTAAATCCAAGCTTGCCACATCTCCCGGGCACATGGTTAAAAGGGAGTAACCCTTATCGTCCTTACTTTTGGCGGCGGCCTCTCCGTTCACCATCAATACCGCATTCTCGTCCGAAACGCTTAGCTTAATCAGATATTCCTGCCGAAAAAGCTCGCTTTCACTGTGGCTCGTATTGCTCCCGCCCCCCAAAACAGCCTGCGAATAATCGGTATGAAGCAGAATATTAAAGGCCGCAAGACCGATGAAGGCGGCCGCAACGCAAACGCTCAGCAATTTTTCCAATAGTTTACCCATGCAACTATTATATGCCCCGAGGGGAAAATTTAAACATTCAACCCCGCAAGATAGCCTGTGCAAAAAGCGGCGTGCATATTGAACCCGCCGGTGTAGCCGTGGGCGTTTATGACTTCTCCGGCAAAATAAAGCCCCTTTATCAGCTTTGACTCCATGGTCGAGGGATTTACTTCCTTCACATTGATCCCTCCCTTAGTCACTATCGCCTCCTCAAATCCGCCGCAACCGCTGATATTAACGGGAATGTTTTTGATAAGCTTCACCAATTCCCTTCTTTGGGAGCGGGTTATCTGATGCACCTTGGTTTCGGGGTTTATTCCCGTGAGAGCCACCATTTTGGGGCATAGGCTCATGGGCATCAAAGCGCCCAAGGAATTTTTGAATTCCTTATTGCTCAATTCGCTGAAATCCCTTTGTATTCGCTCGTCCAGCGTTTCCTCGTCAAGGGCGGGCTTGAGGTCGATTAGGGCTTGGAAGGGAAAGTCGAGTTGCAGACAGCTCAAGGTGAGGACGATCGGCCCGGATATACCCCTGTGGGTAAAGAGCATTTCCCCGAATTGGGAGGCGGCTTTCTTGCCTTTTTGAGGAATTGTCACCTTCACATTCTTCAGCGAAAGCCCCGCAAGGCCTTCTAACCATTTATCCTTGGAAATAAAGGAGGTGAGCGCGGGAGCCGGCTCAACAAGAGTGTGTCCCCATTCGCCCGCAAGGAAATAACCCGTTCCGTCGGAGCCTGTGGAGGGATAGCTTTTGCCCCCGGCGCAAAGAACAACGCTATCGCATTTAATCTCGCCCTTATCGGTCAAAACTCCCCTCACCTCACCCCGATCGCATATTATCCGCTTCACAAAGGTACTGAGCCTTATTTCCACCCCGGCTTTCGCCATCATTGAAGAAAGGGTTTTGGTAACATCGGAGGCCTTGTCCGAGAGGGGGAAAACCCTGAAACCCCTTTCGGTTTTCAGCTTTAATCCGTTTTCCTCCAATAGCGCCATAAGATTTCGGGGGGAAAGGGCATTGACCGCGCTGTAAAGAAAATTCCTGTTTTCGAATATGTTATCGAGAAACTCTCTTTCGTCGCAGTCGTTGGTAAGATTGCATCTTCCCTTGCCCGTCAGATAAATCTTCTTCCCCAATTTTTCGTTTTTTTCAACCAAGATTACCTTTGTGCCCTTTAGTGCGGCAGAGTATGCGGCCATCATGCCCGCGGGCCCGCCGCCTATAACAACGCAAACAGTCATTTTAACCCCCACATATAAATACGGACAAGCCCCTTAAGGCTTGTCCGCACAGCAATCGATCTCATTCGGCATCAATTTGCATGATCATTCTTTTAGTGATATCGCCTATCTCTAACTTTTTATTCTTGATTTCCTTTTTAAGTTCAATGATCTTGGCGGAATCCCTATACTTGCCCATTGCAAGCTCCCTGCCCAACTGCTTCTGTAATTTACCGAGCTGTTTTTTCCTCACGATCAATGTGTCCGCATTCATTCGCATTTCACCTCATTTCGTTCAATTATTATAACACATTTTTGCCATGCGTGTAAAGACTAACTTTATATTTGAAGCGCGTTAGTGTCAATGTCCTCTCCCTCGGGGTTGAGCAGAACGCATAACACAGCGGTGCGCTTCGCCTTGTTTCCCGTGCCGCAGGTGGAAAGGGTCAAAATCCTGCTTGAAGAATCGACCTTTGCCGCAGAGTCCAAAAAAGAATCCGACCTCATTTTTGAAACGAAGCTCATGAAATCCTTGCCGTAATCGCTGCTGCGGTAATCGAAATCGGCGGAAACGATGTTGCAGGAAAACACCTGATAATAATATACCTTATCCCTTGTGGCTATCGTAATCAAAGGGTGGGATTCGTAAAAAGCCTGATTTTTATAACCGGAAAGCTGGCTGAACATCGTGCCGTCGTAGCGGCTGTGGCCGTATATGACCGTATTTTGATCCGTCAAAGCGGCGTCGTTCTGGCAATCCAAGAAAAGTGTCCCTGCATTATTGCGCTTTTTGTATATGGTCAAATGCAGATAATCGGAATTGTTTTTCCCCTTCACCACGGGCAGATCGATATTGGTGTTTTCTATTGTCATCCAAAAGATATAATCCGAATTGATTGCCTTAAGGGAGTCGAAAACCTGCTCGGGGCTTTGGGCTTGTTGGGTCTGTTCGGTTTCCTTGAATTGCTGTATCGTTGCAATTTCCTTCATGGCCTGGGCTCTTGTGGCTATGTCGGAGGCAATATAAGAACCCGTTATCGCTATGATCACAATGCAAATCATAATGACGGCGTCATATACGGTATATTTCTTTCTTATCCTTTTTCTGCCGGGTTTCTTCGGGCTTCTTTCCTTCTTTTCCGTCAAACCGGTATTTTGCGGCAATGCCGCCGTTTCGTTTTCCATATATGGAAATTATAATACAAATCCCGTTATTTTAACAGCCTGTTCATCTCTTTCTTTAAATTTAACACTATCTTTTTTTCGAGCCTTGAAATATAGGATTGGGAAATGCTCATGATTTTTGCCACTTCCTTCTGGGTTTTCCTCTGCTTGCCGTTTATGCCGAATCTCAGGTCTATGAGATCCCTTTCATTCTGCTCAAGCCTTCGCAGGGCTTCGTGGAGCATATCCACCTCGCTTTGCTTTTCCATTTGCTCGTAGATCGGGTTTTCTCCCCCGCTTATCACATCGGCAAGCACCAACTCATTGCCCTCGGTGTCGCTTTTTAAGGGTTCGTCAAGGGAAACTTCCCCCTTTTGCTTCGAGGTTTTCCTCAAATACATCAATATTTCGTTTTCTATGCATCTCGAAGCGTAGGTGGCAAGCTTAATCCCCTTGTTCGCATCGTAGGTCTTCACCGCCTTTATCAGCCCTATGGTACCTATCGAAACCATATCTTCAAGATTATGTAAATTGCTCTCGAACTTTCTGGCGATGTAAACCACCAGCCGCAGATTGTGTTCTATGAGCATATTCCTCGCCTGCTCGCAGTCCGTCAAACCCACCGGGGAATTTTCCGACGCCAACGCTTCGCCCTCCGGCAATGCTTCCGAGGGGGAGATGTTCCTTAATATATTGATATACTTTTCCTCC
>JAAYHF010000145.1 GCA_012727485.1 Eubacteriaceae bacterium
AGAACAGGATTGCAACAGCGTTCTGGGAATGGCCTGCGAAATCTCGGCTTCCTACGGTAAAAGATTTGCTTTCCCGGATTACGAATACGATTCACCGAAAAACGATATTGAAAAATATCTCGGCATTGAAGTGGAAAGATTCGATTTATGCAGAAGATACACCGCCAGAATGGTAAAGGTGCTTAAAATAGAGCCTTCTCCGATGTGGATACAAATAAGGCTTATGAGCTGCGGAGTGCGCCCGATCAATAATATAGTGGACGTTTCCAATTATGTTATGATCGAAACGGGTCAGCCCCTACACACCTTTGACTACGATAAGCTCGAAGGGCGCAAAATCAGGGTTAAAACCGCCAAGGAGGGCGACAGCCTTAAAACGCTGGACGGCGTCGAAAGACCCCTGCAAGATGACACGCTGATGATTTGCGACGGCAACAAATATGTCTGCATCGCCGGGGTGATGGGCGGGGAAAACTCCGACATCACCGATGACACCCGCTATGTGGTGATAGAATCCGCCAATTTCAATAAAAGCAGCGTCAGAAACACCTCAAAGCGCTTGGGGCTTCGCACCGAATCCAGCTCCCGCTTTGAAAAGGGTTTGAGCATATTCCTGACTAAATATGCCGCGGACAGGGCGGCTTCTCTCTTGGTGGAAATCGGGGCTTGTGAATATGTGGACGGGGTTATCGACATCTATGAAGCCCTGGACGAGGTGCCCGAGATAACCATGGATATGGATTGGTATAACAAATTCATCGGTATAAACATCAGCGCGGAACAGGCTGTTCAATATTTGGATCTGCTCGGATTCGACGGCAAGGTTGAGGGCAACTATATCAGAGTAACCTCTCCCAAATTCCGTCAGGATATAGAGATTAAGGAAGATGTGGCCGAGGAAGTTACCCGTATGTTCGGCTACGATAACATTCCCCAAACCCGCATCGAAAGCTCAAGTTATATTTCGCCCATTAACGATTACTATGCCGGGAAACTGAAAATCAAGGAACTGCTCAAGGGCATAGGGGGCTGTGATATGTTGACCTATTCCTTCGACAGTCCCGCCCACCTGAAGGCCTTCGGCTTTGCCGAAGATGATATTCGTTCACAACCGGAAACGCTCATCAACCCCCTGGGCGAGGACACCTCCATTATGCGTACCACGATTTTAACCGGAGTAATGAACGCCATAAAGCTCAATTACAACAAAAAGAACAAGCCGGAACTCATGTTCGAGATAGCCTGCGCCTTCCTTAAAAACGAGGATAGTGGCGAGCTTCCCCATAACATAGACAGGCTTTCCATCGGTAAATTCGATTCGGATTTCTATGAGATAAAAGCCGTTGTTGAATATCTGCTTAATTCGCTGAAGCTTGGGGAGGCTAAGTACATTGCCGCAAACGAGCCCTTCCTTCATCCGGGCAGAAGCGCCTATGTCATCTTGGGCAATGTGAATATAGGATATATCGGGCAAGTACACCCCCTGTTCGCCAAGGCTTATGAAGTTCCCGAGAGCGTTTGCATTGCGGAGTTGGAAGTGGAAGAAATAGTCAAAAAAGCTTCCGCAGTGGAGATTAAAATGAAGAATTTGGCCAAATATCCGGCTGTGGAAAGGGATTTGGCTTTGGTGATGGAAGAAGGATTGCAGGCAGGTTCGGTCAAACAGACGATTTTGGAAAACGGGGGAGAGTATATCATATCCTGCGAGGTCTTTGATGTTTACCGCAGTGAAGCCCTGGGGGAGGGAATGAAGAGCATCGCTTACAGTATTGTATTCAGAAGCGACGAAGGCACCCTCACCGATGATGTGACCGAAAAGGCGATGAGCAATATCATTCGCTCTCTCAAGGATATGTATAATATCTCCGTCAGAGAATAAAGGGCGATAACAAACGATTAATGTTATTGCACTAAATTATTATTTAGCGCAATAAACGAAACAAGAGAAATATTTTGTAAAGCTTGCACTAAATATGTATTTAGTGCAAGCTTTGAAGGATTTATGAAAGAAAGGTATCCCGATGAGGCAAATTCCTTGCTATCTGCGGGAGCCGCCGATATTTACGCCTATATGGAAAAGTCGGAGAAACAAGAGGAATCCGAAGCGACGATGAACAGAAAGCTTTCATCGCTGAAAAAATACTACGGCTATCTTTATTCCAAAGGATTGATCTCCCTTGACCCGAGCCGCGATGTAAAAGCAAAAAGAGTTCGGGAAACGCAAAGGAACCCATTGACCCTTGAGGAATGCCGAAAGCTTTTAAGCAACATCAACGGAAGAAATACTCTGAGGGACAGGGCAATTATAATGCTTTTTCTTTCCTGTTGTTTAACTGTGGGTCAAGTGATGCGAATCAAAACGGAAGATATAAAGGAAAATGGCATCTTGATTACCGATGATGATATCGGAGAGAATTTGACCATTCCCATCAGCGGCTCTCTCAAATCAATTTTAAGCGTTTTTATTTTGCAGGAAAGGGCTGATGCACGCAAATATCTTTTCGGTTCAAATGATAATCTGCCTATACCGAAAAGAACCGTTCAGCAAATTGTCACAAAGCATTTGAAAGCAAATGGGCTTTACGAAAAAGGTATCTCCACACAAACCTTAAGAATAACGGGGGCTGTTCTTTTAAGAGATCGATCGGGGCTAAACGAGGACGAATTGGAAATGTTTTATCGGATAAAAAAGGGGAGTTTGCCGCCGAAAGAAAACAGTAATTCGTTTTTCGGTATAAATCCTTTGTTTTAAGGGGTGGGTGGGGTAAAATGGTTACAGAGAACTTTCCGTTAAAGACAGCTTTAATGTAATGTTACATCAAAGAAAAGAGGTTAAACCATGCCCAACACCTACACAAAAGAAAAAGAAGCCGAATACACATTAAAACTCCGAGAACTCATCGGCAAGCTTCCCGAATTTGCCGGGGATTTTTTCAGGGGTATTTCAAACACGACCCAAATACGCACCAGGGTTGCTTACGCC
>JAAYHF010000146.1 GCA_012727485.1 Eubacteriaceae bacterium
CAAGGAGATTATCTCCATCAGGGAGCAAAAGGGGCGTTTCACCGATTTCGGGGATTTCGCCGATAAAATGGAATTTAAATATTTGAATAAAAGGGGAGTTGAAAACCTCATCAAATGCGGAGCCTTCGATTCGCTCGGGCATAAGCGCAGGGAGCTGACGGAGGTTTTCTCCGATTATATCGACTCCGTCATGAAACAGCGCAAGCAGCTTGTGGAGGGGCAGATAAGTATGCTGGAGTTGGTGGGGGGGGAGGACGCAAGCGCCATAAAGGCCCTGCCCCGTATAGGCACGATAAGGGAATTTACCCCCGATGAAATATTGATGTATGAAAAGGAGGCCCTCGGGGTTTATATCTCGGGGCATCCCATGTCGAAATACGAACAGATTACCTCAAGACTTGTCAACTGCGATTCGGTTCTGATGAATTCCTCCGATGAGGATTCCCCCCTTACCGACGGCATGGTCGTATACACCGCGGGGATAATCTCGGCGGTGAGAACCCATATCACAAAGGCTTCAAACAGCCTCATGGCTTTTGTGAGCTTGGAGGATAATTACGGTATGTTCGATGTGGTGGTGTTCAATAAGGTCTATGAAAAGAAAAGCGCCCTTCTGAAAAAAGACACCGCGGTTTTGATAAAGGGTTCGGTACGCAGGAAGGACGAATCCTCCCTGACCATATCCGCCTTCGACATATACGACCTTACCACCGATACCGCGGCGATAGCCAAACTCAAAAGCCCTTCGGACACGGCAAAGAAAGGCGATGCGCCAAAGGCCGTGAATGTGAAAAAATCCATGGACAGTTACAGAAATTCCGAAGGATATAAGAAAAATGCCGCCCCGGTGAGCGTTAAAGCGCCCGATATGGTGGCGGAGATAACCGAAATACCCAACGGTGCGAGCGTTGTTATCACCCTAAACGATTATGTGGCTTTGAAGCTCAACGAGATAAAAGCCCTGCTTTCGGGCGCAGGCGGGGAAGTTCGGGTCATTTTATACGATAAGAAAAGCGGGAAGAAGTATGTGGCGGATAAATCCATGTGGATAAGCAGGGATATGGGGGTATATAGGAAGCTCAAGGAGATGATCGGCTCCGAAAATATCAAGCTGGCGTGAACAATTGAACAAAATCCCTTGAATAAAGCAGAAAATAGCTTATAATTCCTTAAGGAGCATATTATGGCAAACGAAAAGCAGAAAATTACCGTAAACATCATGGGAGTCGATTATCAAATCGTAACCGACGACGACCCCACAAGAGTTCAGAGAATAGCAACCCTAACCGACAAGCTCATCAAGGATACCAAAGGCGCTTCGCCGCTTCTTACCAACACAGGCGCGGCGGTGCTTTCCGCATTGAATCTTTGCGAGGAGCTTTTCCGCTGTCGGGAAGAAATGGCCGCCTTCAGGGAAAAAGAGGAGCTTTACGAGAAGAATCAGAAATCCTATACCCAGCTCACCGAGGCCCTTCGCCGTTTGGACGAGGAAGAATCCGTGAATAAGATACTTCAATCCAGATTGGATAAGGCTGTTTTGGAATTGAACGACACCAACGATATGCTGGAGGAATATAAGGACAAATTCAACGCATTGCGCACCGAATATGAGCTGAACAAACGCACCCTTTCCGAATTGCAGAGCAAATTTTTGGAAAACCAAATCGAATTGGTGAAGGCTCGTAAAACCCTTCTCGATTTCGACGATTGAAAATAATCGACCCGGTATAATTGCAAATATCCCCCGCTCAGGCGGGGGATATTCTGAGATTGTTTTGCCTTAATCTCAATGTTAGGGCATGGCCGGGTCGGATAAAACAGGTATGGTGGTATAATGGTTATCTTTATTTCAGGGGGCGTAAAAGGGGGGAAAAGTATGTTCGCCCAGCACGCCGCCAAATATCTCAGCGAGACAAGCGGGGGAGTGATGTGCTATTTGGCGACTATGATACCCATGGACGACGAGGACTTAAAGCGGGTGAGCCGTCATATTGCGGACAGACAGGGTTGGGGATTTATAACCATCGAAGAAGGTCTGAAACTGCCCCGGGCGGCAAAGGCGCTCAAGGGCGACGAGGTGGTTCTTTTCGACAGCCTGACTGCCCTTGTGCAGAATAATATGTTCGAAGGCGGCGATTACCGCCCCGAATACGAAGCCGAAAATATAAAAGAGGAACTTAAGGAGTTGGCGAAGGCCTGCAAGCACCTTATAATAGTATCGGACTGCATTTTTTCCGATGCCCTGATATATGACGAGATAACCGAGGCGTTCCGCCGCATTTTGGGTCATGCCCAAATTCAAGCCGCCTGTGTTGCCGATGTGGTTTTGGAATGTGCTTTTTCGAATATAAAGGTATGGAAAAATGAGGCGGATATTGACATAAAGGCTATAACCGATATGTATTACACCCTCAATTCGCATTTGACTTACGGAGATATATAAAATGAAATATCTTATCAACGCCATCGGAATATTCACGAAAATCAAGGTAAAATTTACCGATTGGGGGGAGGGCGAAGGCCCTAAGATGATGTGCTGTTTCCCCCTGATAGGGCTGATAGTCGGCTCGGTCAGCGCCGGGGTGGGCTATCTTTTATCCCTCACGGGTATCATCGGGGAAATAAAGGCGTTTCTGATGCTCTTTTCCCTTTATTCCGTCAGCGGTTTTCTGCATTTGGACGGCTTTATGGACTGCGCCGATGCCCTGCTTTCCGCCAGGGATATGGAGGGAAAAAGAAGAATTTTGAAGGATTCCGGGGTCGGAGCTTTTTCCGTCATTAGTTTGGCGTTGCTTTTAATATGCAACTATTCCTCCCTCACCTATATAACGGAGCATTTTACGGAAAGCCTGCCGCTTCTCATTCTCGCCCCCTTCGCCTCCAGAGCCTTGAGCGCCCTTTACCTTTTTAAGCTTAGGGAATTGGAGACAAACGGGCTTTTGCATTATTTCCGTCAAGGGTTTAAAACTTCCCATGTCCTTTGGTGTGTATTCTGCCTTTTTGCGGCGGCGGTTTTTGCCTGCCTAATTAATTTCAAAACTCTTTTAGCCCTTATTGCGGGCGGTGTTTTCTCCCTGCTTTTCGCCCTGCGGGCGCAGAGGGATTTGGGGGGAATAAACGGAGATGTCACCGGCGCGGCTGTGATAATTTTCGAAGCCGCCTGTTATTTATGCTCCGGCATTTTGGGAGGTGTGCTTTGATAGTTGTTTTCGGGGGAGCTTATCAGGGGAAGCGGGAGTTTGTCCTAAGCGAATTCAAACTGACCGAAGAAGATATTTTCGTCTGCCAAACCGACGGGAAAATTGACCTCAATAAAAAAGCCATAGCCCATTTGGAGAGATTTATCCTTTATCGCATTCAAGAGGGCTTGGGAGTATTCGATTTTTTCGAGGAAAACAGCGGCAAACTTGAGGAAAGCATAATAATATGCGACGACATAAGCTGCGGGGTGGTGCCCGTGGATAAGACCCTGCGGCTTTGGAGAGACAACACGGGCAAGCAAATGCAGATATTTTGCAGAAAGGCTCGGGAGGTTTATCGGGTATACTGCGGGATAGCGGAGAGGTTAAAATGAAATTAATTCTTATTCGTCATGGAAAAACCGAAGCTTCATTGAAGCGGCAATACTGCGGAATTACCGACCTGCCCCTTTGCGAAGAAGGTATGGTCGAGATTAATTCCCTGATAAAAGAAGGAATATACGAAAGCCTTAAACCCGAAATGTTTTTCACCAGCGGACTTGCTCGGGCGACACAGACTCTCGAGATGATATTCCCGGGGTGCGAATATGCCCGAATCGAAGCCCTGCGGGAAATGAACTTCGGCAAATTTGAAATGTTCACCCACGACGAGCTGACGGGGGATAAGGACTACATAAAATTCATAGAGGACACCACCGGGGATTTCGTCTGTCCCGGGGGGGAGTCTGCCAACGCCTTTTACAAAAGAGTTGACGAGGGCATCATAAGGCTTTTGAATGAAGTGAAATCATCGGGAGCCGAGAGCGCCGTTCTTGTTTCCCACGGAGGCCCCATCAGCCGGTTTATCCAAAAATACACCGTCGAACCGAATTATTACGAAGCCCAGCCCGCCCAGGGCAGGGGCTATCTCATCGAGTTGAATTTCGAAAAAGGCTCGGTGAGCGTTTTGAGCAAAGCGAAAATATAAGCCGACGACTCTGGCTAAGCAAAAGAAATATATAATCCAAGAAGCAACATATATATAAGATAACGCTCATTGAGAAGAAATATCCCCGATGCTTTCATGCGAAAGAAGTGCAATCCCCGAAATCTGATGAGGTAAAGCGAAGGAATGTCCTTGTTTTACGGCGGTATAAGTAGGTTTGTGAAAAGCTCCTTTTCCCCGCTTATTCCTGCGAGATTTATCATTTAAGCCCGGTGTGATTTGATCTCGATTATTTTGCGGTGTTCAATGAATTCCTTTGTGAAACCGCACATTCGTCTAAGCCCGGCAGGTTTTTCCACAGGATTTTCCCTCACCTTAGTCAGGCTGGATAGATAGACAGCATGATTTAAACCCAAAAATCATAATCAGATTGCCGATTCTTTAAGAGCTTGCCGCATGAAAGCAACTCCGTTCAAAGCCAAGCATAACAAAAAGCATAATAAACAATAATGATTATCTTTTTTTTCGTGGTTTGCTTTTGTGCGGTATAGCCTAAATTTAAAAAAGGTTTCACCGCTTAAAAACAACCCTTTCCAAGGTCAAGCCAGAAATCGCAAGGGTGTATTTATTTTCCCCGTTTAAATCAAATAGGTCGGTTAATATCGGTTAATAATGGTTTGATTTTCGATGAATGGTTTGTGCAAAAGGTTGTTTATCCGCCGCCCGACGACCCCCCGGGCGGCGGTTGGTTCAGCCAAGCACTCCGTTTATTTCTTGAATATATACCATTTACATCTCGAAATGACATATTTCAGCGAAAATCTGCATTCCTTTTCGTTTATAAAGCCGATGCAGTCGAATAAAAAGGCGTCTATCCCCGCATTTTTCGTCTTTTGCGCCGAAAGAACGGATGAGATGCGTACAGTGGTCTGCGAAGTCTTGAATTTAAGCGGAACCGGGTATTCGTCCGGCCCGAAATGGGCTATCATCTCCACAGGCTGATTGAGTATTTTCATGGCATTTTACAGACGGCTGTGCATACGGGGTAAATAACTGCCCTCGCCGGTGCCTCCCCTTACGCCGCTAAGCCCGCTGTTCACAAAACCTCCCCTCATGATAATATCGTTGCCGTAGCTTTCCCTCAATGAATCTATAACCGCCTCTATCGTGTCGTATTTTTCGTAATCGTCGGTGAACATCATCTGGCGGGCATCGGCAGTGACAAGATCCGCCGTATATACCCCCATCGCCCTTATCCCGTCCCTTTTCCATATTTCCCCGAAAACCCTTTCGGATATGTCGCAGATGGTCTGGGTGCATTGGGTGAAAAAGGGCAGTTTCATGGTTTTGGCGCAGTGGCCGAATTCGAAGTTGCGGTAAAAAATCCCCAGGCTTCCCGCCTGCATTCCGCTTGCGCGCAGTCTTTTGCCCACCATCTCGCAAAGGGAAAGCAAAACCAAGGTGGCTTCCTCGGGGGCGGTTATGTCATAGGGCACAGTGGTCGAATTCCCGATGCTCTTTATCTTCGGGCGGCTTTCCAAAACGGGGCTGTTGTCTATCCCGTTTGCATAATCGCAAAGCATATTACCCCGAACGGTTTTGAATTTTCTTGTGATGAAATCCCTGTCGGCGCAGGCCAGCTCCCCGATGGTGTTTATCCCGCATTCCCGCAGGGCGTAAACGGTTCTTCTGCCCGCCATGAAAAGCTCCCCCACATCCAGCGGCCAGAGCTTATCGGCGATCTGCTCCGGGAAAAGCGTGTGGGTGCGGTTGGGTTTTTCGAATTCGCAGGCCATTTTCGCCAGAAGTTTGTTTGAGGAAATGCCCACATTCACCGTGTAGCCGAAGCGTTTTTCGATTTCGCACCTGAGCATATCCCCGGTTTTGACCGGGTCGGCGGTAAGGGCGGGGGAGCCGCTTATATCTATGAAGGATTCGTCCACCGAATACTGCTCCACAATCGGAGTAAGCTCCCTTAAAAAATCCACCAGTGCATCGGAGAGGGCGGAATAAAGGGCATAGTTCGGAGCTACGACGGTGAGATTCGGGCATTTTCGCATCGCCTCGCCCACCGTGTCCCCGGTTGAAATGCCGTATTTCTTTGCGGGTATGGATTTTGCCAATACTATACCCTTGCGCTTTTGCACATCTCCTCCCACGATGCTCGGTATATCCCGCAAATCCTTTCCCGCCGCGCCCTGCGCCTTCCTGTAAGCCGCTTCCCAACTTAAAAAGGCGCTGTTCACATCTATCAGCATTATCACTCTTTTGTTTTCTTTGGTCGAACTCATGTTCTAATTATATCCGCTTTTTTCATCAAATCAAGTCCGTCTCGAAAGTTATACTGACATCATATCCTGCTTTTTCGACCAAGAATTTGCGATAGTTCGCCCGTTTCGTTGAAATTGCCTTCGGGGTAATATATAATAATACGAAAATTCGGCTTAGTCCAGGAGGAACAAATTGACTAAATACGTCTATCTTTTTAGCGAAGGAAACGCATCCATGAAGAACCTTCTCGGGGGCAAGGGCTCCAATCTGGCGGAGATGACCAACATCGGCCTGCCGGTTCCCCAGGGGATCACAATCACCACGGAAGCGTGTACAGACTACTACACGAGCGGCGAAACTATTTCGGAACAAATAGCTTCCCAGATCACACAGTACATGAAAAAGCTTGAAGAAATCACCGGAAAGCAATTCGGAGGGAAAGAAAATCCCCTTTTGGTTTCCGTTCGTTCAGGCGCAAGAGTATCCATGCCGGGCATGATGGACACCATTTTAAATCTCGGATTAAATCCTGACACCGTCGAAGCGCTTGCCAAACTTACTTCCAACGAACGCTTTGCTTATGACAGTTACAGACGCTTCATAATGATGTTTTCCGATGTCGCCATCGGAATCAACCGCGCATTGTTCGAAAATGAGCTTGACAAAATAAAAGAAGAAAAAGGTTATGCGAATGACACCCTTTTGACCGCCGAGGATCTGAAGGGTCTTGTTGTAAAATACAAGGAAATTTTCAAAGAGAAAAAGGGCTATGATTTCCCGGACGATCCCGGCGAACAGCTCCATGTGGCAGTGGAAGCCATATTCAAATCATGGAACAATCCCCGCGCAATCACATACAGAAAAATAAACAAGATTCCCAACGATTGGGGCACCGCCGTCAATATTCAATCCATGGTATACGGCAACATGGGCGACGACTCCGGCACCGGAGTTGCCTTCACCAGAAGCCCCTCCACCGGAGAGAACGCCGTTTACGGCGAATATCTCATAAACGCCCAGGGCGAAGATGTGGTGGCGGGAATAAGAACCCCTGAGGACATTTCCCGCTTAAAGCAGGATATGCCCGCCATATATGATCAGTTTATACAGATATGCAAAACCCTTGAAGAGCATTATAAGGATATGCAGGATATGGAATTCACCATCGAAAAGGGCAAGCTTTATATGCTCCAGACCAGAACAGGCAAGCGCACCGCCCAGGCCGCGCTCCATGTGGCCGTGAGCATGGTGGAAGAAGGCCTTATTGATAAGGAAACCGCCCTGCTTCGCGTAGATGCGGATTCCCTCTCCCAGCTCATGCACCCCACCTTCGACGCAAAGGCCCTCTCGGAGGTCGCCCCCGTCGCCACGGGTCTGCCCGCTTCTCCGGGAGCCGCCCAAGGTAAGGTTTACTTCACCGCGGAGGACGCCACTGCCCATGTCCAGGCAGGCGAAGTGGTTATCCTTGTACGCAAGGAAACTTCCCCCGAGGATATCGAAGGCATGAACTCCGCCGCCGGAATATTGACCGCCAGAGGAGGAATGACCTCCCATGCCGCGGTGGTGGCAAGGGGAATGGGCAAATGCTGTGTGGCAGGTTGCAGTGATATTATTGTTTATGAAGAAGGCAAGTATTTCGAAGTCAAGGGTCAGAGGGTCAGCGAAGGCGACTATGTTTCCATAGACGGATCCACGGGAAATGTTTACCTCGGCCGGATACCCACGGCGGAAGCCGCCCTGACCGGAGATTTCGCCACCGTTATGGAATGGGCCGATTCGGTGAGAAGGCTCGGCATACGCACCAATGCGGACACCCCCAAGGACACCAGAACCGCCCTCGGATTCGGCGCAGAGGGAATAGGCCTTTGCCGTACCGAGCATATGTTCTTCGAAGCTTCCCGTATTTTGGAAGTCAGAAAAATGATCTGCGCCGACACCCTCAAAGCCCGCAAGGAAGCGCTGGATAAAATACTGCCGATGCAGAAAAACGACTTTGTGGAAATGTTCAAGGAGATGAATGGCAAGCCCGTTACCGTCAGGTTCTTGGATCCCCCCCTCCACGAATTCCTCCCCAAAACCGAAAGCGAGATAAAGGAAATCGCTTCTCAGCTCGGAATAACCGAAAAGAAGCTCAATGAAAAGATTGTGGAACTCAGCGAAGTCAACCCGATGCTGGGAACCAGAGGTTGCCGCCTGCCCATACTCTATCCCGAAATAGCCGAAATGCAGACGAAGGCAGTGCTTTATGCCGCCCTCGAAGTGGCCGCAATGGGAATTTCCGTCAAGCCGGAAATCATGATCCCCTTGGCAGGGAATAAGACCGAGCTGGACTTCGTTTGCGATATAGTAAACGAAACCGCCAAGGCTGTTTTCGAGGAAGAAGGAAAGAGCATCGAATACACCCTCGGAACGATGATAGAAATACCCAGAGCCGCCCTCACCAGCGGGAAGATAGCCGAAACCGCGGATTTCTTCTCCTTCGGAACAAACGACCTCACCCAGATGGGCCTCGGCTTATCCAGAGACGACACGGGCAAGCTCATAAACGAATATGTGAACAAGCATATTTATGAAACCGACCCCTTCCAGTCGATAGATACCGAAGGCGTGGGAAGGCTTGTGGCAATATCCGTTGAGGAAGGCAGAAAGACAAAGCCCAACCTCAAATGCGGAGTATGCGGAGAACACGGCGGAGATCCGGCTTCCATCTATTTCTTCGATAAAGTGGGCTTGAACTATGTTTCCTGCTCGCCTTACAGAGTACCCACCGCCCGCCTTGCCGCGGCGCAGGCCGTACTGATCAATAAATAAATGTTCAACATCGCCCTTTACAACCCGGCAATTCCCCAGAACACGGGGAATATCGCCAGAACCTGCGCCGTGACCTCCTGTGCGCTCCATCTCATCAAGCCCTACGGATTCATCATATCCGACAAGCTTTTAAAGAGGGCGGGGTTGGATTATTGGAAGGAGCTGAAAATCCGCGAATACGATGACTTCGAGGATTTTATGACAAAAAACGCGGGGGCAAACATATATCTTTTTACAAGTAAAGGGTATAAGAATCACACAACACCGCAATATAAGAAAGGGGACTTCCTGCTTTTCGGCAGCGAAACGGCGGGAGTCCCCGCAAAGATACACGAAGCCCTGCGGGAAAACAGACTGCGAATACCGATGGTGCCGGGAGGTAGGTGCCTTAATCTTTCGAATTCGGTCTGTATTGCCCTTTATGAAGCATTGAGGCAAACGGGTTTCGAAGGGATGAATTAAATGGATATTACGGATATTATCATCATCGGCGCAGGCCCCGCAGGGCTGAGCGCCGCACTTTACGCCGCGCGTTCGGGGCTTGATTGCCTTGTTTTCGAAAAAGGCGCGGTGGGGGGGCTAATCACCCAGACCACGGAAATAGATAACTATCCCGCGGCCCCGGAAAACTCCACAGGCGCCTCTTTAACCGAGCGCATGAGGCAACAGGCCGCCGAAGCGGGCTGTAAAATAATCTCGGGCGAGGTTTTGTCCGCCGCCAAGGGGGAGGGGGGCTTTACGGTTGTTACCGACGAACCCGAAGAATACAAAAGCAAAGCTTTAATAATCGCCTCGGGCAGTTTGCCCAGACTTTTGGGCATTCCCGGGGAAGGGGAACTCAGGGGCAGGGGAGTGTCCTACTGCGC
>JAAYHF010000147.1 GCA_012727485.1 Eubacteriaceae bacterium
GGATCATGTGGTGGCGATAATCTCCGCCCAACTCAGCGGTTTGATATGGAAATATTTCGGACCTCAGTGGGTTTTCTTTATGGCGGCTTTCTTTTCTTTGGGCAATCTTTTTGTGGCTTGCAGGGTTAGCTCAAAGAAGGAAGAAAGGGCTTAACGGGTTTAAAAGTTTTGAGTAAAAGCAGAGGGGGGCGTGATAAGCGGAGCGACAAGGCAGGCGACCTTGTCACATCGTATAAAACACCCCCCGCCAAGATTTTTCACATTGTGACCCGGTCACTTTATAAAAAACGGGAATTCTTCCCCTTTCCTCCCCGCCCCTTGATAAGGAAAACACCGCGCAATTCGTTCTAATCCATACACGACATTATCCCGCCCGGGTCTTTCCCCGCATAGGCATGAATTTTTTTATTTTGTAAGTACAGCACTACTTCAACCCCAAATATGACCGTAAGGGGTCACTTTTCCGGAGCCGTTTCAATCCCGCCCGTTATCCCACAATCATTATATGGGTTTTTGTATCTTCAGCTATTTTTGCCATTGTGACCGGGTCACAATAAAAAGCAGATTTTACTTTATGACCGGGTCAGAAAATTCGGGGTTTAGCGGGGTGGTGGTTTGGGGCGGGGGTGTGATCCGGTCGGAATATGATATGTTGTTGATTTGCGTAGTATACTATTATGTTAAAAAATCCATAAAGCCCTTTACCTCCCGAAATTCCCCAAAATCCATGTAACTCTCAATCCTCGGCAATCCCAACCCCCTGACGATAACCCAATAAAAAAGACCGCCGACACCCCCGTCGGCGGTCTTTTTTAAATTCCTATTTACTCACCTGACAATATCCTTCGGTATCAATTCCTCCAAAACAAAACTCACATCAATGAGCCTTGAGGAGCGAGAAAGGGTGAGGGTCACCTCATCTCCCGCTTTCATGTCCGTAAGAAGGGCGGTTATTTCGTCGGAAGAAGAAATGGCATTTCCGTTGAATTTCTTGATCATATCCCCGCTTTTTACCCCCGCCTTATTGGCGTTGGAGTCTTCTTCAACCTTTAATATATATACCCCCAGCTCTCCGACCCGATATTGGATAGCGGCAAAGGCATTGTCAATATCCACCATGGAGATACCCATATAAGGCCTGCCTTGGACATAGCCGTAGGTAATGAGCTGTTCGATGACGGTTTTAAGGGAATCAATGGGTATGGCAAAGCCGATGTTGTCTATATCGTCGCCCTGGCTCTTGGCGTTCACAATTCCCACCAGCTCCCCGTATAAGTTAAACATTCCCCCTCCGGAATTGCCCGGGTTGACGGCGGCGTCCGTCTGCAAAAGGGTCATGGGAGTGTCCTCCACATAAACATCTCTGGCAAGGGCGCTGATTATTCCCGTGGAAACGCTTCCCCCAAGCTCCCCCAAGGGGTTGCCGATAATCACTATCTGCTCGCCCACCGAAAGCTCGGCGGAATTCCCCAGTATTGCCGGGGTAAGCCCCGTTTTTTCTATTGCGATCACCGCCACATCGTTCAGCTCGTCGTAACCTCTGACCGTCGCCGGGTATTCCTCGCCGTTGTGCAGGGTAACGGTTATCGAGGTGGCCCCGGAAATGACATGGTAATTTGTGACGATAAGGCCGCTTTCGGTTATTATGACCCCGCTGCCCGCCCCCTGGGTAACATATTGACGCATGAAGGAGCTGGTGGAGATGCTTTCGGTGGTTATTTCCACCACGCTGTCCGCCACAAGGGAGGATACCCCCGAAACCCCCAGCGCCCTGTCGCCCTCATCGTCTCCGACTGAAAGTTCCCTTATAACAGCCTGATAGAGTATTTCCTTGGGATTTTCTTCTCCCTCGGAGCTTTTGGAGAGATAGGCCATATAATAGCCCGCCGCCCCTCCGCAAAGGGAGGAAAAGAGAATGCAGACAACCAATAATAGGGCTATCTTCCCACCGCCCGTATTCCCCTTTGCGCTCGGGGCGGGTCTTTCGTATTTCGGCTGATAGGAAGTAGAGCCGTAGGTTATGTTTTTGTTTGAATCGTTTTCGTTATCCATAATGCTCTCCCGAATATGTTTTTAAATATATGTTATATTCTACACTTAAATGTGATAAAGAAATGATACGACGATTAAATTCAGATGAAACTGCCAAATTATCGCCCCGCAATGTATAATTGATATATGAAAATTATAACCGGCAGACAGGGCAGCGGAAAGACGACGTTGCTTTACAATATGATAAAATCCCTTCCCCGGGGGCAAAGGGCATTTTTGGTGGTTCCCGAGCAGTATACCTACATAGCGGAAAGAGCCCTGACGGATATGTCGTCCGGGGGGGTGCTTTCCGATGTCAGCGCCATCGGTATGAAGCGGCTTTCCCGCAGAATAGCGGAAACTTCGGGGGGGCAAAGCAGTCCGAAGATACTTTCCTCCCAGGCGAAGCGGCTTATAATGCGCTATTCCATAGACCAAACCGCCCCGAATCTCACGGCCTTCTCCCCGGTGGCTTCCCGAAGCGGTTTTGCCCAAAATGCTCTGGAATTCCTTGAGGAATTGAGCAAAAACGCCATAGACGACGAAAGTCTCCTGCTGACTGAGCAAAGAGCCGCCTCCCCCCTGCTCAAGCGCAAACTCAGGGACATAGCCCTGCTTAAGAAGGCCTTTTCCGAAAATGCGGGGGAGGATTATTTCACGGAGGAAAGCTATCTCGCCCTTTGCGCCGAATATGCGGCCCAAAGCCCCCTTGTGAGCGGATCCCTCTTTTATTTCGATAATTTCCATGTTTTCGATGCGGCCGATTATCCCTTTATCACCGCTTTAATAAAGTATTCAAAGGAGTGCGTTTTCACCCTTACCCATGATAAGGGGGAATTTTTCGAAACCACAAACAGAACCCTGCAAGAACTCACCGAATGTGCCGAAAATGCGGGGAAAAAAGCGGAAATAATAAACCTCGGCGGGAAAAAGCCCGTGGGGGGGGCGGCGGGGATAAACTTTGCGGAGAGGCTACTCTCCCGGGAAGCGGGAGCGCAATCCCCTCCTTTGGAGGCCTTCGGAGAGGAGGTCATCTGCGCCGAAGCGGAAAACATAAGGCAGGAGGCGAGGTTTGCGGCGGGTAACATAAGGGAAATGATAATAAGCGGGGGTTATCGCCTTTCGGATATCGCCGTGGTGGTGGGGGATATGTCCGTTTATTCACAGGCCATTCGTGATGCCTTTGACGAATTTGAAATTCCCTTCTTCCTCGATATAAGAAGGAAAATAGCCTATATGCCCCCCGCCAGAGCCTTTCTTTTCCTTTTGAATTCGGTTCAAAGCGCCTCGGGCATTTCCTCCTCGGATATAATCGCCTTCTCAAAGACGGGTTTTCTTCCCTTAGACGAAAGCGAGAGCGCCGACATGGATAATTTTGTGCGTTCCCGCGGATTGAGGGGTCAGCAGTTGCTTCGCCCCCTGGAGGCCTACGAGGGCGACGACGAGCAGAAAATCGAATATCTCGAGGATATTCGCCGCCGTATCTGCGAACCCATTGAAGCCATAGGCAAGGCGGCTTCAAAGGCGGCGAGCGTGGGCGAATATTGCAGGGGCATATATTCCTTCATGGAAGAATACGAATTCGAAGAAAGAATAAGGCAAAGCTGTGAAGCCCTGCGGGAAGCGGGGGACATCGAATCCGCCAACATCTGCGCGGGCATATATAACGAGATAATAACCATCTTGGGCAGTCTGCACGACTTTTTCGGGCAAATGCCGCTTGAGTCTCAAAGGGTTAATTCCATGATAGCCTATGCCCTTTCCTGCGCCGATGTGGGGGTCATACCCACCGCCTCGGACAGGGTCTTTGTGGGAGATACCCTCCGCAGTCGCTTTTCGGATATAAAAGTCATGTTTGTCTTGGGGGCAAATGAGGGTATGCTTCCGAATAACAACATCTCCGCCGCCATTTTAACGGATAGGGAAAAGCAGG
The DNA here is from genome assembly GCA_012727485.1 of Eubacteriaceae bacterium. Classification (GTDB taxonomy): domain Bacteria; phylum Bacillota; class Clostridia; order Eubacteriales; family Anaerofustaceae; genus JAAYHF01. The sequence goes on from JAAYHF010000147.1 coordinate 3,965, forward strand.
AAGCCGCCGAAGCGGGTATGCCCATCATCTCCACCGCCGCCTACCGCCGTAAAAAGGAAAACTTCCTCATTTATACCCTTTTGTCCAAACCCACAAAGCGGCTTTTCGTAACCAGAAGCGACGGAGAAGCAACCTTAGGGGAATACACCCCCTCGCCGCTTTACGAAACCCTAAGCGGCGTTTTCGGGGAAAGGGAGGCGACCTTGCCTGAGGTAACCGAATATTCTTCCGTGCAAAGCGCCTTCGCCGCCCTCGGGGTATACCGCAGGCTTCCCCCCGAGGTCAACTCCGATGAAAGCGAGATTTTCGGGGTTTTGGAAGGGATTTTCGAGCAGGAAAGGGATCTTGCCCGTTACAGGGCGCTTTTGGAGGAAGGCTCTGCTTTCGACAACAGCGCCGTCATAGAGGACGCCGAAAGCTGGAAAAAGCTGAACGGCACCCCGGCGGTAAGCTCCGTGAGCCGCCTTGAAACCTATTCCCGCTGTCCCTTCGCCCATTTCGCCCAATACGGCTTAAAGCTGAAAAAGAGGGAGGAATATAAGGTTGAAAGCATTGATGCGGGCAATATCCTCCATGGGGTGGCGGAAAGCTATTCAAAGGGGCTATTGAAGGGTGAATATACCCTCGCCGACGACACCGACCCCATAGCCCGCCGGTTTTGCTTGGAAGAAATCGCCAAATACCGATTCAGTATTTACGGCAAGCTCACTTCAAGCAGTTATCTGACGAATAAGCTCATCGCCATATCACAAAGGGCGATAAAAGAAATTTCCCGTCAGATGAGCTGTTCCGATTTTTATTTGAAGTCCGCCGAAACCCGCTTCGGGCGGGGGGGGCAGTATGCGCCCATAATGGTGGACACCCCCGGGGGCGCTTTGATATTGGAGGGCAAGATCGACCGGGTGGACTGCTGGGAAAGCGGAGGGGAGAGCTATATTAAAATAATAGACTACAAATCCTCCGCCACCGCTTTGGATCGCCGCAAAATGGCTTTGGGCTTGAGCCTTCAGCTTCCCGCCTATTTAAAGGCCCTCACCGTCGAAAAAAAGGTGCCTGCGGGTATGTTTTATATGTGTCTGAACCCCGCCTACACCTCAATCGGCAACGAAAAGGGGATAGAGGAAGCGGAAAATGCGGTGAGAAGCGGTTTTAAGCTCAGCGGCATAGCCCTTTCGGATATAAAGCTCATAAAGGCGCTGGATCGCGGAAGCAATGGGGAAAGCTTCATCAAACAGCTTAAGATAACCCCCGAGGGCGCCACGGGTAAAGCGGCGGTTTCCATGGAAGAAATAGAGGAAATTTTGGCGGAAAATGCGGAGAATATAAAAAGCCTTTCCGAAAAGATGCTCAGCGGGGACATATCCATAAGCCCCTATATGGATCCGGGAACAAGGGTCTGCGATTGGTGCGATTACATCGGAGTGTGCAAATTCTCCGAGGATTTCAAGGGAAACAAAGCCCGCGGGGAAAAAGAGATGAGGGAGGAAAGCGATGAGCAGTGAAATTAAATGGACGGCTTCGCAAAGGCAGGCCATAGAGGAAAGAAACTGCGATATTTTGATCTCGGCGGGGGCGGGCAGCGGCAAGACCGCCGTTTTGACCCAAAGAATAACCTCCCTGATTGAAGAAGGGGCGGCGGACTGTGGCGAGCTTTTGGTTGTGACCTTCACCAAAGCGGCGGCGGCGGATATGAAAAAAAAGATAAGGGCCTCCCTTGCCCGTCTTTGCGCCCAAAGCCGTGACCCGAGGCATATAGAGCAACTATCCCGCTTGGAGGAAGCCCGCATCTCCACAATACACGCCTTTTGCTCCAATGTGATAAAGGGCTTTTATCAGATTGCGGGCTGTGAACCCGATTTTAACATAATAACCGATGTGAGAAGGGGCATTTTGAAGGAGAGGGCTTTAAAGGAAGCCTTTGAGGAACTTTATCTGAGCGGCGACGAGAATTTTGCCGCCTTCACCGACGCCTACGGAACAAAGGCGGACGACGGCCCGATAATCGAAATGGTGGGAAAAATTTACGACAAGATACAAAGTCGGGTGGACGGCATGGAATTTTTAAGGCAGGCCATTGAGGACATGAAAAGCGAAAATTCACAGGAGTTCTTTTCCTCCAAGGCCGCCCTTCTCACCTCAAAATTCATCGAGGAGGAATTGCAGGATTGCCTCGGCATTTTTAGGGAAGCCCTTAATATGGCGGAAAAATACGATGACACCTCGAAGCGGGGGCAGATAATCACCTCTTATATGAATGAGGTGGACACCCTGCTTTTAAGGCTGAAAAACAAGGGATTGGGGATTTTTTTGGAGGAGTTGGGAGGTTTTAAGTTTTCTCCTTTCAAACTCAAGGAGCCATGCCCCTATTCGGAGGAAATAAAGGCCTTGGTGGACGAGGCGAAAAATATCATCGGCCCGAAAAGTCGGAGCAATTCCCTTATGAACCGCTTCGGTTTCAGCGGGGAAACTTACAGAAACCACGACAACAAGACCCATAGGGATATGCTGGGGCTTTATTTAAGCCTAAAGACCACTGACGAGATCTTCAAAAGGCTCAAAGCCGAGCAAAAAAGCCTCGATTTTGACGATTTGGAGCATTATTGCCTTAAAATCCTCGAAAACGATCAAGCCCGAGAGGAAATCAAAAGCACCTATAAATATATTTTTGTGGACGAATATCAGGACACAAACCCCCTTCAGGAGGCGATAATAAACGCCCTTTACAGCCCGGGGAGGCTTTTTACCGTGGGAGATGTGAAGCAGAGCATTTACGGCTTTCGCAGGGCTAAGCCCGAGCTTTTCATGGAAAGATATGACAGATACATCGGGGGTGGCGAGGGGCTGGTTATTCGCCTGACGGAAAACTTCCGCAGTACCTCCCCCATAATCGAGGCGGTGAACGAGCTTTTCGGCAAGATAATGTTCCGAAGCAGCGGAGGGATAGATTATATGGCGGAGGAAGAAGCCCTTAAGGCCGCGGGAGCTTATCCGTCAGGCGAAAAACCCCGCCTTGATGTGATAAGTTGCTCCAAGGATGAGGACGCCGCCGCCGTTCAAGCCGCCTATACCGCAAAGTTGGTGGATTCCCTTTTAAAGCAGGAGATTTACGACATCAACTCAAAGGGGGAAATGGCGCTGCGCCGTGTGCTTCCCGAGGATATAACGATACTCCTTCGCAGTATGAAAAGGGGCAATTATTACATAAACGCCTTGAATGAGGCGGGCCTTCCCGTGAACAGCCCCGAAGCGAAGGAATTTTACGATCTGACGGAGATCGCCCTTATGGTGAATATCCTGAAGGTGACGGACAATTACAAGGACGACATCGCCCTGGGCTCCGTGATGAGAAGCTTTATATACAACTTCACCCCCGACGATATGGTGGCAATAACCCTTTTCGGGGCGGGTAAAAGCTTCAACGAGGCCTTTTATTCCTATGCCCAAAGCGGCCCGCAGGGTAAACTGCGCCTTAAGGCGGAAAAGCTCACCTCCGACATCGCCGCCTTCTCCCGGAGGGCAAAAAAGGTATCCTTGAAAAACCTCATATCCGAGATATATTCAAAGACAAACCTTCCCGAATACGCCGCCACCCTGCCCGGGGGGGAAGTGAGAAAAGAAAACCTGATGAAATTCAGGCAGATTGCCGCCGAATACGAGGAAAGCACCATGAAGGGGCTTTACAGCTTCATAGACCACGCCGAAGCCGCCCGCCTCAGCGGGGAGAGCTTTGAAACCCATTCCCGAACGGCGGGGCGGGGGGTGAATGTTATGACCGTCCACAAGAGCAAGGGGTTGCAATTCAATATTGTGATTATCCCCGAATGTGAGCGCAGATTCGTCAACGACAAGGATCCGATCATGCTCACCGACGAGATGCTCTGCCCCGAATACCGCAACACCCTTTCCATGTATAAGGCGAACACCCTGCGGCGCACCCTCGCCAAGGCCCGGGGCAAATACAACGACACCGCCGAGGAGATAAGGATTTTATATGTGGCCGCCACAAGGGCAAAGCAAAGGCTTTATTTTATCGCCGCCCAAAGGGAAGACAGATCAGCGAACATCGCCTCCCTCCTTCCCCCCACCCCCCGCAGGGCGAAATGCGCCTCAAATTGGCTGAGCCTCATCGCGGGCAGTTTCATGGGAAGCGCTGTGGCGAATGTTCGCCTCGGAATTTCCCCCGCCGCCCCCATTCCCGCCCCCGCCCCGCAAAAAGCTCCGGAAAGAAAAATACTGCCGCCC
>JAAYHF010000148.1 GCA_012727485.1 Eubacteriaceae bacterium
GGGGGGGGAGGGGATTTTGATGCTTTGTAATTAACCCGGCTTTATACCGCGCCGTTCGTCCGATGTCAGGTGTCGCCCTTTGCGGTGTTTTTGTACTTAATTCTACCATGAACTGTGGATTTTTTTTATTGTTGCAGGTTCATTTTACAATCTGCCTTTTACAATGTGCCTGTATATTTTTATACCTTATTTGTATTACCTTGTAAGCAAACAGCCATTTACATATAAATAAAAGCGGCATGACTGCAAAATCACACCGCTTTTATCATCGCTATCTGTATTATTCGGATATAATGTATTTTTCCGTTACTTCACCGCCCCAATAACTGTCAAGGCCGATCAGGTTGCCTTTCTCGTCATAAGCGAGATCATACTCCGATCTGCCTATTGTCACCTGGGTGGCGTTTTCTATCTTCCATTCCCCACTGCGCTCAATACCCTTCCACAGTTCTTTATATGTGCCGTCTTCATTAAAAGTGAAACTGCTCTCGCTGTCACCTTCCTTAACAAAGGTCTTTCCCTTGAGAAGCGCCACGGTGGCATCGTAGTCACCCCTTGAATACCATGTTTCGCTCACATAGTCGTAGGCGGTGAAGGGATCGTAAAACACTATATCAATCTTTACTTCGTCATCGTCCTTTTCGTTCACAAGATGATTTTCATTCGTAACCTTGCACCATACCGTTTTATCAATATCACCATTCATTATGTGATATGAGATTCCCGATTCACTCATCGCTTGTACGAAGAAGATAAATACATCGCCCTCTTCCCCGTTCGGATACCATTTATCCGAAGTTCCGCTTGTCGATTCGTTATCTCTTATCATTCCCCTGTTGATATCCTTTGGCATTATGTTTGCCGAAGGAGTCAAGTCAGCAAAACTATCCTTTCCGCCCCCGCAACCGGTTGCCACTGCCAGAACGAGCAAAACCATTAAAAACAAAATCAAATTCTTTTTCATTTTTCCCTCCGTTATTTTTATATTTTATTTCGGTCACAGGGCTAAAATTTGCCGCTGCTTCCGCCGTGACTTCTGCCCGAGGAGCTTGTGTGCGTACTGCTGCCGCTTGAAGAACCGCCTCCGCTGCTGTCGGATTCCCTTTTCGTTTTCTTGACATCGGAATATAAGAATCTTTCATAACTTCCTGTCAGGTTGAAACTGCCGGGAGTAATATAATCGGCGGCTTCGGTTTTGAAATGTACGCTCTTAAGCTGTGCTTTCATGCCGTTGGTTACTGCTATGGCGATCACTAATCCCGCAAAGACGGATATACACAGCCACATTATAAAATCAAAGGGCTCCTTCGGCAAATTTTGGGTGTCAAAGGGCTCACCGGCGGCCGCTTGGGTCAGGAATTTCTCACATTGCTCCGCAAAAACCACAAAAGCCTCATAATAATCGCCTTCGCTCAATTCGGGAATGAATTGATCGGTTAAATACTTTTGCCCGGCATCGGTAAAGGCCGTTATCCCGTAGCCATAGGTGAATATTGCCCAATCGCGGGCTTCCATACTTATCAAAAGCAAAATACCGTCGTCGGTGGCGTTCATTCCGTAGCCGTTGTAATCGTAAAAATCATCGGCATACTGCTCGGCGGTTTTCGTTCCCAGAGAATACACTGTCACAACC
>JAAYHF010000149.1 GCA_012727485.1 Eubacteriaceae bacterium
GGGGGTAGGGACATAAGGTAAAGGCGGGAGGTATGTTAATAGGGCTTTATGGAAGGGCTCCTTTTGTGGGGGCTTGTTTGGGTTTAAGTTGTATTGGGGTGTGAGAGAGGAAATGGAGGCGATGTCGGGGGAGAAGGGGTTTTATGGTGGTGAAGATTGGTAGTTTGCAAAGTGACCTGGTCATAATGATAAAAAGTGCATTTACTTCATTTTATGACCTGGTCATTTCGTAAAAATCAACATTTTTATGCTTTGACCCGGTCATAAAACGACCTTTTGGTCACAAAATGACCAAAAGGTCACAAAATGACCAAAAGGTCACAAAATGACCTTTGGTCATTTGGCAAAAAAGCAAGTGATACCCTTTCATTTTCTGACCCGGTCATTTTACAAAAAGAACCTTTCCTTATTGTACCGTCACTTATAACCTCCCTTCAAAATGAGAACAATTTTACCTTTTTTCATTGTGACCAGGTCAGAACTTTAAAGAAGGTTTTGCACCATGACCCGGTCAGAATAGAAAAATTCGCCTTATTCCGATTTAAGAATTCCACCCCAACCACAATTCAAAACCACCTCATAATAATTTAAAGTCCTCCCTCCCCCCCTTTGATCACAAATACCAAAAAATTTACTAACTCCCCCTTGACACCCAACTGTATTACCCGTATAATACACCCGTACTGTATTACAAGCATGACACAGTTAAGCGGTCGCAACAACAAGCGGCCATAAGGAAACGGACGGTGAACGGTGAATTTGTTTGAGGGATTTGTCATGGAGGGCTCCTCTCCCATATATTTGCAGATAACGGACTATTTGAAAAGGCTCATCGCCTCCGGGGAACTTGCGGACGGGGATATGTTGCCCTCCCGCAGGGAACTTTCCGCATATTTGGGGGTCAATCCGAACACCGTGCAGAAGGCTTACCGTCTTTTGGAGGAGGAGGGGCTGATTTCCTCCCGTTTGGGGGCGAAAAGCTATATCAGCCTCACGGACGAAAGGGCCGAGGAGATCGGGCGGCGGATATTGGAGGGGGAAATAAGGGCGGCGGTGACTTCCCTGAAACGCACCGGGCTGACCCTTGACGAAGCGGTTTCGATGGTCGAAAGGTATTGGGATTGAGCGCTTCTCCTTTCGTTGCTTGTAATCGGCAAGACGGTAATGCCCGCAAAGGGCGGAACAATAAGGCGGATAGCAGAGCCGGGGACGGGGGAACAATGATAAGCGGGGTTTGGTTGTGATGAAAACAGCTTTGAGGGTTACGGAAAGACAACGGAGCTAACCGAACTTGGACGAAATGAAACGGCAGGCAAACCCACCGACGGGAAGAACAAGGTAAAACGGTTTCCCCGCACAAAAGAAAGAATTATTCGGTAAAAAATTGTTAAGAACCGACTCCCCGGAGATATAAAGCAACTCGGAGGATAAAGGAAACTTACCGAACATGGAACGATAATCAAGCGGCAAGTATACCGCCGAAGCAGGGGAAAAGGCGTTCGTAAGCGACATTCCCACGGAAGATAGCTCGTTCGTTTTTCGATCAAAGCCGATGAAGGAACGATGATAGATAAAAAAGCGGAAAAGATGAAAAACGGAGCTTGATAAACTTGGGCGATAATAAACGGTTAGCAAACTTAAGCAACAAAAGGCAGGCAAACCCACCGACGGGAAGAACAAGGTAAAACGGTTTCCCGCACGAAAGTTAAACTTTTTGGTAAGAGATTGAAGAACCGACCACGGCGTAAATTACCGCGCCCGAGTATGGAAGGATTTTCCCTTGTAGGGGTGGGTCGCTCCGACCGATATAAAGCACATGGTAAAATCTGACGATAATCTTCCTTTCCGCACTTGGCAAAACGGTAATGCCCATAAAGCGTTTTCGCACTTCAAAAGCGGGAAGCAGTGTCGGGGCGGGGAACAATGATAAGCGGAGATTGGTAGTAAATGAAATACAACTTTATAAGTTACGAAAAGATAAAAAGAAGTTAACAACCTTAAGTGACAAAAGGCAGGCAAACCCATCGACGGGAAGAACAAGGTAAAACGGTTTCCCCGCACAAAAGAAAGAATTATCGGTAAGAGATTGAAAAGAACCGACCCCCCGGGGGATATAAAGCAACTCGGCGGATAAGGGAAAGATAAACGAAACTCGACAAACTTAAGGCGGCAGGGGTCGGGTTTAAAGGATAGAAAGGTATCGGGATAAATGAAAAAGCATATTTCGGTTTTAATGCTCTATGTTCGAAGCTCTCTTTACAAGGTCTTGGGGGTGGCGGCCTTAACAGGTTTGTTGCAGGTTCTTTTCTTCTATTTGGCATTGAAGAATTCCATTACTTCCTCGGAACTCATCGAGGCGCCCGTGAAGATATTCAAAGCGGGTAAAACTGCCCTTATGGGGGGATTGGGATTGGTCGCAATCAGCCTTATCATACCCTTTACGGGAATGGACATGGGCGCAAAACCCTCTTACAGACTGCAACGGCTCAGGGTCACTCCCCTTGCGGGGGTCATCTGGCAGTCGGTGAGCAACTGTCTTATGCTTTTCATCTACTACGCCTCCCAACTTGCCGCCGTGCTGATCTGCTGTCGGGTCTATCAAAGGGTGACTGCGATTTACGAGTTGGGCGTGAACTCCCAAGTGTTTTTCATCACCTTCTGGACGGACAGCTACCTTCACGGTCTTTTGCCCCTTGACGACAGGGCCGTCTGTTACAAGAACGCCGCCATGCTCCTTTATGCGGGTATATCCGCCGCCATTCTCACCCGCCGTCAGCAGAGGGGTAAAAGCTCCTTCGGCTTTGCCTTGGCGGTGAGCTTACTGCTCCTGAATTTCCCCGCTTCCGTGGACGACAACATGGTCGAGATCGTCACCGTGGTAGGGGTCGTCGCGCTTTTGGTCACCTCCCTTGCGATTTATTGGAGTCGGGAAGAAAGGAAGAAGGAGCTTTGAGGCGGTGCGGAGGTATGAGGCATAGGCACACAATTAACAGAAGCGCCGGGTTTACCTCAAACAAGATCCAAACCCCCGGGGAAGCGGTTATAAATGGAAGGTTGGTGGAGAAAAGATGAACGATAGTAAGTTAGACGGGCAGAAGGCTGAGGGTCAAACAACAAGCGGCGTTAAATTGTTTGGTATAACCCTAATAGGGTTTACGCCACCCGGTGTGGATGCGAAAAAGGAGATTAGGGGGATTTTGTGGGGTATGGTGCTTTGCGCCGTCATTTCCTTCATCTTTTTCATAAGGCTTGCGGAGGATTACAACAGCCTTTTCTATTGGAACGAAACCGGGCGCGTACTGCGGGAGGGGGCGGCGATGCGTTCCTTTCCGCAGATGTTGCGGGGCTGTTTTTACGGTTATTATGCGCTCATGGTGTGTATGGCTTTCCTCGTCATCTCGCATTACCTTTACTTTTACCGTTCCTCCAAGAGCATATATTTGATGAAACGCCTAAAAAACCCCTTCGAGTTGCATATAAGGTGTTTTGCTTTGCCCCTTGTCGCCTGTGCGGGCTGTGTTGTGGCAATGGCTGTGACTGCGGCGGTTTACGGTTTGATATATCGGTTGGTTACGCCGAAGGAGCTTTCTGCGGTGTGGGGTGTTGTCAGGGTAGCTTTGGGGGTGATGTGAGTTCTCCCTTCGGTAAAAAAGTTCACGCCTTCGGCGAGAACTTTTGGGACCTGGGTCAGAAAATTAAAGCACTTTAACAAAATGACCGGGTCAGAATCGCAACACTAAACAAGCCCTAAATATTAACTTATATCGGTGAGGGTGAAGCGGAACGGGGATATATAGGGGAGAACAGTGGTGAAAGGTGAATGGGAAATTTTGTTTTACGAAGTGACCGGGTCAGAACCATAAGCATTTTACCGAAGTGACAAAGTCGCTTTGTGACCGGGTCAGAAAGGAACACAACTTTTACGAAAGTGACCAGGTCAGAAAATGAAGGCACTTTTATCAAAATGACCGGGTCAGAAATAAAAGTGTATTTTTAACAAGATGACCGGGTCAGAAAATGAAGGCACTTTAACGAAGTGACAAAGTCAAAAGTGGAAGTTGCTTTTCTACAAAAGTGACCCAAAAATAAAAGTAAGTTTTACGAAAGTGACAAAGTCACTTTGTGACCGGGTTAGAAATAAAAGCACTTTTAGCAAGATGACCGGGTCAGAATCGCAACACTAAACAAGCCCTAAATATTGACTTGTTTCGGTGAGGGTCAGAACTAAAGAGTTTTATCAAAGTGACCAGGTCAGAAAAGAAAATGCATTTTTAGCAAGATGACCGGGTCAGAAAATGAAGATGCTTTAACGAAGTGACCGGGTCAGAACAAAAAGAGTTTTAAAAAAATGACCGGGTCAGAAAGGAAAGTAAATTTTACCGAAGTGACAAAGTCGCTTTGTGACCGGGTCAAAACAAAAACTTCCACCCCAAAATAGCAAAACGCAACTTACAACGGAAAAAAACGGATAACAATAACTTGAAAGCCTCTGCAACCTCAAGGGTAAACCCCGACGGCAACGATGCGGAGGACAGGGAGGGCAAAATGATAGAAATTAAGGATTTAAGCAAGAGTTACAACGGAAAGGCGGCCTTGAAGGACATAAATTTGAAACTGCCCCGGGGGGAGATCGTGGGACTTTTCGGTGAGAACGGTGCGGGCAAAACCACGCTGATGAAGGCAATTTTGGGGCTTATAGATTACAGGGGGGAAGTGACCCTTGACGGGCAAAGGATAACGAGGGCAAACAGCGAAAAACTTGCCTTTGCCACCTCGGAACACAGCTTTTTCCCGAATCTTTCCCCCGCCTCCCACAGGGATTTTTACGCCGAGCATTTTCCCGCCTTTTCCGAGAAGCGTTACAGCTCCCTTATGGACTTCTTCGAGCTGCCCGCCCATAAGGCATTGAGGCATTTTTCCGCCGGACAAAAGAACCAATTCGAGGTGATAATGGCCCTGTGTCAGGGTGCGGACTACATTCTTATGGACGAACCCTTCGCCGGCAACGACATCTTCAACCGGGAGGACTTCTACAAGGTTTTGGTGGGCATATTGGAGCCGAGGGAGACTCTGGTTTTATCTACCCACCTCATCGAGGAGGTTTCGAGCATCATCGGCAGGGCTGTCTTGCTGAATAAGGGTGTCATCGCGGGGGATGTTTACACGGACGCACTGGAGGAGTCGGGCGAGGATCTCATCGGTTACATCAAGGGTATTTACCACTACCGGGCGGACAGGGTGGCGAAGGCTTTGGGGGATATGACAAGGTGAAATTCGCCAAGGGCAAATTTTGAAAGTTCACGCCACAGGCGGAAAAGTTCTCGCCTTCGGCGGGAACTTTTGGGACAGCATTACACGAAAAGTTCACACCACTGGGAACTTTTAGGGCCGGGTCAAAATGACGAAGAATTACGAAACTAACCGCAAACAGAAATGCTATATTTTTCTCACATTAACTCGATGGGGCGAAGCGGGAAGATAGAGGGGGAAGGTAAATGGAAATTTCTCAAAGCGACTTAGTTCGCTTTGTGACCGGGTCAAAACCGAAAGCCGCTTTTATCGAAATGACCGGGTCAGAAGTGAAAAGAACCTTTTGCCAAAGTGACCAGGTCAGAAATGTAAAAGCTCTGTTACCAAAAAGACAAGTCAAAATGACGAAGAATTACAGAACTACCGCAAACCGAAAAGATAATATTCACACATTAACTCGAAAGGGCGAAGCGGGAAGATAGAGGGTAATTTCCAAAGTGACCGGGTCACAACTGAAAGCCGCTTTTTATCGAAGTGACCAGGTCACAATAGAAAGGTTTTACCGGTATGACCGGGTCAGAAAGGAAAGTCCTAAAGCCCTGAATTTTTAATTCTTTAACTTGACGAAGCAAAGCGGGAAGAAACGGGGAAAGATTAATGAAAAGTTCTCAAAGTGACCGAATCGGAAGCGAAAAGAATTTTACCAAAGTGACCGGGTCACAAATGAAAAGAACTTTTGATGAAATGACCAGGTCACAATAGAAAGGTTTTACCGGTATGACCAGGTCAGAAAAGAAAACTCTTTTACCAAAAGACCTGGTAAGAAAGAGAAACTTTTATCAAGGTGACAAGGTCAGAAACACAAAGCCCTTTTTAGCAAAGTGATCTGTTCAGAATCGAAGGACTTTTTCGAAGTGACCGAAAAGTTTTACCGAAATGACCGGGTCAGAAAGGAAAGCCCTAAAGCCCTAAAATAAAGTTCCTTATGCTTCAACTCGACGAAACAAAACAGGAAAAAAATTCGCCTTTGGCGAATTTCGAAAGTTTACGCCCCCGGCGTAAACTTTTGCCCCACACACAACACGCAGAAATTCGGCAAAGCCGAATTTTGAAAGTTCACGCCCCCGGCGGATCTTTTATCCATCGTGGCAAGTCACGGCAAATCATACGAATACGAACCTTGACGATATAACCATAACCATACAGCGATACCCACAACGAAACACACCACATAACGACCGCAACAACCATAACGACCATAACGACACACCGATAGATTGGGGGAAGGAAAAAATGAAAAAAGCTTTACTATTACTGTTTTGCCTCTGCTTGGCGGGGGGGTGGCTGTTTTACGGCGCCGATGATGCGATCAACAGCCGAAAGAACCGGGTATACATTGAAGAAAATGTGCTTTACGGCGATACCGAGGGGCTGGAGGGCTTTGAGGTAGCTATGCTCACGGACATACAGAGGATAGGCTGGAAAACGCGCTTCACCCCGGGCAAATGCAATGAGGCCGAAAGCGAGTTTTTCTTCCATTCGGGCAGTATACCGCAAACGCCGAACAATATGGAGGGTACGGGGAGGATAGACCTCGGTTTTGTCCGCAATTTCGGCATGAGTTCGCCCCAAATCGACCTTGACTCCACCGAGCTTTACGGCATGAACGAGCTTTTCAAAGATGTGGCCTCCCGCACCCCCTCGGGTGAACAGCGCACGGAAAGCCTTTTGCTCTCGGAGTATTTCGAATACTACCCGATAAATGCGGACATAAGTCTGGGCCGTTTTTATTACAACACCATGGAGGGCTACACGCAGGCGAAGGCGCAGGAAATGGACGAAGCCGAATTCTACAAAACTGCCGCGGATTTGGAGAAGTTTTTCAAGATACCCGTCGAAAAGGAACACAGGGTGACGGTGAGCGTTATAAAAAATTCCGCGGGCGAGGTGGTAAGTTTGGACTTATCCGATTACTATATGCCGGACTCCGACGACATTGACGCAGACACCGCTTACACAGGAAATGACTACAACATATACTGCGCCTGCGCCGACAGCGGGCAGGCCCTTTATTTCACCTTCATCGCCGACGGCTGGGTACCCGACACGAGCCTTATCCCCGGGGGTACGGGAATATACCGTCTCGGATATTCGTTGCGGGAGGACGGCAGTTTGGATATACACTCCGATAAGCTGACCAATATTTACCCCCTGCGGCAGGGGGTCGAGGTGAGGTATTTGGGTTTGAACGAGGACAACAGCGAGATACTTATGGCGAGTGTCGAAAAAAAGAGGGGCGTAGACCCTTCCGTGGTTTTGGAGGAAGGTGGTGCGGCAGACGGGGGTGAAAACGCCTTTTACTTCACCGTGCTGAACATCGAAGGGGAGGAAAAGCAGAAACTTGAGGCCTTCAACGGGGAGGGCGACAAGCTTTATGCGCGTAATGTCTACAATTACGAAGATTTCATCGTCTTTGACATCGGCAGGGTGCCCGGGGAGGATTACGGCAGGGAGGTCGCCTCGCTTGTGCTTTTCGAAAAGACTTCTTCCGGGCGTTACGAAAGGAAGCTTTCCACCGAAGGTTTTTTGGAGAGCGGCGGGCTTGACGAAAAAAATGTGTATTACGATTACAACTCCTCCTTCGCTTGGGACGGTCAGACCCTCATTGCCGTGAGCGAAATGCCCACCTACGATTTTTACAATCGGGATTACTTCCATGTCACCGCCTACAACTCCCTGGGATTGCGGTTTTACGGGGAGTATGTGAGCAGTGTCAGGGGGTATTTGTTTAGGAGTGGGAGTTTTTATGTGGATGTTGAGAGGGGGGTGGGGGTGATTCCGGTTTTGTAGGGGGGGGTGTTTGTTGAAGGGATTTGGGTGTGTGATTACGGCCTTCAAGATTTGCTTGTCGGGTTGCGGAGGTGGTGGGGTGGATTTTATAGAGTGTAGAATTTGCTTTTTATGAAGTGGTTGGGGCGGAATCTTAAGGGAGAAGGGTTTTTGTTGTGACCTGGTCAGAAAGTTAAATTTGGCTTTTTGTAAAATAATTTAAGGTCATTTTGTGACCTTTGGTCATTTTGTGACCCGGTTAGGAATGGAAATTGGGAGCGGAAGGTTATGAGAGGGTTTTATGAAATGACCGGGTCAGAAGTATAAAAGATGGGTTGTGTAAGAAATTTGATTGTGTTTGGTTCTTCTATCGCGCCTTTTACCAAAGTGACCTGGTCAAAACATAAAAAGCACCTCGTTCCGAATTCCAAAAGCCCCCTACTTTTATCAAAATGACCAGGTCACAACGCAAACCCCCAATCTTCACCACCATAAAACCCCTTCTCCCCCGACACCGCCTCCGTTTCCTCTCACAAACCCCAATACAACATAAACCCAAACAAGCCCCCACAAAAGGAGCCCTTCCATAAA
>JAAYHF010000150.1 GCA_012727485.1 Eubacteriaceae bacterium
CGGCGGGGTTCAGGAGAGGAAGGGAAAGGATAATGGGGGCATAAGAAATTAAGGGGGCAACTGCGTTGCTAATATTTCTTTCTTTTCAGCTTTTCGTATATCTTGCGGAAGAAGGTGTATATTTTATTGTCATCATAATCGAAAGTGCTTTTAAAAGGAAGTACAATATATCGAGGAAGGTTTCCACTAAAATCTCCTTAGTTTATATGCTTTATTATAACTTCCCCCGGCATAAAAGAAAAGAGCCTGTGGCAAAAAACTGCGGCAATTCAAATATGGATTTGAGACTCACCTTATGAAAGCTCGATTATTAACCCACACCTCAAAGGTCAACGATTTTTTCGCCCTTTGAGGTGTGGGTGGTATTTAGTTGCATAAGCAGATTATCCGGGCAGTAATTCAAGTAATTGAGCAGATATGCTATGAGTTGCTTATGTTCGATCGCATATAAATTCGCAGACTTATCCGGATAGATTTCGGGCAAGCGAGTGCTGAATGAAATATATCCCATTGAATTACTTTGCGTCAAATAAGCGAATACTACTCTGACAACATCGTTATCGGGCAGTTTGAAATCTATATTCAGGTATTGATCGGGTTCTACAACGCAAAACCATTTTATTCTGTTGTAATCGAGTTTTACAACGGGTATATCTTCTCCCGGGCTTGCGGTTTTGAATTTCAACGCATCGTCACAGGCATAAATATAACAAAGAGAATTTTGTTTAAAATCGTCTATCCCAAGCTCATGAACCATAATTATCAATGTGTTCGCATCGTAATCTTCTATAAGCTGATTATAGCGATCGGCGGCAAGGGTTCGCTCATTTTCAATGTTCCGCTTCTGAATAGTCGAAACGAAAATGAGTATAGCCACTACAAGTCCAAGTAACGCATAAAGCCATTCGGCTATGGTATAGCCCCAAAGCATTGTCAGCCCCCCTTTTTCAAGACATCTTATTTATTATATCACAATTCTTTTGGATCTTATGGGAAAGCGGGGTGAAACCGCACTTTTAACATTAGGATAATACTGTTTTCCGCGGCTTGGTGAAAACGGGGCTGATATGAGGCAAAGGCTGATATTAGCGGAAACGATGCGACGCCGACAATGCAAGCGGACAACGAAAGAACCAAATCTGTTTGACGGTATGGGTTTAACAGAATAATCAGCTTGCCGATTGTCGGTAACTTCTCTTGCAAAACAGCCCCGCAGAAACACTCCACAGGGCTGAATTTTCAAATCATATATCTATTTTTGCGGCAAACTCAAGATATTTGCATATATCGGCACATTACGGCGCACATATTATGCCTTTTATAGCGGTTCAATTCCCACTCAGTTAATCTTCGCCCCCGCCGGAATCCGATTATCCACCATCAAAAGGTGAAGCTTTTCTTCGCCCTGCTCGGTGTGTACGGCGCTTAGTAACATTCCGCAGGAATCAATGCCCATCATCTCTCTGGGCGGCAGGTTGGTTATGGCGATCAGCGTCTTGCCGAGCAGTTCCTCCGGCTCATAGTACGCATGAATACCGCTTAATATCGTCCTATTCACCCCGGTACCGTCGTCGAGAGTGAATTGAAGAAGCTTCTTTGATTTTTTGACCGCTTCGCAGGCTAAAACCTTAACCGCTCTGAAATCGCATTTCTTGAAGGTTTCGAAATCGACCTGATCCAGGAACAACGGCTCTATTTCGACCTTGGAGAAATCAATTTTTTCTTCAAGGGCGGGAACGGTCGTCTGCGAGGGTTCATGCGGTGTATCGGAGGGCTTTCCGAAATCCTTTTGCGCGTCCAAAGGCTTCATGGTGGGGAATAAGATCACATCTCTTATTGTGGGTTGGTCGGTCAAAAGCATCACCAGACGGTCTATTCCCACGCCCAGACCTCCCGTGGGGGGCATACCGACTTCCAGAGCGTTTATGAAATCCGCATCGTAGGGGTGGGCTTCGTCGTCGCCCTTGGATTTAGCGGCCACCTGCTCCAAGAATCTCTCCCTTTGGTCAAAGGGGTCGTTCAGCTCGGAGAAGGCGTTGGCATACTCATGACCGCATATATAAAGCTCGAATCTTTCCGTATATCGGCTGTCCTGCGGGCTTTTTTTCGCCAAGGGGGAAATCTCGGTGGGTTGATGGGTGACAAATACGGGGTTGATAAGGTTTTCTTCCACCTTCTCGTCAAAAACTTCCTCGATTATCTTGCCTATCCCCCAAGCTTCCTCGCAGTTAATGCCAATGGAGGCGGCAGAGGCTCTCGCCTCATTCAAATCGGTTATCTTATCGAAATCAATCCCTGTGTATTCCTTAACGAGATCCGCCATTTTCGCCCGCTTAAAGGGGGCTTTGAGATTTATTTCCGCATCGCCGTAGGTTATATCGGTTTTACCGTTTACCTTAAGGCAAACTTCCTCAAAGAGCTGTTCGGTCATTTCCATGACGCCGATGAAATCGGTGTAGGCTTCGTAGCTTTCCATGGTGGTGAATTCCGGGTTATGGGTGGCGTCCATGCCCTCATTGCGGAAAATGCGGCCTATCTCATATACCTTATCGAATCCGCCCACTATGAGCCGCTTTAAATTAAGCTCCGTGGCAATTCTCATATACATGGATATATCCAATGAATTATGATGGGTCTCGAAGGGACGGGCATTTGCTCCCCCCGCCAAGGGGGACAACACCGGGGTTTCCACTTCGATGAAGCCCCGGGAATCCATGAAGCTTCTGATTGCGGTGATTATCTTTGTGCGGGCGATAAAGACCTTCTTCACCTCCGGGTTCATTATCATGTCCATATAGCGCTGACGGTATCTCAGATCCATATCCTTCAGCCCATGGAATTTTTCGGGCAGAACCTGAATGGATTTGGTGAGAAGCACCATTTTCTCCACCCTTACGCTTATCTCGCCCCGCTGGGTTTCGAAAACCTCCCCCTCGACGCCGACGATGTCGCCGATGTCGTAATTCAAAATGTCCGCATACTGCTCGTCCAAAATGTCCTTTTTATTGAAAAGCTGTATTTTGTCGGTGGAGTCCATCAAATCGAAGAAGGCCACCTTGCCCTGCCCTCTTTTGGCCATGATTCGCCCCGCAATGCTGACCTTTTTGCCGTTAAATTCCTCGAAATTTTCCTTTATCTGCTCCGCAAAGGCTGTGCGGGAAAATTTTGTATTTTTGTAAGGATCCCTTCCCTCGGCGGCCAGAGCTTCGTATTTGCCTATTTTAACCTTTACCACTTCCGGCATATTGCCGTAATATTCGTCGTTATGCTCCATATTATTTAACAGCTCTTATCTCCATCTCGTAATCTCCGCCCGGGGCGTGGATCGTTACCTTCTCCCCCGCCTTTTTGCCGATTATCGCCGCACCCACCGGGCTTTGATTGGAAATAAGCTTGTTTTCCAAATCTGCCTCGTCACTGCCGACGATGCGATATTCGTATTCCTCGTCCATTTCGGGGTCGTAGAGCTTGACCTCACTGCCCACCGCCACGATGCCCTTGGGGATCTTTCTGCTGTCTATCACCTTGGCGTTTTTAAGCTTGTACTCCAGCTCCGCGATCTCGCCCTCAATGAAGCCCTGCTCGGACTTGGCCTCCTCATATTCGGCGTTTTCGCTCAAATCTCCGAATTCCCTTGCGACCTTGATCTTCTCCGCAATGTCGTGCCTTGCGGTGGTTTTTAAATACTCCAGACGCTCCTGCATCTCGTAGAACCCGTCTTTAGTCAGTAATATTTCTTCTTTTTCAGGCATGGTATTCTCCCGTTTCTTAGTTTATCTATTATAAAGTTGCCCGGAGGATATGTCAAGGGAAAGCGCTTGTACCCCCGAAGAATTAAGGGTTATCATTCCCAGCTTCCCCCCGAAAACCTCAAGGGTTTCTTCGTATTTTTCATCATTCACATCAAAGCGTATCCTCGGCAAGGCCGCCTTAAGCGACGAAGCGCTACGGGCATCGAGCAGAACCGCGGCTTCGTTCTTTTGCACCTGCCCGGGGGACAATGCCAGGGTGACGCATAGTCCGTTGCGGGAATAGAGCCTTTCGGCCTTCTCCTCCATTGCCGCCTTCGAACAACCCGCCAGCGACATAAAGCGCAGAGTATCGGAAAGGCGGCTTATGTACTCAAAGGGGGTATCCTCCGAAATCACAGCGCAGACCCTGCTTTCCCTTACTTCATCAAGGGAGCAGATCTCGCCGATGAGCTTTTCGAAGCGAACGGGATAGCCGTCCGCAATGACGATATTTTCGGGCAGTTCCTCTTTGTCCGGAGAGGGCAGCTTACCGCAGGCTAAGATATTCACCCCCTCCTTCTCGCAAAGCTTCAGGAGGTTTTCCGTTTTAAAGGGAAGACTGACGGAGAAAAGCAGACCAAGCCGGCTCATATCCTCCCCGAAAAGCTTGGAAACCTTTCTCACACGACCCTTGACGCCCCCGCCCAGCGCCTTCGCCGCCTTTTCCCATATCCCGGGATTTTCTTTTTTCAGCTCATTTTCATTGATAAGATAGGCAAACATACCAATGTATATGAGCATATTTTAGGGGATATGTAAGCTATTTATATATCAGCTCGTAATCCCCGAAGCCCTCCAATTTTTTAAGCAGTTGGGTCATCGCCACCACCGCATTCTTGCGAGCTTCCTCCAAAAGACCCTTATCAAGGGCTTTCTGCTCGTTCACAGCCTTTTGCTCGGCTTCGAAATCGTTCACATCTTCCACGGTTATCGGATTG
Source organism: Eubacteriaceae bacterium (assembly GCA_012727485.1). Lineage (GTDB taxonomy): Bacteria > Bacillota > Clostridia > Eubacteriales > Anaerofustaceae > JAAYHF01. The sequence continues at coordinate 4,730 of JAAYHF010000150.1, forward strand.
AAAATATTCTTGGTCGAATCGTAAACCTTAAGGGATCTTTCGTCTATCTCATGGGAGATTATGTAGGCTTCGGGCAATTTTACGATGATTTGGTTTTCATCAACACTGAACTCAACGCTATTTAAATCC
>JAAYHF010000151.1 GCA_012727485.1 Eubacteriaceae bacterium
ATGGAAGAAGCTGACAATGTTCAACAGCGAAATTGTCCAAAGCGACGTTAAATTATTTATAGACGACACCTCCAGCATTTCCACCGGGGAAGTCCGTTCCCGTCTGCGCAAGCTCAAATCCTCCGAGGGGTTGGATTTGGTGGTGATAGACTATTTACAGCTTATGACCACCTCCTCTCGCACAAACAACCGCGAGCAGGAAATTTCAGCCATTTCAAGGGAATTAAAGGCCATAGCAAAGGAGCTTGACATACCCTTGGTGGCCCTCGCCCAGCTTTCCAGAAATCCGGAAAAGCGCTCCGACGCACGGCCCATTCTCTCGGATTTGAGGGAATCCGGGGCGATAGAGCAGGACGCGGATGTGGTTATGATGCTTTACAGGAATTCGAAATACGAAGAAAATGTGGATCCGGGGCTTACGGAGCTTATAATAGCAAAGCACCGCAACGGGGAAACGGGAACGGTCAAACTCTCGTTTCTCAGTGAATATACTAAATTTGTGGATTACAGAGGGGAGAGCTGATGCAGGACGATTATGTGAAGGTAATGGGGAGAAATCCCGTAAAGGAAGCGCTTAAAAGCGGGAGAAATATCAATAAAATATATGTGGCCGAGGGAGAAACCGACCATAGTTTGGCTATGATAATCAATCAGGCGAAGCAGGCGGGAATTTATGTTCAAAGAACAGACCGCCGCAAGCTTGATTTCATGACCGGGGGGGGCGCCCATCAGGGAATAGTGGCGATGTGTTCCCCCGTTGAATTTTGCGAGGTGGCCGACATTCTCGATTATGCGGCCGAAAAGGGAGAAAAGCCCTTTATTGTCATGTTGGACGAAATAACCGATTCCCGCAACGCCGGAGCCATAATACGCTCCGCCTACTGTTGCGGCGCCCACGGGGTCATAATATCCAAAAGAAGGAGCGCCGCCCTGAACGAGGGGGTCTATAAAGCCTCCGCGGGAAGCATCGAATATATTAAAATAGCTCAGGTGGCGAATTTGGCGCAGACCATGGAAGCCCTGCAAAAGAAGGGTCTTTTCTCCGTCGCCTGCGATATGATAGGGGAAAATTATTACGATATTGATTACGATATGCCCCTTATTATCATAGCGGGAGCCGAAGGAGAGGGCATAAGCAGGATATTAAAGCAAAAGAGCGATTTTTCCGCTTCCATTCCCATGAAGGGCAAATTGGATTCCCTCAACACCGCAGTGGCGGCGGGAATCGTGCTTTTTGAGGCGGCAAGGCAGAGGGGATGAAGCACAAGAGCAATTTCACCGAAGCCCTCCGAGAGGGGGAAACCATTGATATTCACGGCTACACCATTGCGGAGGCGGAAAACGAGCTGGATCACTTTTTGGATTATCTGCCCGAGGGCATCGACGAGATAAGGGTGGTACACGGTTACAAAAGCGGGAAGGCGCTTTTGAATTTCGTGAGAAATACCTATCGCCATGAAAGGGTGAAGCGCAAATTCGTGACGATGAACAACGGGGAGACGATTTTTATATTGCATACCGAGTATTATAGCCACTAAACCTTACAAAGCTTAAATATACCCATAATAAAGAAAACGAAGCCGGCTTCGTTTTCTTTATTATGACCCGTTATTTATAAAGACGATTATTCGTATATCACCGATTGCCGAAGATACCGTTGAAGAATTCCTCGGAGGAGCTTCCGTGGGGGCGATTATAACGCTTCAAATCCATGAGACTGCTTCCCCGGGAAAGCTCGTTTATACCCATCTCGCAGGATAAAGAACATATAAAGCCCATGGAATTCACCGCCTGACGGGAAAGGTCGTTTTGTATGCCGTAGGGATAGGCGAATATGCGACATTCTATCCCCTGCCCCGCCAATAGTTCCTGCATTTTGCCCAAATCCTCGGTTACGGAAAGCTTGAACTGCTCGTCGCTCTCCCCGTTTATCTTAACCAATCCCGTCCTTCCCGGGGAGCCGTGCATATTATAGGAATGGTTTGCGATCTCGAAAACGCCGCTTTCGTAAAGCTCCCTGATTTGATCGATATTCATATAGGAATAGGCTATCTTTTGCTCCGAATTCTGATTTACGGTGAATTCCCCCACAGGGCATACCACCCCCCTCATTCCGTATTCCCTGAGAAGCGGAAGCACATAGGTATAAATATTGTAACAGCCGTCGTCAAAGGTGAGCAATATGCTTTTTTCGGGCAACCTCGTTATATTGCCATTCACGAAATCGTAAAGCATGGCAACGCTGACGGTTTGATAGCCGTTTTCCTTAAGATAAATCAAATCGTTCTCGAAAAGCTCCTTCGAGAGAACATACTTGCCGCAGTGGGCGGTGTCCTCCCTCACCGAATGATACAAGATAACCGCAAGGCTTTCGGTATTCCCGAAGGAAATCACCTCCATCGCCCTCGGCACGAAGAAGGCATTGGCGCCGCAAAGGGCAAGTATCAAAAGGTTCGTTACGATCGGCTTTTTACCAAGGATATTCTTCCAGAGTTTTGAAAACATAGCCCTCCCCCTTAAGATAATCAATGTATTCCCCGAGTATTTCGCTGTTGGTTTTGCCTGTGGAATGGAGAAGAACAATCGCCCCGGGGTGGGTGCGGGCCTTTAGGGTGGAAAGGGCCGAGGCATGGGAAGGCTGGTTGGCATTGTCGTAGTCCATATAGGCCACCGACCACAATATGCTCTTATAGCCCAACTGCGCCGCCATATCCAAGGTTTTATAATTGAATATGCCGGAAGGGGGGCGGAAATAATCGTCCATTACGACCCCGCATTTTTCCGAGCAAGCAGCCTTGGTTTCCTTTAATTGGGAATCAAACTGGCTTTGGGTCAGTTTTGTGGCGTCGGGGTGGGTCATGGTGTGGTTGCAAACCAGATGCCCCCCCTCCTTCATTTTCACCACCATATCCGAAGCGTCTTTGAAATAGTTACCCGTCAAAAAAAAGGCGGCTTTCACTCCCTTTTCGGACAGGGCGTCCAAAATAGCCTGGGTGTAACCGTTTTCGTAACCCGCATCGAAGGTGAGATAAACGCATTTCTCCCCGCTGTCGTCGTAAAAACAGGCGCTGTGTTCCTTTAGAGTTTCGTTGGGGGCGTTGCCTATGGGGAGCGAATTTTCAGAGGGGTAATATACTCCCCAATTTATCGCATCCGAGCTTGCCAGCTTTGCCGCGAAAACCCCCGCCGTCACGCTTTGAAAAACCACCGCCGCACTCAACACCATCACAACAGCCGAAAAAAGGCTGATACGGCGGGATAACACCGGGTTGAGCTTCTTCTTATAAATTTTCATATTCCCTCCGCTTTAAAATACGCGCCCGGGAAGGCATTAATTCCGTTTTCATAACAATTAAGCTGAAAAGTATGATTACATATAGAAAAAAGGTCAAAAATAGACCCATGAAAAAGGATATAAAGGGTATCATTGCATCTGCGGCAATGTCTGTGGCGATAGGATTACAATTCATTTTCATAAAAAAGACGCTCAACGCCTTTGGGGGAAACATCGTCAATTTCATGTTCGCCCGCTTTGCCTTGGCGATATTAACCCTCCCCCTCATTCTTCCGAAGAATATTAAAGCGCTTTTATCCGATATGAGGCTTGGCGGGCTTTGCCTTATTCTGCCCTGCGCCAACCTTTTGCTTCAAACGGCGGGTACCATGGCCTGTGAAGTCGCCACGGTGGGTTATGTCAGCTCCTTAGGCCCGGTGATAACCCTGGCGGCGAGCGCCGTCATAAACAAGGAGAAGCTTACCGCCCCCAATGTCATCGGCATGGTCTGCGCCTTCGGAGGGGCTTTACTCATCGGCTTCGGGAAAGAAAACCCGGGGGCTTCCTTCGGTTGGGGGGCGCTTTTGATTCTGCTTGCCCTTGTCGCCCGCAGTTTATATTCCTCCCTGAAAGCGAAGGGTCCCTTCGAATATTCCGCCAAGGAAATCACCTTCGCCCAGATTTTTTGGGGGGCGGCCTTTTATTTCATATTATTCGTTTTTTTCGGCAACAAAACCGCCTTCATCGACTCCCTTTCCCTTTTTAAGATAAGGGACACTTTAAGCCTTTTATACACCGGGCTGATAAGCCTCACTTTGGTTTATCTGCTGAATAATTACAGCCTTTCGAAGATAAGCGTGGCCTTAAGCGGGGTGGCGAGCAATCTTACCTTTGTGGTGACCGTGGCCTCGGGGGTTGCCTTTTTGGGGGAGAAAATCAGCGGGTTGTCGGTGGCGGGAAGTATTGTGATAATAATAGGGGTGAGCGTGGCGGCAATAAGCCCAAAAGCGCAATAAATTAGATTAAAACAGTTCGCTAAAGCCCTTGCAGGGAATATAATACTCTCATGAAATATCCGAATACCTATGCTGAAATAAAGCTTGATAACCTGGTTTACAATTATCGTCAAATGGAGGGGCTTAATAAGGGCAAAACCCCGATAGCCATCGTAAAGGCCGATGCCTACGGTCACGGCGCTCTTTGTTGCGCCAAAGCCCTCGAAGGGGCGGGGGCGAAATATTTCGCCGTCGCCAATACGGACGAAGCCGAGGAGTTAAAATCGGGGGGAATAAAGGGCAACATACTCATATTGGGCTATGTTCCCGAAAACCGCATTGATGAGCTGATCGAAAACGACTTCACCGTCGGGCTGTATAACTATGGGTTCGCGCAAAAGCTCTCCGAGGCGGCGGCAGAGAGGGGTTTTAGGGTGAAGGCGCATATAATGCTCAACACCGGCATGAACCGTCTGGGATTTCCCTGCTCCCCCGAGGGTATTGAGGCGATAGAAAAAATCAGCGGTCTTAAGGGCATTGAAATAAAGGGAATCTTCTCCCATTACGCCACCGCCGATGAGGAGGACATGGATTACAGCCGCCTGCAAAGGGAGCGCTTCTGCGATATGTTGGTAAAGCTTCAGGGGCGGGGGATAACCTTCGAGATGATACATATTAACAACTCCGCCGCCGCCCTGGGATTTGACTGCGACATGGACAACGCCTTTCGCCCGGGGCTGGTGCTTTACGGTATAACTCCCTTCCCCGACGGACAGTATGCCTCCCTTTTAAAGCCCGTGATGACCTTTAAAACCTCAGTGGCGAATGTTTTTTACATTAATAAGGGCGACAGCGTCAGTTATGCGAGAACCTACACCGCCGAGGGCAAAAGAAAAATCGCAACCCTCTGCGCCGGTTATGCGGACGGCTATTTCAGAATGCTTTCCAACAAAGCCGATGTTTTTATCCAAGGCAAGCGGGCAAGAAGCGTCGGAAATATCTGCATGGATATGATGATGGTGGATGTGAGCGATATTGATCGGGTGAGCGTGGCGGACAGCGTGGAGCTTTTCGGGGAGAATATCCCCGCCAAGGAATTGGCCGATTTGATCGGCACCATACCCTATGAAATTTTCTGCTCGCTCAGTAAAAGGGTTAAAAGATACTACATTTAAAACAAACCAAGGGCTGATAAATTAAAATAAAATACAACACAACATCGAAAGGAATGGTCTAAAGATGAAAATTACTCCCGAAATCAGACAATACTCCAAGCTATGCCTGGAAAACGATCCGATAGAGAGCAAGCTTTTCAAGGAATGGAACGTATACCGGGGACTGCGGGACAACAACGGAGTCGGAGTTCTCACAGGGCTCACCCATGTTTCCGATATTTATTCCAAAAGATGGAATGAGGATCACTACGACTATTTCGACGGGGTGTTGAAATATCGCGGGCTGGGCATCGAGGATTTGGTGAACGGCTTCATGTCGGAAAACAGATTCGGTTTTGAGGAAATAAGCTATCTGTTAATGTTCGGAAAACTGCCGAGCCTTTCCGAATTGGAAGAATTCAAGGAAACCCTTGTGGCGGATATGGAGCTTCCCCAAAACTTTGTGAGAGATGTTATCATGAAATCCCCCACCGAGGATATAATGAACTCCCTGGCGAGAAGCGTTCTAATGCTTCATAACTACGACAAAGCCGCCAACGACACTTCCATAGAAAATGTCGTGGCGCAAAGCCTGTATCTGATCTCAGTATTCCCCATGCTTGCCGTATACAGCTATAACGCATACAGGCATTACATCAAAAACGACAGCATGATAATCCACCGCCCGGATAAGAAGCTTTCCACCGCGGAAAATATACTGCGTATGCTTCGCCCGGACAAGGAATATACCTACACCGAGGCAAAGGTACTCGACATGGCTTTGGTACTCCATGCGGAACACGGCGGAGGTAACAACTCCACCTTCACCACCCATGTGGTGACCTCCACAGGCACGGACACCTATTCCGCCATAGCCTCCGCCCTTTGCTCCCTCAAGGGCCCCCGCCACGGCGGAGCAAGCCTGAAAGTGACCCAGATGTTTGCGGACATCGAAAAGAATGTCAAGAATTGGGACGACGAAGGACAGGTCAGGGATTACCTGCTGAAGATTAAAAAGGGAGAAGCCTTCGATAGATCCGGCTTGATCTACGGAGTGGGTCACGCCGTCTACGCCTACAGCGACCCGAGGGCAAAGCTTTTGAAAAAACGCCTGCATGAGCTTTGCGCCGAAAAACATAATATGAAGGAATTCGCCCTTTATAATTTGGTGGAAAAGCTCGCCCCCGGCATTGTGGAGGAAACAAGTTCCGTTAAAAAGCCGCTTTGCGTGAATGTGGACTTTTACAGCGGACTGCTTTATAAAATGCTGGGAATACCCAAGGAGCTTTATTGCCCGATGTTCGCAGTGGCGAGGATAACGGGCTGGAGCGCCCACAGATGCGAGGAAATCATCAATTCCGGCAAGATAATCCGCCCCGCCTACGAAAATGTCTGCCCTCACACCGATTATATTCCCATCACCGAAAGACAATAAAATTTCAAGCCCGGTTTTAAGGATAACCGGGCTTTTTTATTCGTCTTATGTTTTGTTTTCGGGGTCGGCAAACGCAATAGGCAACGCCGCACAATCCGCCAAGGAAATCTGACCGGGTCAATGTTATAGGAGTAATTATTGCCAAAGCGACGGGTCGGAATGAAAAAATCACAATATCAAACAATTCAATCCCCCCTATCCCGAACAAACCCCGCCCCAAAACCATGGTTAGGCTGATGGGATTTCTTCTTTGCAAGGTACTACTCGCAGAATGATAAGGCATTTGCTCGGCAAAGCCTTGCCGTTATTGTGAAAGCAACTCAAATAATGACTCAAGCGGGAAATCATATTGCTTTTACCGTTTAAAAGATAGGTCGGGGCTTATTCATGGTTTTGTTTTTGTGCGATGAAGTCTTATACTCTTTTAAGCTTAAAGTTTAATAATGCTTTTTCACACTTCCCCGCTTATCGCTTCGGCGCAGAGTCTGTTGTCGCTCGAAAGTTACTCCCCTATCGGTTAAGCTCAATCTGTTTATAAACCTTTTACGATATTACCGTTACCTCCGTATTTCCTGCGGAATAACTTTCTATTCACTTGCCATAACGGAAAAGTTATTTACCCGCTTGGCTTTATGGCTTATAGAAGGTCTTTATTAAACCTTGGTTATCTCGGTGACCCCGAGCATTATTTTCTTGATGCCCAGCCCCGCAAAGGCGACGGTTATTATCGTATCGGAGCCTGATTTCGCCACATCTATCACAGTGCCGACTCCCCAACTTTTATGGGAAAGCTTATCCCCGGGGGAGAAGCTCTCCGTCACCGAGGGCTTCTTCGGGGTTTTGGGCAAGCTCACCGATTGGGGTTTATATGTGAAGGGTCTTTCGGTTTTTGTTGCGATCGGATTGGCGGAATTAACTTGCTTGAACCTCTCGGGTATTTCGTCAATAAAGCGGGAGGGCAGGCTCATGCGGGTGTTACCGTATTGCCGCCTTTGGTTCGCATAAGAAAGATAAAGCCTTTTTTGCGCCCTCGTCATCGCCACATAGCATAGCCTTCTTTCCTCCTCCATTTCGGAATCGTCCTCCGAAGCCTTTGCAAGCGGGAAAAGGTTTTCCTCCATTCCCGCCACGAAAACACAGCCGAATTCCAAACCCTTGGAGTTATGTATGCTCATTAAAAGGCACTGTCCCGCCCCGTCCGAGAGGGTGTCGGCTCCGGCGATCAAAGCGGCGTTTTCCAAAAATGCGCTGAGGCTCTTGTCCTCGCTGGTGGTTTCGAAATCTGCGGCGGCGGAAACCAACTCGTCCAAGTTATGCAGCCTTCCTTCCGCGTCCTCCGGGTTTTTCATCAGGGATTGTTTATAGCCGCTTTTATCCATGGCCATTTTAACGGCTTCGGGAAGGCTTTCGCAGGAAGCGATATTCCCGATGAGCCCGCCGAAGGCGGCAAATCTCACTCTGGCGGCGGAGGAAACGGTGGGTATAAGCGGGGCGTTCAGGCAGGCTTCCATGAGATCCATGCCCTTGAAGGCGGCATATTCGAAGAATTTATCCAAGGTGGCTGTGCCTATCCCCCGCTTGGGAGAGGCTATTGCCCGAGAGAAGGCAAGCTCGTCCTTTGGGTTGACGGCAAGTTTTAAATATGCCATCACGTCCTTGACCTCCGCGCGCTCATAGAATTTCGTTCCCCGAACTATCTGATAGGGTATAGATGCTCTTAAAAAGCTTTCCTCTATAACCCTGGATTGGGCGTTTGTCCTGTATAAAACAGCCATATCGGAGTATTTCATACCCCCTTCGGCCAACTTTTTCACCTCAAGGGCGATTGCGTCCCCCTCGTCCAAATCCCGATAATGCTCCATAATGGTGATCTTCTCGCCCTCACCCAGATTTGTCCAAAGGTTTTTGCCCTTGCGGTCTTTGTTGTTGGCGATTAGGGCATTAGCCGCATCGAGGATATTCGAGGTGGAACGGTAATTCTGCTCCAGACGGATCACCTTGGCATTGGGAAAATCCTCCTCAAATTCGAGTATGTTGCGTATATCCGCACCCCTCCAACCGTAGATGCTCTGGTCGTCGTCGCCCACCACGCATATATTGCCGTGGCGCTTTGCGATAAGGGAGACTATTTCATATTGTAAATGGTTTGTATCCTGATACTCGTCTATTACCACATGGAGAAATCTGTTGCGGTAAATATCGGCGGTGGCCTCGTCGTCCAAGAAAAGGCGATATACATTCAATAGCAAATCGTCGAAATCCATGGCGTTGTTTTCCGCAAGCTTGCGCTGATAGGCCGTGTAAACCTCCGCAAGCTCCTTTACTCCGAAGCGGTAAGAATAACTCGCCTCGAATTCGCCAGGGAAGACGCCGTCGTTTTTGGCGTTTGAAATGGCGCTTATGGCGGTTTCCGCGGTGAGAAGATGCTCGCTGATATTAAGCGCGGCGATGCAGTCCTTTACCACATTTTTCTTATCGGCTTCATCGTATATGGTGAAATCCCGGGTGAAGCCTATTGAGGCGGCGTGGCGGCGCAGTATGCGGGCGCATATCGAGTGGAAGGTTCCCATCCATAATTCGTTGGAATCCTTGATGCCCAAACCCTCTATCCTGCTACGCATCTCCCCCGCCGCCTTGTTGGTGAAAGTCAGAGCCAATATCCTCCAGGGGGCCACATTACATTCGTTTATCAAATAGGCTATCCTGTGGATAACCGTCCTCGTTTTGCCGCTTCCAGCCCCCGCCAAAATAAGAAGCGGCCCGCTGACCGTGCGGACTGCTTCGGCCTGTTTATCGTTCAATCCTTCGAAAATGTCCATTTACTCTCCTGTTATACAGCGGCGGGAAGCGTGATTATTATCGTCGTACCCTTTCCCTTAACGCTTGAAGCGGAAATACTGCCCGAATGCTGTTCAATTATCTGCTTTGCTATCGACAAGCCCAAGCCCGTCCCTCCGACCTTTCGACTGCGGGCCTTATCTGTTCTGTAAAATCTGTCGAATATTTTATCCACCTCGGAGGCGTTGATGCCTATGCCCTTGTCCTCCACTTCGATTATGCCGTGTAGCACGGTTCTGCGCAGGCTTATGGTGACGCTGTCCCCCTTGGAAGAATATTTTACCGCATTATCTATCACTATGGACATCACCTGCATCAACTTTTGATAATCCCCGTTCACAAAAACATCGGCGGGGGATAAATCGTATCTTATCTTTATGCCCTGCCTTGAGGCGGGGGGCGAAAATCTTTCCGCCGCTTCACCGCAAAGTTTATCCAAAGAAACCCTTTTGAAATTTATCTGGGGGTTTTCGTCCTCGGTTTTTGCTATTTGGAGCATATCGTTGATGAGTATTTCCATGCGCTCCGTTTCCCTGTAAGCGTTGTCTATCCATTCCATCTGTTCTTCGATGGTGTCCTCGCTACAGGCCTTCACCACATCCAAATTTGTTCGCATTATGGTTATCGGGGTTTTAAGCTCATGGGAGGCGTCCGCCAAAAATTCCTTCTGACGGGTGAGGCTCTGCTGAATTGGCACAATAGCCCGCCCCGCAATAAAATAACCGCTCACCATGGAAAGGCTCACACCCAAAAGCATGGCCAAAACAAGCCAACGCAAC
>JAAYHF010000152.1 GCA_012727485.1 Eubacteriaceae bacterium
CCGGAGGTTGTTTTATGACCGAAGGTCATTTTTTGACCGGGGCATTTTAAGACCTGTCGGAATCTTTAAAAGAAGTTTCTTCGTTATGACCGGGCAAAGAAAAAAGGGTTGTCTTTTTACGCTGTGCCTTGCTTGTTGACATATTTATGTTTTTGTCATTCTGACCAGGTCACAATATGAAATAGCAGTTTTTTTCATTCTGACCGGGTCAGAAAATACAAAGCTATGACTCACTTTTTCCAAAACAACCAAAGGTTGTTTTACAACCGAAGGTTGTTTTACAACCGAAGGTTGTTTTACAACCGAAGGTTGTTTTACAACCGAAGGTTGTTTTACGACCAGAGGTCGTTTTACTACCGAAGGTCATTTTTCCACCGGGTCAGAATAGAAAAACAAGCGTAGCAAAAACCCCAAATCGACCCGTTTCCAATGCAATCAATTCACTTTAATAACCGATTCACTTTAATAAAACAATCCCAATACAATTCACCAACCCAACCCCCAATTCCTCAAGATAAACACAATATATAAAAAAAACCCCTCCCTCTGCTATATAATATAAAGAGAAACCTAAACATTGCCCCGCAAAAGCACGAGTTCGGCGGCAAGGATAGAGCAACCGTAAACGAGAAGCGAGCAGGCAAAACCGTTGCGCTCACACAAACAGCGAAAAAGAGGCATAAAACCATGTGCGGAAGATACAACTTTATATGGGACAAGGAAATAGCGGAGATGATAAGGCTCAAGGAGAGACTTTGGGACGAGTTCCCGGGGTACGAAGCGCCGCAGGGGGACATTTACCCCTCCTATGAGATGCCCGTTTTGATCGCGGGTGCAAGGTCGGCGGGAATGGCAATATTGAAATGGGGAATGGAAAGCCCCAATAAGAAGGGTATGGTGATAAACGCCCGAAGCGAGGGGGCGGGGGGAAAGCGTATGTTTGCGGAGAATTTGAAACAGCGCAGATGCGTCGTATTCGGCAGCGGTTTTTACGAATTCGGCTCGAAAAAGGAAAAATACCTATTCACCGATAAGAACCCCTCCCCGATATACATGGCGGGGATATACGACAAATTCGGAAGGTTCGTTATTTTGACACAAGACGCCGACGAAGCCGTTTCCCCCGTACATGAGCGTATGCCCGTGTTGCTTCGCTTTTCCGATATAATGCCCTACTTATCGGACGCAGGGCGGGCGGCGGCATATTTCGGTGCGGACAATGTGGCTTTGGAGCGCCGCAGGATTTCGTGAGGTAAATAAAATGGATATATTCAATCTGACCGATAAGAACCCCTCCCCGATATACATGGCGGGGATATACGACAAATCCGGAAGGTTCGTCATTCTAACCCAAGACGCCGACGAAGCCGTTTCCCCCGTACACGAGCGTATGCCCGTATTGCTTCATTTTTCCGATATAATGCCCTACTTATCGGACGCAGGGCGGGCGGCGGCATATTTCGGTGTGGACAATGTGGCTTTGGAGCGCCGCAGGATTTCGTGAGGTAATTAAAATGGATTTATTCATATTCGCCGTGGAACTCATCGGCACCTTTGCCTTCGCCGCCTCGGGAGCGATGAGGGCAGTAAGCAAGAGAATGGACGCCTTCGGGGTGGTGATGCTGGGGGTGATAACCGCCGTGGGTGGGGGAGTCATGAGGGATGTCATTCTGGGCATTCACCCGCCCGCCGCCTTCGAAAAACCCCTTTACGCCGCCCTCGCCGCCGCTTCCTCGGCGCTTTTCTTCTTCCCCTTCGTCCGTCGGAGGCTTTATGGGGATTCCTCCCGCTTTGAGAGGGTACTTTTCTGGATGGACAGCCTTGGGCTGGGGGCTTTCACCGTGACGGGTATCTCCGCTGCCCTTGCCGCCGGAGGGGAAAGCGGCTTTCTGCTCATAAGCTTGGGGGTCATGACGGGCACGGGGGGCGGGGTACTGCGGGATCTGCTGGCGGGAAGCACCCCCTACATATTCACCAAGGAGATCTACGCCTGCGCCTCCATCGCCGGAGGGATAATCTACCTTTCCCTCTACTCCCTTTTGGGAGAAAAACTAAGCGGAGCCGCCGCAATCGGAGCCGTGGTTATGATAAGGTATCTGGCGGTGAAATTTAGGTGGAATTTGCCTACTTTTTTTGAGGGTTAGGCGTTTTTTCACTTTTCACTATTCACTATTCACTATTCATTACAAAGTCTTTGCAGAGCGAAGACTTTGTTTCCCCCAATTCCCCGGGAAATAAACCAACCCCACAGCCGACGACGCCCCCCGCCGACCATACGAATCCGCAAACGAAAGGACAACCAATGCACATAACCCTCCTATTCCCCCAAAAAACCCTTCAAAAATACGCCGAAGCCGCCAAAGCCACCCCCGCCCCCCACGGGAGTCTTTGGAAGGAGGCCCTCGCCCCCTATTTCGAGAAGCTCACCTGTTACGCCCCCTATGACATGAGCGAAAGATTTCCCGATCCCCCCGGGGATATAGCCAAATTCGAGGTCAGTCTCGAAACCCTCGCCTCCCTTGGCGCGGAAAAACTTCTCAAAGGCTTCGAAATCATCTCCCGCAGACTTGTCAAGGAAGATGAGGACACGATCTATGTTCTGCTTCTCCCCGGGGAAAACAGGGCCGTCCTCAGCGAGCAAAACGGCGTTGTCGGCACCTCCTTCTTCGGAAACATACTCATAGAAGCAGACCCCGACGGGAAGGACTACGAAAAATGGATCGACTATGTTTTCGCCCACGAATACCACCACAGCGTCTGGGGCGACCATTGGTATGTGAAGCACCCCGGCAAGGCGGCCGATAATCTGCTCACACAGCTCGTCAGCGAAGGGCAGGCGGATTTATTCGCCATGAGCTTTTTCGAGAATGTCAAGCCCTCCTGGCTTTTCGGCATCGGGGAGAGCGAATTGAGGGAAGTTTGGGAGAAGCATTACAAGCCAAACCTTCTGAAAACCGACTACGACCGCCGCAGATTTATCCTCGGCGACGGCCTTGAAATCCCGAGGTTTGCGGGCTATGCGTTGGGGTACAGGCTGGCGAAGGGGGTGATGGAGCAAAGGGGGTTGGGTTTCGGCGGGTTGATGAAACTGAATCCGAATGAATTTGTGCCTGCCCACACCGACAAATTCCTCCCGTAAATTATACTTCGTCGAGCAAGCAAACGCCGACTTTTCGGCAAACCGACCAGCCTACCCGAGGGATAGAATTTCGGCGCCCCACGCCTTCCGCAATTCGGCTACTCAAGGCAACCTTCCAAACCTTTCTTTTTGAAGGGCGGAAATATTCGTTTTAACATGGGGTTGGGCAGAAGGTTGGGCAGAACGGATAGCGGACTTATTTAAAGTGATAAAAGATATAGCGTTACATACTCGGAAATAAGTCTTTTTCTAAAGTGGCTAAATTCGCTTAATTTAATAGTAAATTCACTTCAGTGAATTTGGTCACTTTAGTGAATTTAGTCTTTGTTCACTTTATGACCCGGTCACAATGACAAAGGTTTCCGCAAGGCGAAATCGGCTTAAACGCACGCTTAACGAAGTGTTCGGGGCTGTTGGGGCGCTTTATTTTGTGACCCGGTCTGTGAAAAAGTCGTTAGTAGGTATCCACCGTGACCCGGTCACTTTGATAAAAATGCAAGTGGGTAAAGGAGTTTTGTTTTGACCCGTTCGGGGTGTAAAGGTTAGTTGGGGCGTTTTCCGTGGTGTATTCTTTACTCTCGATCAAAGAACTTTTTCACATCATAAAGCCAAGTTTTTTGCTGAATGACTAAGGTCATTTTTTGACCGGGGCAGAATCCTAAAAGCAAATTTTCTTTGTCGTGACCCTGTCAGAATGTAAAAGGCAGTTTTTCCATTCTGACAGGGTCACAAAATAAGAAGTCTCTCTAACCAAAGTCACCCCTTGAGCTTCCAAGTCATTCAAATTATTACAAAATTTCGTGCAAAACAAAAACACAACTCCGTTTTTCTCATTCCGACCAAGTCACAAAACAAACCCATAAATTTAACGAAGTGACCGGGTCAGAAAGTAAACCCTGTTTTTAACTCCCATACCGACTGGGTCACAAATATAAAACTGACCAGGTCAGAAAACAAATCCCTTTTTCAAAGTAACAAAGTAAAAATCTTTCTAACTAAAATCACCCCATGAACTTCCACTATCTTTCGAATCTCATAAAATTTCATGCAAAACACAACTCCGTTTTTCTCATTCCGACCAAGTCATAAAACAAAACCATAAACTTAACGAAGTGACCCGGTCAGAAAGTAAAATCTTGTTTTTACCTCCCATAGGTATTATATAAAAGTGTCCGGGCAAGAGAGTGAAAACCCGGTATTTATCCAAAATGAAGTTTTTCTCATTATGACCGGGTCAGAAAATATAAAGCTATCACTTGCTTTTTGCAAAATGACCAAAGGTCATTTTATGACCAAAGGTCATTTTATGACCGGGTCGCAAAATAAAAAATTTCTTTGATCATAATTCACACCTTGAGCTTCCGCTAAAAATCATTCAAATCATTTGCGGTTTTTTCATTTTGACCGGGTCACAAATATAAAAGGCATTTTCCATTCTGACCGGGTCAGAAAGTAAAATCCTTTTTCCCTCCCATGGGCATTTTTATCAAAGTGACCATCTCAGAAAGCAAGAAAATTTTCACCATTAAATCTCCCGTAATAATACCTTTTGCGGTTTTTCATTCTGACCAGGTCAGAAAATATAAGGCTATCACTTGCTTTTTTGCAAAATGACCAAAGGTCATTTTATAACCAAGTCACAAAATAAACCCATAGATTTGACAAAATGACCCGGTCAGAAAGTAAAATCATATTTTGCCTACCATGGGCATATTCTTATAAAAGTGACCATGTCAGAAAAAAGAAGATTTTCAACTATTAATCACGCTTAAAGCTCCCGTAATAATTCAGTCAAAAACGAAGAAAAGGCACTTATATCATCATGACCGGGTCACAAAATAAAACCGTTCTTTTACAAACTGACCAAGTCACAAAACAAACCCATAGATTTAACGAAGTGACCCGGTCAAAATGCAAAAAGCAGGTTTTTCCGAAATAACTTTTTTTGACCGGGTCATAAAATATAGAACTATCACTTGCTTTTTTTCAAAAAGACCACATCACAAAATAAAAAAATCTTCTTCCACCATAATACAAAAAATCACCCCAAAGCAAAGTTATACTCTTACCCACAAAAAACCAAAATAAAACCAAAACCCGCAAACACCGCAAAACTGTTCCGCCGCCGCACCCCTCAAACCACCCTATTCAATTTCCCCCCGTCAATAAAAGCCCCGATATTCTCCCCGATAATATCCATGCACCTCTGCCGAGTTTCCACCGCACCCCAGCCTATATGGGGGGTGAGAATGACATTGGGCCTGTCCTTTATCGCCCAGAAGGGGTCGTTTTCCCCGAAGGGTTCTTTTGAATACACATCGGCGCCGAGGGCGGCAATTTTCCCCTCCGAAAGGGCCTGCGCCACTGCGACCTCGTCCCAAACAGCTCCCCGACTCACATTTATTATAATTGAAGTGGGCTTCATCAGGGAGATCATCTCTCGGCTGACAATGCCCCGGGTGGAGTCGTTCAGGGGTAAGTGTATGCTTATAACATCGCTTTGAGCCATGAGTTGCTCCAAACCGACTTCCCCCGCTTCGCCCTTGGGGTGCGCCCTGTGGGTTATCACCTTCATATTAAGCCCCTCGGCCCCCCGCTTCACGGCGCTTCCTATGTTCCCCGGCCCGATTATTCCCCAGGTTTTGCCCGCTGTCTCACGGAAGGGATAGCGCAAATCGTTCGCAACACCCCGGAGGGTATATTCCCCGCTTGAGGTTATCGCCGCATATTCGGGCAATCTCAGGGTGAGCGAGAGGGCCATGGCGAGGGTGAGCTGACTTACCCCCTCGGAGGAATAGCCGGGTACATTGCAGACAGCTATGCCCCTTTGCTCGCAGTATCGGGTGTCTATGTTGTCGTAGCCCGTGGCGGCTATGCAGATGAGCTTGAGCTTTTTCGCCTCCGCCAAAGCCTCCCGATTCATTTTAAACTTGTTTATTATAATTATATCCGCATCGCAAAAGCGCCCGGGGATTTCAACCGGGGAGGTGAGGGGGTAAAATTCCGTGTTCCCATGGACGGTTATGGGCGAGTAATCCAAGCCCTCCCCCAGGGTTTCGGCGTCCGCAAAAACAATTTTCATCTTATTCAACGCATTTCAAATAGGAAAGGTCGGCAAACAGGGGCAGACCGTTTTCCCTCGGTATCTCCACTTCCCCCGCTATCAGAGGAGATGCGTAATCTATGAAGGCCTTAGTGACGCTGTGACCGTCGTCCCCGAGATATTCGTCGGGAACCTTCTTTTCGAAGTTCGCCGCTTCCCGCAGGGGTATGAGCTGGGTTTCCACACGGTAGTCCTCCCCGGGAAGCCTTTTTATGCCCACCAAGCAGTCGTTTTCGCCCGCGACCACAGCCTCCACAGCCCTTTCGGCCACCATCTGCGCTTCGGCCCTGTCCGTTGCGGAAATAAGGGTGGAAGCGCACCTTTGCAGGGTGGAAAGCTCTATCGACCTCAGTTTGACCTTAAGACGGCGGCGCACGATCTGTTCTAAGGTTGCGCCCACCCCGCCGAGCTGAATGTTTCCGAACATATCCCGCACCGAGGGGCTGTCCAACGAGCCGTATTCGGAAATGAATATCCCGTCCTTGTCCCTTATCCCTTCGGAAACCGCCGCTATCACGCTTTGACCCAACCTTGTGCGTTTTTCCAGCGTTTTAAGGAAAAGCTCGATGTCAAAGGGAACTTCGGGCATATATATCAGATCCGGACCCTTGCCGTAGGCGCTCGCCAAAGCGGAAGCCCCCGTCAGCCAGCCCGCATTGCGACCCATTACCTCCACAATGAGTATCTGCGGATAGTCGTAAACGATGACATCTCTGTAAAGCTCCATCATGGTGGTGGCCACATATTTGGCGGCGCTCCCGTAGCCGGGGCAGTGGTCGGTGCCGTAAATGTCGTTGTCTATGGTCTTGGGTATGCCCATCACCCGACAGTCGTAGCCCGAGTTTTTCATGAAGCGGGAAATCTTGTTGCAGGTGTCCATGGAATCATTACCGCCGTTATAGAAGAAGAATCTGATGTTGTGTTTCTTGAAAACCTCCAAAATGCGGCGAAAATCCGTGTCGTCGTATTCGGGTTCGGGCATTTTGTAACGACAGCTTCCCAGTGCGGAGGAAGGGGTGGTGCGCAGCAGTTCGGTGTCCCGGGGGGTAATCATTCTTAAATCGACGAGTTCGTCGCGCAGTATCCCCGAAACACCGTGGAGCGCCCCGTAAATCTCGGTGACTTCGCTGTGACGGGAAGCCGCCTTGATTATCCCGTAAAGGCTGGAATTTATCACCGGGGTGGGCCCTCCGGATTGGGCTATCAAACAAGCGCCTCTTATTCTTTCTAATTGAGCCATTTTTCTCTTCACTCCTGTTTAATGGTTTTGTTTTATGTTAAATCTCTTTCTTGATTGGATATACGATAATTTCAGGGTCGCTTGCCGATATTCCCAATGGGAAATTCTTTCCCAATGGGAAAAAGTCTTTACCCATTGGGAAAAGTTTTCTCTATGGGAAAAAAATCCCCTCAACCGTCACAAAAAAACCTCCCATGAATAAACGCCCAAAGGATTGCTCGGAATAACCCCTCAAATGTCTGTTCAAAGTCCCCCCTCCCGTTTCGCCCGCCTATAAGGTTTGCGACAAAGCATTCGATAAGCCCGAAAAACCGACGGGAATTATGGGGGTTATAGCAGAATTATAACATATTGAATTACTTGTGGTTATATAATGACGCAAAAAATCACGGTACTTTTCCAAAGTTCCCGTCGGTGGCGTAAAAGTTCACGCTATCGCG
>JAAYHF010000153.1 GCA_012727485.1 Eubacteriaceae bacterium
ATTCAAGGGCGGCAGTTTGTTTGCCATTGTGACCGGGTCACTTTACAAAAAAATATTTCCTTCCGTTCCCGGGTCATGATGAGTATTTTTACAAAATGACAAAGTCATTTTTTGACTTTTTCATTTTCTGACCAGGTCAGAAATTATAGCGCTGTCACTTGCTTTTTTGCAAAAGGATTAGGTCATTTTATGACTTGGTCAGTTTATGACCGGGTCACAAAGACAAAAATCTAATCACAAGGGCGAAAGAAAAAAAGCCTTCTTTAGTTTATGCGGCGGGCATAGACGATAATATATACCTTGCGTAAAGTGCATATTGCGTTTTGTGATATACGGGGAAGATTTATCATTGTGACCGGGTCATAATGAGTCTTTTTTACAAAATGAAAAAGTCATTTTATGACTTTTTCATTTTCTGACCAGGTCAGAAATTTTAAGGCTGTCACTTGCTTTTCACAAAATGACAAGGTCATAAAATAACTCGATCATTTTCTGACTTAGTAATTTCCTAACCTGCTCATTTTAAGACCGGGTTAAAATCTTTCCTTGGTTCAAGCAAATTTTACGCCCCAAGACGATAATAAATCCCTTGCATGAGCGTTGTATTGCATTTTGTGATATATTTGAAGGCGTTAGCAAAAAGCTTTACCGATACCTTCGGCAACAACCCATAATTCTCACAGCGCCATACCTTTTACGCCTTAGGACAATGAGTAGCAAGCGGAATAATAACCCAACCCCTCCTTATCCCATCTCCCCCACCGTTAAAAACAAAAAACACAGCTCACACCGTGCCTTGGACTATACGAAACATGTTTAGTGTATAACGCCACGAATAATTCCACCGAAATAAAAAAAGCTTAAGGTTGCCCCTTAACACTCTTAATTAAACACTTTTCAATATTCATTATTTGTTATTCATTGATCGATTGTGCCGACAATCGAGTTTACGGTAGCGAGGGAGGGAGTCGAACCCACGACACTGCGGGTATGAACCGCATGCTCTAGCCAACTGAGCTACCTCGCCACTGCTTGAAAATGCTTGTTTATTCTACAATGAAAGGCGGCGTTTGTCAATAATTTTCATTCAATGTGTGAGAAAATCCCCCCCGGGCTTACGGCGAGCATACGGCAATTTTCGGCTTCAAAGGCTTTTGAGCTTAAAGACTTGGCGGCAGAAATCTTTCTTTGGTTCATCGGCTTTGCATGAAAGCTTTTCAGATCAGGCGTTTCCTTGCGTATCGTGTTTTTTGTCAATAAGGCGTAGGGGAAACGGGAGATAAATTTTCCGATTACGGTTTGAGTTTTTGGAATTATACGGGGATTGGCGGGTTATACATCGTATCGGAGCGACCGAAATATAAGTAAGGCCGTTTACACCAATCCCCCGCCCGATAACTCCCCCAAAAAAAAGGAGACCGCAGAGGTCACCAGCCCCTACGGTTTATCATCACACATGGCAGAACAAAAGCGGAACTTCGTCTTTAAGACTGCTTGTCCAAAAGACCTCCGAGAACATAAACGGGAGGCTCTTTCCCGGCGCTGCGAAGATCCTCGTTGAGTTTCTTTTCGGCCTTGGCCGCCGCCAAAGCCATAAGCGCCAGCGGCATAATCGTGAGAGCCGCAGCTAAAGCCGCCCCTGTCAGGCTGTATAAAATCGGCTTGATTGTTCCAATGGTCTTGATAGTCTTAATCACTTTATTTTCCCCTTTTGACTTCCTGTATTAATTATAACCGAAAGCGTTAAAAGAATAATGAAATTACATTAGAAGTAAATTAGAACGGCAAATAATGCCTTAAAAAGGCGAAAAATTGCCCCTTCTACCCTGAAAGTGTCGTTCAAAATTCAATTAGTGGGGCTTATTTTGAATGTGCGAAAAAGCATGAAAAACGAGGAAAAAAATCAGATGCGCCGAACATACGGATTTTTATGGCGCAGGGTGGGTGAAGGGGGGATTTCAAGAGATGAGGGAAGTTTGTCAATGGGAAAGATGAAGGCGGGGCGAAGCGAGGGGGCGGCGGGGGTTTTGGAGGTGAGGGGGCGTAGCGGGAAAGGTGGGGAGGGGTTAGCGGTCTGAGTGGGTTTTTGGGGGGTTGAAGCTCTTTGGGATTTGATTCGGGATTTGGGGGAAGTGGTTTTTATTTTGTGTTTATTTTGTGACCCGGTCAAAATGTAAAAAACCTTTTTAAATTTCTGACCCGGTCAAAAAAGAAAATCCGTATCGGGTGATGCAACCCCACCGCTTTCAATTTTATAAAGCTTCCCGGTTACTATGTGAATAATCGGAACATCCATTTTACTTTTTTGGGGATTGGTTCTCCGTTCTGACCCGGTCATTTTGCAAAATCACACTTTTCATATTTTGACTCGGTCACAAAATGACCCTTAGTCTTTATGATAAAACTACATAATAAAGTCGAATAAGAAGGGAGGCTTCGAGTGTTATAAAGACAGCATTTCTTTAGGGGTTGGGCGGGCGGGTTTATGTGTGGAGGTTTGTTTCTCCTTTTTGACCCGGTCACAATGAAAAAAACCTATTTAAATACTGACCCAGTGAAAAATCGGAACAAGCCATTTTATTTTGTGCGGAGTGTGTTTCGGGGGGGATTGGCTTTCCGTTCCGACCCGGTCAAAAGAAAAAATCCGTATCGGGATATTTTGAGCGTTAGGCGGGGCAGATTTGTGTGGAGGTGTTTCTCTTTTCTGACCCGGTCAAAATGTCAAATAATTATAATGAAAAATCGGCGGGGGTAATATGGGGTTATTTCTATGATTTTCTGACCCGGTTAAAAACGAAAATCCGTATCGGGTGGGGCGAAGTTATGGGGG
>JAAYHF010000154.1 GCA_012727485.1 Eubacteriaceae bacterium
AAAATTCGCCTTCGGCGAATTTTGAAAGTTCCCGCCCCCGGCGGGAACTTTTTCGCCAAACGGAAAATGCCGATAATTTAATTTCATTTCCCTTTTTCCCGTCAAAATTCCCCAAAATGGGCATTTTTAATCGGCGCAGGATCAAATGAACCTTACTTTGAATCCTATTTTCCGATATGAAAATAAAGTTAAAAATGCGGGCATTTAGCGCCTTTAATTGACAAGAGTTTATTTTTTTGTTATATTTATCCCATTGAACGACTCAAGGGCACTCTTATAAAGGCATAAATTTTTAAGGGTTGCCTTTTTCTGTTTTTCACGGGTCGTCATAAGGAGGGGCTAATGAAAAAGGTTGCGGTAATAATGGGAAGCGACAGCGATATGGAGATCGCCAAGAAAGCGGTTAATGTTTTAAAGGAATTCAATGTTCCTTACAGGGTGAGGGTGCTTTCGGCCCACCGTACCCCCGTGGAGGCGGCGCAGTTTGCGGAAAGCCTTGAAGCCGAGGGTTACGGCGCAGTGATAGCCATAGCGGGCATGGCGGCCCATTTGGCGGGAGCCGTCGCCGCAAGGACGGTGCTTCCCGTGATAGGAGTGCCCGTGGCTTCCTCCCTTTCGGGAATGGACGCCCTGCTTTCCACCGTTCAAATGCCCTCGGGCATACCCGTGGCTTCGGTGGCCGTGGACGGGGCGAAGAACGCCGCATATTTGGCGGCTCAGATAATCGCCACCTCCGACGAGGCTTTAAGGGAAGCCCTTTGGAACGCCAGAAGGGAAGCCGAAGCCGGGGTTTTGGAGAAGGACGCCTTTGTGGGTAAGTTCTTCGAATCTTGATTTTCGGCGGAGTTTTCCCGCAGAGCGCAAACCGACGAATATTTTCAGGGGAGTAATTTCAAGGAATTATCCTATTATCGGTTTCATATACTCGAGAATTTCGGGGGTTGTCTTTGCAACTTGGCGCAAGCGGCCGTTCAACCTAAACATAAGCGGCGAGCGATGCGCCTTGACCGACAGCTTTAAGCGCAAGGAAAAAGACGGGGCGGGTAAACGCAAAGCCCTCGAAGCGGGGCGAAATTGCGGGTCGCTTCTTGCCGTTTAACCCAATCGACTGTTCGTTTTACGGCGGCGGCTAAGCCCGAAGTGCCGCAAGCCGACGGCGGATAATGCCCCGAGTGTAAGTGGATACGGGGCAACCCCGAATACGGGGCAACCCCGAGTACGGGGCAACCCCGAGTACGGGGCAACCCCGAATACGGGGCACCCAGAAAACGGGGTACCCCGCACTCGGGGTGATACAATGCTTTTTTACGCGGCAAACGGAATAAGCCGCAAAACACAAAAATGCACAAACTTTTTTGTGTATATAAAATTTAAATTTTTAGGGGGATTTATGTCAAAGCAGCTGGTCTACAAAGGAAAAACAAAGGATGTATTTGCACTTGAAAACGGTAACTATCTCTTGAAATTCAAAGACGATGTGACCGGAACCGACGGCAAGTTCGACCCGGGAGCCAACACTGTGGGGCTTTCCATCGAGGGAGTGGGAAAGCTGAATATAAAAATGTCGGTTTACTATTTCGAAAAACTGGCCGCCGCGGGCATAAAGACCCATTATGTTTCGGCTGATACAGACAACACCGAAATGGAAGTTCTCGCCGCCAAGCCCTTCGGAAAGGGGCTGGAGGTGGTCTGCCGCAGAAAGGCGGTGGGAAGCTTCTTGCGCAGATACGGCGAATACTGCACCGAGGGACAAACTCTCCCCTATTATGTGGAAACTACCTTCAAGAACGACGCCAAGGACGATCCCCTTGTCACCCCCGACGGTCTTGTGGTTTTGGGAGTAATGGATATGGAGCAATATAATTCCCTTAAGGACTCCACCCAAAAGATAACCGCCATAATAGCGGAGGATATGGCCGCCAGGGGTTTGGAGCTTTACGATATTAAATTCGAATTCGGCGTGGCGGGCGGCGAGGTCATATTGATAGACGAGATCGCCTCCGGCAACATGAGGGTTTATAAAGACGGGCAGTACATCGAGCCCATGGAGCTTTCAAGGCTCTTTTTCGCCTAAGGGGAAGCCATGAGCGATTTAAGGGAAGAATGCGGAGTATTCGGTTTATATTCCGATAAGAAGATAAACGCGGCGGATTACGCCTACTACGGCCTTTTTGCCCTCCAGCACAGGGGGCAGGAAAGCTGCGGGATAGTGGTGAACGACGGCGGGGTCTTCGATGTCCATGTGGATAAGGGTCTGGTGGACGATGTTTTCACCCCGAGGGTGATGAGAAACTTCTCCCAGGGCAGAATATGCGTGGGTCATGTGAGATACGGCACAAAGGAATCCGCCGGTCGCGCCGACGCCCAGCCCATCGCCATAGCCCACCACAAGGGCAACATCGCCCTTTGCTACAACGGCGCGGTGACAAACGCCTATGAGCTGAGGGTGGAAATGGAGCAGGAGGGCTGTATATTCCACACCAATTCCGATGCGGAAATCATCACCAATGTGATAACAAGGGAGCGCCTGAAGGCGGACAGCACCGAGCAGGCGGTCTTAAGGGCAATGGGCAGGATCCAGGGGGCCTATTCCGTGGTGATGATGTCGCCCACCAAGCTCATCGCCTTCCGCGACGAAAAGGGCTTCCGCCCGCTTTGCTACGGGCTCACCGAGGAGGGCATATATGTGGTCGCCTCCGAAACCTGCGCTCTGGACGCGGTGGGAGCGAAGCTCATTCGGGAAATACGCCCCGGGGAAATAATGATATTCGACAAAAACGGGGTCAGAAGCGACACGAGCCGCTGTAATAAATCCGAAAGGGCCCTTTGCATCTTCGAATACATTTATTTCGCCCGTCAGGACAGCGTTATAGAGGGCTGTTCCGTCCATAAGGCGAGAAGGAGGGCGGGCGAGTTTTTGGCTCGGCTTTTCCCGGTGGAGGCGGATATAGTCATAGGAGTGCCGGATTCGGGGTTGGACGCCGCCATTGGCTATGCGAAGGAAAGCGGCATTCCCTACGGAATAGGCTTTGTGAAGAATAAATATATCGGGCGCACCTTCATCGCCCCGGGTCAGCATCTGCGGGAGGACAGGGTTAGAATAAAGCTCAACCCCATATCCGACACGGTGGAGGGCAAGAAATTGGTTTTGCTGGACGACTCCATTGTGCGGGGAACGACCTCCACCCGCACCGTGCGTATCCTTCGGGAGGCGGGGGCAAAGGAGATACACATGAGGGTTTCCGCGCCTCCCTTTGTGAACCAGTGCTTCTACGGCACAGACATCGAATCCAAGGAAGCCCTTATAGCAAACCGCTTCCCCATGGAGCAAATAGCGGAGATAATCGGGGTGGATTCATTGGCCTTCCTGCCCATGGATAAGGTGAGGGACATCGTCTGCGACGGCGACAACAAGGGTTTTTGCACCGCCTGTTTCGACGGAAAGAACCCCACATATATAGATGAATCGCCCAAGGTTTTCAAATATCAGAAAAGATTAGAGGGAGGAGAGGAATAAATGGTAAAAGACAGCCGCAGCAAAAGCTACGAGCAGGCCGGGGTTGATGTGACCGCCGGCTACAAAGCTGTTGAATTGATGAAAGAACATATTTCCAAAACCCGCACCCCCGGGGTGCTGGACGAGGTGGGGGGCTTCAGCGGAATGTTCAAGCCCGACTTTAAGGGCTTGAAGGAGCCGGTCTTGGTTTCGGGAACGGACGGCGTGGGCACAAAGCTCATGCTGGCCTTCCTTTTGGATAAGCACGACACCGTGGGCATAGACTGCGTGGCAATGAGCGTCAATGACGTTATCTGCTGCGGGGCTAAGCCCATTTTCTTTTTGGATTATATCGCCTGCGGAAAAAACACCCCCGAAAAGATAGCCCTTATAGTAAAGGGAGTATCCGAGGGTTGTGTTCAGGCGGGTTGCGCCCTGATAGGCGGGGAGACGGCGGAGATGCCCGGATTTTATCCCCCCGATGAATACGACCTGGCGGGCTTTGCGGTGGGTCTGGCGGATAAAGCCGCCCTTCCCGACAAAACCACCATCGCCCCCGGGGACGCCATAATCGGCCTTTCTTCAAGCGGGGTTCATTCCAACGGCTTTTCCCTCATAAGGAAGATATTCGGCATAACCTCAAAGACCTCCGAGGTTTCAAGGGATATTTTGGAGGAGCTTCTCACTCCCACAGTCATTTATGTCAAGCCCATACTCGCCTTAATGGAGCAGGTAAAGGTTAAATCCATCTCCCATATCACAGGCGGGGGTTTCTATGAGAATATACCCCGTTCCCTCCCCCGGGGAGTAAGCGCTGTGATAGACAGGGCCGCTTGGCAAGTGCCTGATATTTTCCGGGAAATACAAAGGGCGGGCAGTGTGCCCGAAAGGGATATGTTCAACACCTTTAACATGGGAATAGGCATGAGCGCCGTCGTTCCCGCCGAAAGCGCCGACAGGGCTGTGGAAATTCTCACTTCCTGCGGAGTAAAGGCGGCGGTGATCGGGCAGACGGGTGAAGGAGAAGGGGTGACGATGTGAGCAGAGCAATGGCAAGAAAAAGAGACAGGGCCCGCATTGCGGTTTTCGTTTCCGGCGGCGGAACGAATTTGCAGGCTTTGATAGACGCCCAAAAAACGGGGCAGATACCCAACGGCAGGATCGTTTTGGTGGTATCCAACAAAAAAGACGCCTATGCCCTCACCAGGGCAAAGGAGGCGGGAATACCCGCGCTGACGATAACAAAAAAACAATGCGGCTCCGCCGAAGCCTTTGAGGAAGCCCTCAAGGAAGCGGTGAAGGAATATATGGTGGATCTCATCGTCTTGGCGGGATTTTTAGCCATTTTGAGCGAGAATTTCACAAAGGACTATCCCGAAAGGATAATCAATATCCACCCCTCCCTCATACCCTCCTTTTGCGGAGAGGGTTATTACGGGCTGAGGGTGCATGAAGAAGCCCTCGCAAGGGGAGTGAAGGTGACAGGGGCGACGGTGCATTACGTCAACGAGATCCCCGACGGGGGGGAGATAATAATACAAAAGGCGGTCAATATCAACAACAAGGACACCGCGGAAAGCCTCCAGCGCAAGGTCATGGAGCAGGCGGAATGGAAAATACTTCCCGAGGCTGTGCAAAAGGTGGCTAAAATTATTACCAAAAGCCGCCAAGGCTGATACAATCATTTTAGAGCAAGGAGGAAAAATGGAACCCTATAAAACCTTTAAAATTCAAGAACTGCTGGAAAACAACACCTACCCCGGCAGAGGCATCGTCATCGGAATGAGCGAATGCGGCAACTTTGCGGTGAGCGCATACTTCATCATGGGAAGAAGCGAAAACAGCCGCAACAGAGTTTTCACCGAGCAGGGCGAAGAACTCATGATCTATCCCTTCGATTCAACGAAGGTGGCGAACCCGGAGCTTATCATCTATGCGCCGGTGAGGGTATATCAGAATCATCTGATAGTAACCAACGGAGACCAAACGGACACCATTTACGATTATTTAAGCAGGGGTCTGCGCTTTGAGGACGCTTTGAACACCCGTTCCTTCGAGCCGGATTCCCCGAATTTCACCCCCCGCATCAGCGGGCTGATGAAATTCCATGTGAAGGATTTCAATTATAAGCTCAATATCTTAAAAAGCACCGACGAGGCGGGAAGCGAATGTAACCGTTACACCTTCAGCTACGAACCCATACCCGGCCTCGGCCATTTCATTCACACCTACAACGGCGACGGAAACCCCATTCCCTCCTTCACGGGAGAACCGGAAAGGGTCTTTATCCCCTCCGATATAGACGAATTCACCACCGCGATATGGAACAGTCTGAATGCGGCCAACAAGGTTGCCCTTTATGTGAGATACAACAACCTTAAGGACAGAACCCACGAAACCCGCATAGTGAACAAGCACGCCAAATAAAAACCGAAATATTTAGTCCGCCGAAGCCGACAATGCTCTAAAGCCTTAATAACTTAAGCATTGTCGGAAAAGAGAAAGGAAAGAATAAAATGAAAGAATTTGAACTTAAATACGGTTGCAACCCCAATCAGAAGCCCGCAAAAATATATATGGCAAACGGAAGCGAGCTTCCCGTTGAGATAGTGAACGGCAGGCCGGGTTACATAAATTTCCTCGATGCCCTGAATTCCTATCAGCTGGTAAGGGAATTGAAAAATGAGTTGGGGCTTCCCGCCGCCACCTCCTTCAAACATGTCAGCCCCACCTCCGCGGCGGTGGGTCTGCCCCTTTCAAAGGAACTCAAGAAGGCCGTTTTCGCAGACGATGTGGAGGGTCTGGACGACTCCCCCCTGGCCTGCGCCTACGCAAGAGCAAGGGGTACCGACAGAATGAGTTCCTTCGGGGATTGGGTGGCCCTTTCGGACACCTGCGACGCGGTGACCGCAAAGCTCATCAGAAGGGAAGTTTCCGACGGAGTCATCGCCCCCGGTTACACCCCCGAAGCCCTTGAGATATTAAAGCGCAAGAAAAGCGGGAATTATCCCGTCATAAGGATAGAAGAAGGCTATGTCCCCGAAACCATAGAAGAAAAGCAGGTTTACGGGGTGACCTTCTCCCAGATAAGAAACAATTTCAAAATAAACAAGGAACTGCTCTCCAATGTGGTGACGGAAAACAAGATAATCCCCGATTGGGCCGTGAGAGATATGATAGTTTCCCTGCTCACCCTGAAATACACCCAATCCAACTCCGTATGCTTCGCCGAGGGCGGACAGGCCATAGGCGTGGGGGCGGGTCAGCAGAGCCGCATTCATTGCACCCGTTTGGCGGGGGGCAAGGCGGACAACTGGCATTTAAGACAGACCGAGAGGGTCTTGAACCTCCCCTTCAAGGAAGGCCTCGGCAGACCCGACAGGGACAACGCCGTTGATGTTTACCTTTCCGAGGATTACGAAGATGTCATAGGCGACGATGTTTGGGCGAAGTATTTCACCGAAAAACCCGCCCCCTTCACAAGAGAGGAAAAGCAGGCCTATCTTTCTTCCCTGAACACCACGATCTTAGGTTCGGACGCCTTCTTCCCCTTCGAGGACAACATAGTGCGCGCCAAGAGAAGCGGGGCGGGCTTCATCGCCCAGCCCGGAGGAAGCGTCAGAGATAAGCAGGTCATCGAAACGGCCAACGGCTACGGCATGGTGATGGTGCTTACGGGAATGAGGCTTTTCCACCATTAAACAAAAGAATATATTGCAGGCTACAGCATTGGCGATTTTCGGCGGTGCTGTAGCTGTAATAGGGCGGTGTTTCGATTATGATCGCCCCGCCGTTGGCGGGTTTGTTTCGAGTGATGAATAAGCAAGTCGCTTTTGGATCGTTTGGGTTGATGATTTACCGTGATAATGTTATTTGGTTTGGCACGGTTTAATGAATAATAAATATTGAATAATGAATAGTGAATGAGGGGGGAAGATGAAAGTTATGGTTGTGGGCGGCGGGGGCCGCGAACACGCTATTATAAAGAAGCTCAAGGAAAGCCCGGAGATAACCGGGCTTTATGCTCTGCCGGGAAACGGGGGGATAGCGAAGGACGCTGTCTGCGTGGACATTGCCGCCAAGGATATTGATGGATTGGTGGCCTTTGCCCTTGAAAATTCCATCGGCTTTGCGGTCGTCGCCCCGGACGATCCCCTTGTTTTGGGGGCTGTGGACGCTTTGGAGGCGGCGGGGATTCCCTGCTTCGGGCCGAGGGCAAATGCGGCCATAATAGAAGGAAGCAAGGTTTTCTCGAAAAATCTGATGAAGAAATATGCCATTCCCACTGCGGGTTATGAGGTTTTCTCCGATGTGAACCGGGCTGAGGATTACATCATCGAGCAGGGGGTCTACCCGGTGGTGATAAAGGCGGACGGGCTGGCGCTGGGCAAGGGAGTTATCATCGCCGAAAACTACGAACAGGCCGCCGCCGCCCTGAAAAGCATAATGGAGGACAAGGCCTTCGGGGAAAGCGGCAACAGGGTCGTCATAGAGGAATTCCTCACAGGCCCGGAGGTTTCGGTTTTGGCCTTCACGGACGGCAAGACCGTCAAACCCATGATCTCCTCCATGGATCACAAGAGGGCGCAGGACGGCGACAACGGGCTGAACACCGGGGGAATGGGAACTATAGCCCCCAATCCCTTCTACACCCCCGACATGGAAAAGATATGTATGGAAACCATTTTCCTGCCCACCATAAAGGCGATGGCCGCCGAGGGCAGGGTTTTCAAGGGTTGCCTTTACTTCGGGCTCATGCTCACCCAAAACGGCCCGAAGGTTATAGAATACAACTGCCGCTTCGGAGATCCTGAGGCGCAGGTCACCCTGCCCCTTTTGGAAAGCGACCTTTTTACCATAATGAAGGCCACTCGGGAGGGAACTTTGGAGCAAACAGAGGTGAAAAATTCGAGGGGGGCGGCCTGCTGTGTGGTTATGGCCTCCGATGGCTACCCCGCCGCTTATAAAACAGGCTATCCCGTTATACTGCCCGAGAAGATGAACGCCGAGGTCTATTTTGCGGGGGTCAAGCTCGTTGAAGGGAAGCTTTTAACCTCCGGTGGAAGGGTTTTGGGAGTCACAGCCAAGGAGGAGACTCTGAGGGAAGCCATAGACGAGGCCTACGAGAACGCCCGGGGGATAATGTTTGAAAATGCTTATTACCGTCGGGATATAGGAAAAAAAGCGCTGGAGGCGAAGAATTAAATGGTATATCGGGTTTTTGTCGAAAAAAGAGGGGATCTGGCCGTGGAGGCGAAAAGCCTCACCGAGGAAATAAGGACATTCCTCGGGATCACCGCCCTTGAAAAAGTCCGCCTTGTGAACCGTTACGATGCCCAAGGGCTGACAAAGGAGCTTTTTGATAAATGCGTCACCACGGTTTTTGCGGAAATGCAGGTGGACGATTATTATTTTGAGCTGGAAAGCGAAGGGGCCTGCGCCGCCTTTGCCGTGGAATACCTCCCGGGGCAATACGACCAAAGGGCGGACAGCGCCGCCCAGTGTATTCAGATAATCTCCGTGACCGAGCGGCCCATAGTCAAAACCGCCAAGGTCTATTTACTTTACGGCAAATTGACCGAGGGGGACATTGCGGCGATACAAAAACACCTGATTAACCCCGTGGACAGCCGTCTGGCTTCCATGGAGCTTCCCGAAACCTTGGAGAGCGTCTACGACACCCCCGAAGCGGTGGAAATAATAGAGGGCTTCACAAACTTTGACGAGGCGGATCTCAAGGAATTCATAAAGAGCCGTTCCCTCGCCATGGACGAGGACGATCTGCGCCTTTGCAGAGATCATTTCAAGGCGGAGGGGAGAAACCCCACCATAACCGAGATAAAGGTGATAGACACCTATTGGTCTGACCATTGCCGCCACACCACCTTCAACACCCGCATAGACGAGATTATCTTCGAGGACGAGAAGGTAAACGAGGCCTATAAGGATTATCTCGCCACCCGAGAGCAATTAAACAGAACAAAACCCATATGCCTTATGGATATGGGAACGATAGTGGCTAAATTCTTGGCCGCCGAGGGCAAGCTGAAAAATTTGGACGAGAGCGAGGAGATAAACGCCTGCACCGTCAAAATAAAGGTTAATACGCAAAACGGGCAGGAGGACTGGCTTCTTCTTTTCAAGAACGAAACCCATAACCACCCCACCGAGATCGAACCCTTCGGCGGGGCGGCCACCTGCATAGGCGGGGCGATAAGGGATCCGCTTTCGGGCAGGAGCTATGTTTACGCCGCCATGAGGGTGACGGGGGCGGCTGACCCCCTGGCCCCCCTCGAGCAGACCCTTGCGGGGAAGCTCCCCCAAAGAAAGATAGTCACCTCCGCCGCCGCCGGTTATTCGTCCTACGGAAATCAGATAGGCCTCGCCACGGGGATAGTCGATGAGGTTTACCACCCGGGCTACATGGCTAAGCACATGGAAGTGGGCGCTGTTATAGGCGCCGCACCCGCAAAGAATGTTCGCAGGGAAGCCCCCGCCCCGGGGGACAAGGTAATTCTTTTGGGAGGACGCACCGGGCGGGACGGCATAGGCGGGGCTTCAGGTTCTTCCAAGGCCCACACCGCCCTATCCCTCGAAAACTGCGGTGCGGAAGTACAAAAAGGCAACGCCCCGGAGGAAAGAAAGCTCCAAAGGCTTTTCCGCAATCCCGCCGCTTCCCTGATGATAAAGCGCTGTAACGACTTCGGCGCAGGGGGAGTGAGCGTGGCGATCGGGGAACTTTCCGCGGGAGTCAAGATAGACTTGGACAAGGTCACGAAGAAATACGAGGGGCTGGACGGCACGGAACTTGCCATAAGCGAATCCCAGGAGAGAATGGCCGTGGTGGTTTCCCCCGAAGATGCGGATAAATTCATCGCCTTGGCGGACGGCGAAAATCTGGAGGCCACGGTGGTGGCGCAGATCACCGACGAGGGCAGAATGGTGATGGATTGGCGGGGAAGCAGGATAGTTGACCTTTCGAGGGAATTTTTGGACACCAACGGCGCCCCCAAGCACATTTCCATAAAGGTCGCCTCCCCCAAGATAGCAGACAAAAAACAACAAAAAAGCTTTGCCGCCGCTTATCTCGAATTGGCGGGGGATTTGAATATCTGCTCCAAACGGGGGCTTTCGGAAAGATTCGACTCCAACATAGGGGCGGGAACTGTACTCATGCCCTTCGGCGGGAAATATCAGAAAACGCCCATTCAGGCGATGGTGCATAAAATCGCCTTGGAAAAGGGAGATACGGACACGGTTTCCCTGATGAGCTACGGCTTTAACCCGGTCATCTCCGAGTGCGACCCCTTCAGCGGCGCATTTTTGGCGGTGACGGAGTCCATTATGAAGCTTGCGGCCACCGGGGCGGATCTGAAGGACACGTATCTGACATTCCAAGAATATTTCGGCAAGCCCGGGAGCGATCCCTACAAATGGGGCAAGCCCGCCGCCGCCCTTTTGGGAGCTTTTTCGGCGCAAAAGCAGTTTGAGATAGCCGCAATAGGGGGAAAGGATTCCATGAGCGGCAGTTTCGAGGATTTGGATGTGCCTTCCACCCTCATTTCCTTTGCGGTCACCACCCAAAGGGCAAAGGATATAATCTCCCCTGAATTCAAGGAGACGGGAAGCAGTGTTATATGGCTGAAACCCGAGCTGGATAAATACGGACTGCCCCTGATCGAAGGGGCGAAGGCCCTTTGCGATAAGGCCTGCAACCTCATGAGGAAGGGGAAGGTCTTGAGCGCCTATGCCCCGGGAGTCGGCGGGGCGGCGGAGGCGGTGATGAAAATGTGTTTCGGCAATATGAGGGGCTTTGAATTTAACCCCGATATACCCGCCGAAAAGCTTTTCGAGAGGGGCTACGGCTCTTTGATATTGGAATTAAAGGGCGAAATGGATTTGTCCGAATTCGCTCGGGGGGCTTACAAGGCGGAAGCTTTGGGGCGCACCTGCGAGAGAAGGGCTTTGATATATGGGGAGTTTTCCGTGGCTTTAAGCGAAGTGCTTGATAAATACGAGGGCAAGCTGGAGAGCGTTTACCCCTGCAATATAGATTATCCCGAAAAGGCGGCAGTGAATTACAACTACAACGCCGAAAAGCGGGCGGTATGCTCTGCGGCGGGCAAAATAGCCGCGCCGAGGGTGCTTATACCCGTTTTCCCGGGAACAAACTGCGAATACGATTCCGCCAAGGCCTTTGAAGCGGCGGGGGCGAAGGCCGAAATATTCGTGATAAACAACCTTAGCGGGGCTAAGATGGCAGAAAGCGTGAACAGCTTCGCCCAAAAGATAGCCGCCTCCCAAATAATAATGATTCCCGGGGGCTTTTCCGGGGGAGACGAGCCTGAGGGCAGCGGCAAATTCATAACCGCCTTCTTCCGCAATCCCATTATCGCCGATGCGGTGAACGATTTGATGAAAAACCGCGACGGGCTTATGCTGGGAATATGCAACGGCTTCCAAGCGCTGATAAAATTGGGCTTGGTTCCCTTCGGAGAGATAATCGACGCCGACGAAAACTGCCCCACATTAACCTTCAACTCCATAGGCCGCCACCAATCAAAATTGGTGGATACGAGGATAGCTTCCAATAAATCCCCCTGGCTGAGCAAAACCAAACCGGGAGAGATTTATACCGTACCCATTTCCCACGGGGAGGGCCGCTTCATCATCTCCGACGAGCTTCTTGCGGATTTGGCCGCCAACGGACAGATAGCCACCCAATATGTGAACAAATCCGGGGAAGCCACCTACGAGATACAATACAATCCCAACGGCTCCATGGCCGCCATAGAGGGAATAACCTCCCCCGACGGCAGGATTTTGGGCAAAATGTGCCACACCGAACGCACGGGAGTGAACCTGCTCAAGAATGTGCCGGGAAGATACGATATGGGGCTGTTTGAAGGGGCGGTGGAGTATTTCGGATAAAGTCGATCGGGATTCGGGGTTTGACTTGACCTGCTTTTAAAGGTCTGCTCTTTTGCTTTGGGGTTTCCTTGTATTTTAAGGTTTTCCTCCGGGCTTCCCCCCGAGCATTACCTTTATACCTTCAAGGGAAGAAACGATATTTAAGGTTAAAACATAAAAACCGCCCCTCGAAAGGGGATAACGCATCCTTTCGAAGGGCGGTTTGCTTTTTTTGCGGCGCGGGGTTTTAACGGTTATAACGGAGAAAACGGCGTTAGGAAATTTGGCTTTTTCAGGGTTTTTTTGGAGGTGTGGGAGTAAGATTGACGGCAAAACAGCCGTTCGGCAAAGCCGAAAAAAACAACTTCGGCGAATAGGTAGAGCATATAAAGGTTAAACCCACCCAAAGTTAAACACATTCGGCTTCGCCGATTTCAATACCCGGCTAAAATATTCTTGTTAAGCATAAAGAAGCCATAGCTAAAAAGGAGAAAACCCCACCCAAGCATAACCCAACCACACCCCGTAAATTCACCTCCGTTGATTTCAAAAAGCGGCAGAATTTAAAAAGAGAAAAAAGGGCATTTACCCGTCTTAAGTTGTTCCTTCTTAGTTTTACAAAGCAGTCATAGATAAAAAGGCGAAACCCCCACACAAGCATAAAACACCACTATAAAAAAACGGCAAAGCAAAAAAATCAACTTAGCCGAAACTACTTTAAGCGGCTTTTACTCAAAGCAGAATATACCAACATCAACCCATGAATTCAGCTACGCCGCACAAGCATAAATAACAGCTATAAACCCACCCAAAGAAACTATATTCAACCTCGCTGTTTTAAAAAAGCGTAGACTTCAAAAGTCAAAACATGGGCATTAACCTGCCTTAAATTTTCTTGTTAAGGTTATAAAGAAGCCATAATTAATAAAACTGTGCAAAAATGGCGGAGGTTACGGTCTTTTGGGCTTTTGAGGGGGGTAGTGTTTTGGGGTTTTGTGGGGGATTTAATCAGATGTAGGCACGCCTTATGGACAAAACACCAAAAGCCCGTGAACACCGAGATCGTCGGTATTCACGGGCTTTTTTATTATACAGTCTCTACTAACTTTACCAACCCAAATCGAATTGCTCGATTATTGCAGAGACTTTTTTGTGAATCGATGCTGCCATTGCTTTCATCCACAGAAACGATGAGGTTTTGAGCAGACCCAACGGTTCAATCGACGGGTCTGCTCATTCCACTTATTGTGGAAAGCGGTTTATCTCACAGAAATATTGATAGAACTCGTGAATGAGCGTCTCTTCTTCGGTGTCCTGGAACACCTTCTTCATGGCAAGCAGGATTTGATGCATCGTGCTGTTTGGTAAGTATTTGAACACCGTGTTCCCCCAGCGTGGGAGGGGATCGCTGCAATCGAAATAATCCCAATACAGCATCGTGCTGTTTGGATTCAAACGCACTTTGTACTTATCGTGACATTCTACCATTCCGTCTTTGCACATATATCCCCCAAAACCATCCTTTACCATAAAGGCGCCCAAGATCCGGCGCTCTTTCT
Organism: Eubacteriaceae bacterium; assembly: GCA_012727485.1. Lineage (GTDB taxonomy): Bacteria > Bacillota > Clostridia > Eubacteriales > Anaerofustaceae > JAAYHF01. The sequence continues at coordinate 13,966 of JAAYHF010000154.1, forward strand.
CTGAGGTATTAGGGGGGCATCCGGTCAACAGGCAGGCGGAATTAGGCATCAGCTTGCTTGGAATACGCGGCTTTCCCTTAGAAATGCCGCTTAAATAACATCCGGTCGATATAGCGTCAGATGAAAAAACTTCATCCAGGTCGTTCAGATCGATATGAAAGGCTGCTTGAGAGTTTGGCGTGATTTTCAAAGTGTAAAGTCTCTGGTGGCGCTCCTGTTCTTCCTGAAGCGCTTGTTTCTGTGCGACCTCCGCCTCCAACCGCTTGTTGTTTATTTCATTGATTTTATTTTGAGCAGACTTGTTTTTAAGGGTCAGAAAGTTGGCAAAAGCATCTGGATAGATGAATTTTTTATCTCCTTGAGGAAAAGAGACGGTAACGATATTGCCAGAGCAATCTGTTATGATCCCCTGTCCGAAGACTTTGTGTCCGACCACTTTTTCGACTAACTGCATTTTATATTTCCTTTCCACAACAAAAAGTGCTTTCCCCGCCCGCACCAATGAGGTGCGCCAGCCCAAGCCCTTTTTAACGGTATAAAACTATGCGCCAAGATTCTCCTTGGGGCTTCTCCGCAGCGAATTGCGCTGTGGCGCAATTTATACCGTAGGCATACTCATTTTGCCCCAAAAAGCACCATACCATTTTATTCGGTTTTGGACGCTTCATCATCGATTTCAAGAGTTTCCACCGGCTTACGGGTATCGGCAATAGAAAGCACCGTAGTATCTAGCGGGTTCAGAATTTCAATATTAGGGTTTTTTGCAATGTCGAGATCGCTGATCCTGATACTGGACCCCACCTTCATCCCTTCAAGATCAATTTCTATTCTATCAATGAGATGGGACGGAAGCGCCCGATATGAAATATCGGACTGCGGCTGCTGGACCATGCCCGATACCCTGTCTCTGTTCACAAGCACGATTCTTGCCGTGCTTGTAACGATTTCCCCAGCCAACAGCATTTGAAAACTCAAATGCTCCAGCTCGTCTGTCGCCGGTTTATAAGTGGCTTCCCGCAACAATGCCGTGAACCTTTTGTCACCAATCACCAATTCGGCTTTACTTCCTGTAGAATTGGATTTTAAGAAACGGGTGGCTTCTGCCCCAGAAAACTGAATGCTCAAAGACTTTTCGAGGTCTTTGCCATATAAGACACCGGGAATGGTTCCTTTTCTTCTCAGTTGTTTGGGCTTTAATCCCGTATTTCGGTTTTCCGCATTCAAAGTAAACATCATCATTCTCCTTTTCTCAGTCTGCAAGGTCTCTTCATTTTTGCTGTGAATTCTTACTAAATTCTCAACGGTATGACATGCAACTATATACTAGTATAACACAATAAAAAAATAATGCAAGTTTTGATTGACAACAACGTATTATATGGTGTATTATATAAAATTATTTTTTATTCGACTGAACTATTTGACAACAACCATTGAGTGGGGTAAGGATTGTGTACAACAACATCGTCGCAATACCGCAAGAGGAAAAGCCAATCACGGCAAGTGCAAATGGAAAAACAGCTTAGAAAGGAAAGCGGCGTGAACTTCAAGGGGTTCACGCCAATTTTTTAGGCATTGGGAATTTGTCTGTAAGGAGTGTGTTCCGAGGTTCTTAAAAAAGCAAACCCCCACCCAAGCATAATAACCCAACCATAAACAAACACAGCAAAGCAAAAAAATCAACTTAGTCTGAAACTACTTTAAGCGGCTTTTACCCAAAGCAAAATATACCAACATCACCCCATATATTCAGCTACGCCGCACAAGCATAAATAACAGCTATAAACCCACCCAAATTTAAACATTTCAGCTTCACTGATTGGTATTTACCCGCCTTAAATGTTTCTTGTTAAGTTTATAAAGAAGCCATAATTAAGAAAACGGCAAAAAGAGCGGAAATTTCAGTCTTTTTGGCTTTTGAGGGCTGTTAAGGGGTGTTTTATTGTTTTGAGGTTATGTGGGGGATTTATTCAGAAGTTCCTTAAAAAAGCAAACCCCCACCCAAGCATAATAACCCAACCGCCCCCATAAATTCAGCTACGCCGTACAAGCATAAATAAAAGCTTAAACCCACCCAAAGCCAAACAAGCGACTTCCCCCCAAAGAAAATAACCCAACCGCACCAAACAAATTCAGCAAAGCTGAATTTGCAAAGCAATAGAATTCAAAGGGTTTACCCTTTGAATTCTATTGCTTATTTACTTTTTTTGGATTATCCGCTATAATTACAATCGGTCAATGAAATAATACACAATTTTAATATTACGGAGGGTTCAATGAGCAAGGTAAAGATTAACTTCAGCTTCGACGAGAAGATCTACGAAGCCGACGAGGGACAACTTTTAAGCAAGCTGTGCGAAATGGCGGGCTATCCCCAGGATTTGGTCTGCGGCGGAAAGCAGAAATGCGGAAAATGCGCCGTTGAGATAATAGACGGGGGGGGAGTGCAAAGAACCGTGCTTGCCTGCGAAACAAAGGTCAACGAGGACATCACCGTCGTTAAGATATTCAACAGGGCAGACAGAAAGGTTCATGTCCTGACCGCCAACAACGCTTTGGACTGCGTCATCAACCCGAATCTGGGCATTATCACCGTCACCGAAAAGGACATCAACCCCAGCCACTGCCAGAGCTTCGAAAAGGCGCTCAAGGCGAAATTCAAGCTGGATATGCAGTATAATGTGTTAAAGAAGATCGCCCGGGTCATTTCCCCCGACGAGCCGGAAAGAAAATTCAACTTCGTCACCTTCGGAAACGATGTTATAGATGTGAACTTCGACGACGACGACGATATATACGGGCTTGCCATAGACATCGGCTCCACCACCGTGGCCGCTTACCTATATGATATGAACAGCGCCAAGCTCATTTCCACCCATTCTTCCCTGAATGCCCAAACCGCTTTGGGTGCGGATGTCATAAGCCGCATAGGCTACACCATCGACTACGCCGACGGGCTTGATACCATGCAGGAAATGGTCTGCGGCACGATAAACCGCCTCATCAAGGAAATGAAAGAGATTGACGGGATAAACACCGACAGGATTTACCACACCGCCCTTTGCGGAAACTCCACCATGCAGCATCTTTTCTTAGGTCTTTTCCCGAAATATCTGGGTTACGCCCCCTTCGCCTCCACCACCCACGACATAGTGGAGATAAACGCCAAGGAGCTTCCCCTCGACTTGAACGATTACTGCAAAGTGACCTTCCTGCCCCTCTTGGGCGGTTATGTGGGTGCGGACACCACTGCGGTTCTCATCGGGCTTCCCGACGACGACAAGCCGAGGCTCGCCATCGACCTGGGCACCAACGGGGAGATCGCCTGCGGAACAAACGACCGCTATTGCATAGCCTCCACCGCCTGCGGGCCCGCCCTTGAGGGCGCCGGACTCACCTGCGGCATGAGGGCGGCGGACGGTGCTATCCAATATTTCAAGATAGACCCGGAAAAGAGGGACATTTCCCTTATAGATGTAATCGGAGGGGTAGAACCCACCGGGATTTGCGGCAGCGGTATAATCGACATCTTGGCCGAGCTTGTGCGCAACAGGATAATCACCGGCAGCGGCAAACTGCTTTCCAGAGCCGAATACGAAGCCGCCTACGGTGCGGACGCCCTTTCCGCCAGACTTGAAAAGCGCAAGGGCGAGAAATACGATATAAACACCTTTGTAATATACAGAAGCGCCACCAGCGAAGTTTACTTCACCCAGCTCGACGCAAGGGAGGTGCAAAAAGCCAAGGCGGCTATCATGTCCGGTTGCAAACTGCTCATTTCCCTTTACGGCAAGCCCCCCGAGGAATTGGAGGAAGTCTGCCTTGCGGGAGCCTTCGGCAACTATCTGAATGTGGAAAATGCACAGTACATAGGGCTTTTCCCGAATATCGAGGGAGTGCCGGTGAGAAGCGTGGGCAACGGCGCGGGTACGGGCGTGCAGATGTATCTTTTGGACAAGGGCAGCGTGAGAAAATGCCGTCAGGTGCAAAAGAATGTATACCATGTGGAGTTAAACGAACTGCCCGAGTTCATGGACACCTATTTGGAAGAAATGCAGTTCGAGAACGCCCCCGAATAGACTCAAATTTCCTTTTCCCGTTACTGCTCAACGGATACCCCCGACGGGGATTATCCGTTGAGCTTTTTGTTGTAAGCCGAGCCTTGACAAAGCCGAAAACCCTTAAGCCCCTTCGAAAGGAATAATTCTTTCGGTAATATGGGGATAAGGGTATTGATAAATCGCAAAAACATCGGAGCCGAAGCGCATACATCGAAGGAATAAAGGCTAAAGAAATAAGTATCACAAATATACCCCGAAGTCGAAGGAATTATTGCGGCTTAGGCAGGCTTAAAAATCAAATAATTGTAAAAAGCCCGTCCCTTAAGCAAACCATTTTAAGGCATACACGCAGTTAACCTTAATGAAAAACCGCCCGAATAGTCAATCCTTTTCCCGTTAACCGCTCAGCGAATACCCCGACGGGGCTTATCCGTTGAGCTTTTTATTGTAGTGCCGAGCCTTGACAAAGCCGAAAACCCTTAAGCCCTTCGAAAGGATTTATTCTTTCGGTGATATGGGATAAGGGAATTGATAAATCGCAAAAGCATCAGAGCCGAAGCGCATACATTGAAGGATTAAGGGCTAAAGGAAATAAGCATCACAAACACCCCCCGAAATTGAAGGATATATTGCAGCTTAGGCAGGCATAAAGACAGATAATTGTAAAGTGAAAAGCACGCCCCTTAAGTAAACCATTTTAAGGCTTACACGCAGTTAAATTTAATGAAGAAACCGCCCGAATTATCAATCTTTTCATATTAACCGCTCAACGAATAACCCGACGGGGATTATCCGTTGAGCTATTTATTGTAGCGCCGAGCCTTGACTTCATTTCCATATTAAAGGCAGACGGTGTAGGCGTTAAGGGCGGCGGCTTGCGGGGGTGCTTTTGCCGATTTGAATATACGGCGGCGGTGCGGGTCTGCGGGGGTTAAATTCGGCTTCCTTTCCCGAGGCTGTTCGATTTGCTCACTGCGCTGTGATAGAATTACCATGGATAACATTACTGCGGCGTTAATGAGCAAGCGCAGTTTACTTGGGGGGTGGAAAATGTATCTTTCAAACGGAAACATGGTAATACGCAATGCGACCGCTTCGGATGCGCCGCAACTTTGCCTTTGGTGGAACGACGGTGAGGTCATGGCCCATGCGGGGTTTCCTCTGGGTACGGGTCAAACCGAAGAAGCCATAGCCGCAAGTCTGGCGGGGGACAGCGACCAAACCCATCGGCGGCTTATCATCGAGTTGGCGGGCGTTCCCGTCGGCGAGATGAATTACCGCAATAAGGGCAATGCCGCCGAGATCGGCATAAAAATATGCGACAGAGCCCAACAGAACCGGGGCTACGGAAAGAAGCTTTTGAGTATGCTCATTGGGGAGCTTTTCAAAATGGGTTACGGGAAAATTATCCTCGACACCAATTTTGAAAACAAGCGGGCGCGCCATGTTTACGAAAGGCTCGGTTTCAAGCAAAGGCGGCTGAATGTCAACGCCGGCAGAAATCAGCTCGGGGTTTTGCAGTCCTTTGTGGATTATGAGCTTGTCCCCGGGGATTTTTGCGATTTTGCGTGATAAAGCTTATGGGTTGAAGTCCGTCTTTTTACCGCTTCGCCAATCCGCCCCGCCTGTTTATAAATCAATATTGACCCGCAACAAGAAAACCTTACAAAGTCGCTACCCATTTTTTGAATATGTCTTATCCCGAAGGAGTTCCGCTATTTTGCGTGATAACGGCGATGACGGCAATGACAACTTGCGGCGGCTTTCGGCAGTGCCGTTTTGGTGCGAATAGGGCGCTTTTGGGGGTTGTCGGGCAATAAGGTGAAATTATTCGGCGGCTTGTATTTTCGATTCGAATAAAATCAAAAACCCTCACGCTTCGGCCTTCCCTTTGGGATTATGGGTTGAAGTCCGTCTTTTTTTCGCCGCATTTCTCAAATTCTCTCCGCCTGTTTATAAAGCAAGTTTGACCCGCAACAAGAAAACCCTACAAGGTCGAAAAACTCCCCCGATACTGCAACGCCTCCGCAATATGCTCGCAGTTTATATTTTCCTCCCCCGCCAGATCCGCAATGGTGCGGGAGAGCTTCAATACCCGGTGGTAGGTTCTTGCGCTCATGGCGTAGGCTTCGAAGGCGGCCTTCATTATTCTGTTTTCCTCACGGCCAAGCGGACAGTATATTTCTATTTCCTTTGCGGAAATTTGGGAATTGCTTACAAAGGTGCTTCCTTCCATTCTCTTTAGCTGTATTTTCCTCGCCCTGTCCACCCTGCTTCTTATCTTTTCACTGCTCTCGGCGGCGTCGTTTCGTCTTGAAAGAAACTCGTATTTTTCCACATTCACATGGGCGACAATGTCTATCCTGTCCAAAAGAGGGCCGGATATTTTCTTTGTGTATCGCTGTATGTCGGAAGAACTGCATTTACAGCTATGCCTCGGATCCCCCCTGTAACCGCAGGGGCAGGGGTTCATACCCGCAAGGAGCATGAAGGAGGCGGGGTAAGTATAGGTGGCGTTCACCCTGGATATGGTGACTTTCTTATCTTCAAGGGGTTGACGAAGCACCTCGAGGGCCTGTTTCGGGAACTCCGCAAATTCATCGAGGAATAGCACTCCGCCGTTGGCGAGGGAAACCTCCCCGGGGCGGGGTATGCTCCCTCCGCCCACGAGGGCCACGGGGGAGACGGTGTGGTGGGGCGAGCGGAAGGGTCTTTGGGTGATAAGGGGGGTGCTTTCGTCCAACATACCCGCCACGGAATATATCTTTGTGGTCTGAAGACTCTCCGAACGGGCCATTTCGGGCAAAATGGTGGTGAAGCGGCGGGCGAGCATGGTTTTTCCGCTGCCGGGCGGGCCTATCATCAGCATATTGTGCCCCCCTGCCGCCGCAATTTCCATCGCCCTTTTCACCTGTTGCTGACCCTTCACATCGGCCATGTCGATTGGCTCTATTTCCGTTGCCGCCGGGGGAAGACAGTTGGGATCCGCGGGGGCGAGGGGGGCTTTTCCCGATATGTGTCCCACCGCCTCCCCAAGGTTCGCCGCCCCATAGACCCTGCCGCAACCCGCAAGGCAGGCTTCCCTCAAATTCGCCGCCGGAACGATGAAATCCCTGAAACCCGCCGCCAAAGCTCCGAGCATCATCGGGAGAATTCCCTTCACCCCCTTAACCTGTCCCGAAAGGGAAAGCTCCCCCAAGATGACATAGCGGCTCAGATCCACCTCGGGGAAAAGCTGACCGGAGGAAATCAATATCCCCAAAGCCAGCGGCAGATCGAAGGCGGTACCCTCCTTTTTAATGTCCGCCGGGGAAAGATTGACGGTTATTTTGACCTGCGGAAAGCTGTAACCGTTGTGGGAGACGGCGGATTCCACCCTTTCCTTCGCCTCCTTGACGGCCGTATCGGGCAGTCCCACCATAAAAAAGGAATTCTGCCCCTTAAGACAGCTCACCTCCACCCCTATCATCTTGCCGTCTATCCCCGAGGCGGCGCAGGTATATATATTGGATAACATTTTTCCCTCCTTGTGAGTTGTGAAAATATCCCTCTGTTTATATATCCGCAAAAAGTGTCGAAAATCCTTTTTTTTTAATGAAAAAGTTACAAATTATTTTTTGGAGCGGTAGGGGAGAGTTTTCTCGGCGATTTGCGCTCGAAGAAAACGCCGTAATAATGTGTAATACGCCTATTCGGCCGAAGGGATCGGGTTATCACGGGGCGGTTAAGGGAATGACCTTAAGGGGTGGGTTGGGTAGATGTGTGTGTGTGACACGCACATTCTTCGTTGTGAGTTGTGACCCGGTCATTGTGAGAAAAATTTGCTTTCCGGCTCGGTCGGTTAGGAAAGGAACATCGGTTTTATGGTTTTATGGTTTTATGTTGCGAATCGTTTATTTGATAAAAAGCTTTTATGACGGAGTCAAACCCTTGTGTAGGGTTTGATAAAATGGAAAAATAACGAAAACATAAAGTACGCTTTATATTTTCGTAAATGCGGAGATAGGATTACCGCCCAAACAATCAAAAACAATGCCTATTTACATTCACCGACCTTTTTTAACAATTCAAGATAAAACTCACGGGCCTCGGCTTCGGAGGAAACCGGATAACCTATTGAATTATCATGACCTGCTGTGACATTTATGCCACCGGTGCATGAATCATCGGAGTAATACGGCTCGGAGAAGTAAATCTCACTGATACTTTTCCACATTATATGGTGGTATATTTTATAAGCACGGTTCTTCTCATCGTCAAAGCAGTTTATGATTGTTAAATAATTCTCATCTATCTGCCATGTTATCGGTTTTCCGTCAGATATAACTGTCAATGTCTTCATCATTGTACTCCTTTTACAAATTAATATATATTTATATTAACACAAATCAACTCAAATTCAACAAAAAACAACGGATTTATCCATATTGTATACTATTGTTTTACCCCGCCGTTTGGCGCAGTTTGCCTTTAAAGCGGCTGTCCGTCACTCTCAAAAGGGTAAATCGGCAAACGGAAAATCCCTTATCTTCGGGTAAAGCGCTCTGTCTTTTGTATAAATCAGGCTTAAAAAAGCCTCCGAAGAATTCGGGAGGCGGCTTAAGTCCGCTTACAAGGGTTTACTTTTATAGATATGTATCCTTCGACATAAAGCGTGGGCGGCAGGGAAACGCTCATGCCTGCGAAACCGACGAGCGTTGTTTTTTCCCGCCGCAAAATTTGAATAAGAATTTTACCCCCTTGTACTTAAAATTCCGCACTCAAAATACGCCCCCTTTTCCTTGGGTAAACCCCGCCGCAATGCAAAAAGAAGCCCTTTTAGCGGACTTTTGCACCTTCCCCCCGCAAAAAAACATATTTTCGCCTTAAAAGTAATTTCGCATTTGCCAAAATACATAGTATAATAAATTTTGGCAGGGAGTGACCTTGAAACCCGCCGGAAATTGCATAAAACGGAGAGTAGAATGATTATAATCGGAGAAAAAATCAACGGCACTATTCCCTCGGTGAAAAAAGCCATCGGGGAAAGGGACGCGGATTTTATTATGTCAAGAGCCGTTAAGCAGGCCCAAGCGGGAGCAAGCTTCATAGATGTATGCGCCTCCACCTCCTCCGAGTTGGAATACGACGCCCTCGTCTGGCTCATAGGCGTGGTGCAGTCCGCGGTGGAAACCCCCCTTTGCGTGGATTCCCCCAACGAATTGCTTCTAAAGCGCATCTACGAGGAGGGATTGGTTAAAATACCCGGTATGCTCAATTCCGTCAACGAAGAAGGCACCAAATGCGAAACCATTTTTCCGCTGATCGCAGGCACCCCTTGGCAGGTCGTCGGGCTTACCTGCGACAAGGACGGCATACCCTCCCAATCGGATAAAAAGGTGGATATAGCCAAAAGCATGATAGATAAGGCGGTCAAGTACGGAGTTGATCTCAAGAATTTCCATATCGACCCCTGCGTAATGGCCCTCGCCACCGCCCCCGGGGCAATGCTGGATTTCGAATATTGCATTGCGCGCATCAAGGAATATGCCCCCGAGGTCAAAATAACCGGAGCCATCTCCAACATCAGCTTCGATATGCCCCTAAGAAAGCTCATCAATCAAAACTGCATGGCCTTGGCCATTCGCGCGGGGCTGGACAGCGCCATTGCCGACCCCACCGACAGGGATATGATGGGAGTTATTTATGCCGCCGAAGCCTTAAGCGGGATAGATAAAAGCGGCAGGAAATTCAACCGCGCCTTCAGGGCGGGCAAGATCGGCCCCAAAAAAGGTTAAGACCGTAAATACGGCTTAATTAATATTATTTTAGAGTAGGTAAGGTGCGTTAAGTTACACGGAATGGGAAGTAGTCCGTGGCCGAAGATTGTTCAAATGCTATTTGTTTGATCACGATGCCTTGCCGCTTCCGCTACGAAAAGCGGGGGTTTACTAAAGAAAGGAAAAAAAATGTCAAACCCCGGTTCTGCAAGTCCCAAAAAAAGCAATAAAACCCTTAAGCTCGTTCGGGCCGCTCTTTTCGCCGCCATCGCTTTGGCCTTAAAGCCCCTTTCGGTCTATCTTCTGCCCGTTGCGAGGCTGAGCATCTTCCCCGTTCCCGTTCTTATTTCGGGCATAGTCTTGGGCCCGGTGTGGGGTGCGGCGGTGGGAGTGGTCACCGATGTGGTCGGCTATCTTTTCTTCGATACCACAGGCGCGGCTCTCAACCCTCTGCTCACCATTGAATTCGCCGTCATCGGCGCCGTTCCCGGGTTGATTTTCATGCTCTTCAAAAAAGAAGGAAAAGCTTCCAACTGCAATGTTTACAATGTTTTCGCCTATCTCGGTCTTTTGGTCGTGTTGGTGGGGCTTTTCGTTGCAAAGGGCGCTCTCAAGTTTGAGGAAGGCGCACTCAATATCCTCTCCCCGGCCAGCGGAAATTGGAAGGCCCTCTCCTGGTGGGCCGTGGGCGGAATTGCCGCCGCTTTCCTGCTTTATTCCGTGGTTATTGTGATGCTCGTCACCAAGCGGGGCATCGGTTCTTCGGACAAGAACACAACTTCCATGATTTTGTTCGCGACAACAATAGCAGTTCTTACCGGCTCCATTCTGATAGGAGGAACCGCCTTGGCTTTGATGTACGGCTGGTCGCTGGCGCTGACCTATTGCATCAAGATTTTCCAGAGCTTTCTCACCATACCGCTTTATTCCCTGCTGATAATTCTGGTATATCCCGTGCTTGAAAAGCAGAAGAATAAGTTATAAAGTACAGTAGGGGTTGTCCCTTGATATATCATACATTGTAAAAGCGCAAAAAAGCGTTAAGCTCCCTTGTACTTTTGCATTATGCGCCGCTTACGGCGCTGATAACGGAATTGCGGCTTGCCGTAAGCCCGGCTGTAAAGAAAAAAATTTAACGGAGGAACACAAAATGAAGTATGCGGAAAAGTCATGCGTAGAGTTCACAGATGCGACATTTTCCAACGCGCCCGTACCGGGCGGCGGAGGCGTGTCCGCTTTGGCGGGAGCGCTGGGAACAGCTCTTGGAGGAATGGTTTGCAATTTGACCACCGGCAAGAAGAAATATGCCCAGTATGAGGAAGATATTCAGAGAATAATGAAGGAAGCCAACGAAATCAAGGATTCCCTCATCACAATGATCGATCAGGACGCCGAAAACTTCCTGCCCCTTTCCAAGGCCTACGGACTGCCCACCTCCACCGACGAGGAGAAGGCACACAAGGCAAAGGTTATGGAAGAATGCCTTAAGGGCGCTTGCAGCGTTCCCGTTGACATCGTAAAGACTTCCTATAAAGTCATCGCTTTGATGGAAGAACTCGCAGTTAAGGGTTCGTCCTTGGCTTTGTCCGATGTGGGCGTGGGAGTTGCATTGCTCAGGAGCGCCATCACCGGCGGCTGGCTGAATGTCGTCATAAACATCAACAGCATCAAGGACGCCGAGTATGTGGCAAATGTACGCAAGGAAGTCGAACCCCTTGTCACCGAGGGCATGGCTAAATGCGACGAGATCTATATGAAGGTTTGGAAGACCCTGCAGAAATAAGATTTCTGCCGAAATAAATTTCTGCAGAAATAATTCTGCCGAAATAAAATTTCTGCCGAAATAATCCTGCAAAACTGCGCCAAAATAGTTCGGCAGATTAATTCCAAAAGAAAAATCTGCCGAAACAATTAAATATATTAGGAGGAAATAAAATGACCGCAAAATTACTAAGCGGAGCTGAAGTTGCTCAGGCTATTTTAGCCCAGGCCAAGACCGATGCCGACGAACTGAAGGCAAAGGGAATCAATCCCAAGCTGGTTGTGTTCAGAGTCGGTGAAGACCCCGGTTCAATATCCTATGAAAAGGGTATCATCAAGACCGTCAACGATGTCAACATTGACTTCGCCAACTATATCTTCCCCGAGAATGTTACCCAGGAAGAATTCATCGCCAAGCTCAAGGAAGCCAACGACGACAAGAATGTCAGCGGTATCCTCGTTTTCAAGCCCCTTCCCGCACAGCTTGATGAAGAAGAAATCAAATACACCCTGAACACCTTAAAGGATCCCGACGCCATGAACCCCGCCAACCTCGGCAAGCTCATGATCGAAGATGAAAGAGGATTCTCCCCCTGCACCCCCGAGGGCGTTATGGAAATGTTCGCCCATTACGGAATAGATCTGGTGGGCAAGGATGTCGTCGTCATAAACAGGAGCGTTGTTTTCGGAAAGCCCATGGCAATGATGCTCGCCGCCGCTTCCGCAACAGTCACCATCTGCCACTCCAAGACCAAGAATTTGGCCGAAAAGTGCAAGGCCGCCGATATCGTCATAACCGCAGTCGGCCGCTACGGAATGGTAACTCCCGATATGCTCAATGAAAACGCCGTATTAATAGACGTTGCCATGTCCCAGAAGAAGGACAAGGAAGGCAATTTCGTTCTCAACGAAAAGGGCAAGAAGATCAGAACCGGCGACAGCCTTGAAGAATGCGCCGAAAAGGCCGCAATGATAACCTCAGCCACTCCCGGCTGCGGCGGCGGCACAGGCCCCATCACCTCCGCTCTTCTGACCAAGCACCTCATCAAGGGCTGCAAAATGCTCAACGGACTATTATAAAGAAGAAAGGTAGAAAGATAATATGATTATCACAAAGGCCAAACCCACTCAAGACGTTCTCGATATGCTCGGGAATGTTAAAAAAGTGCTTTTAACCGGTTGCGGCGAATGTTCCACCACCTGCAGAACCGGCGGCGTTGAAGAACTCGACGCAATGGAAAAGTTCCTCACCGAAAACGGTTACGAAGTTGTCGGAAAGTGCGTTCCCCAGCTTTCCTGCAATAAGAACCTCATGAAAAGAGAGCTGAAGGCTTTCAAGGACTCCGGTTATGAAGCCGTTGTCGTTATGAGCTGCGGAGACGGCACCCAGACCGTTGCCGGATTGGTTGACAGCCCCGTATATCCCGCCAACGACACCATGTTCCTCGGCGAGATCGAAAGACTTACCCTGTTCAGCGAAGCCTGCAGAATGTGCGGCGATTGCGTCCTCGGAAAAACCGGCGGCGTATGCCCCATAACCAAGTGCGCCAAGAGTTTGGTGAACGGCCCCTGCGGCGGCGCCAAGAACGGCAAATGCGAAACCAACCCCGATGTTGAATGCGGTTGGATTTTGATCTACGACAAGCTCAAGAAGCTTGGCCAGTTGGACAAGCTCTATGTGGCCAATGATGATAAGGGTTACAAGAAGAACCTTTACCCCATGACCATCAATCTCAAGGAGGATGCGGCAAATGAGTAATTTACAAAAAGCACTCGAAAGCGGAAAATTCGCTATCACAGCCGAAATGGCGCCCCCCAAGGGTGTCGATTTCAGCCACCAGATCGCCGTTGTCGAACAGCTCAGAGGAAAGGTCGATGCCTGCAATGTCACCGACTATCAGTCTTCCAGCCTCAAGGCTTCCTCGATCGGACTTTGCATAAAGCTCATTCAGCTCGGTATTGAGCCTGTTCTCCAGATGACCGGACGCGACAGAAGCAGAATGGCTATCCAGGGCGACTTCATGGCCGCCGCCGCCTTCGGCATCGAGAACATATTAGCCCTCACCGGCGACCACCCCACAGTGGGCGACTGCCCCGAATCCAAGCCCGTATACGATTTGGATTCCGTGGGTATCCTGCGCGCGGCGGTACAGCTGACCACCGGTTTTGACTGCGGTGGCAACAAGCTGGACGGCGCGGCCCCCTATTATTATCTCGGAGCCTGCACCACCCCCGTTTATGATCCGGTGGAGCTTCAGCTCATGAAGATGAAGAAAAAGATCGATGCCGGCGCCAAGTTCTTCCAGACCCAGGGCGTTTACGAAGCCGAACCCATGAAGCCCTTCATGGAAATGGCCGAGAAATACGGCGTTTACCTCATGGCGGGAATTATCCCCTGCAAGACCGCCGCAATGGCGAAATACATGAGCAACAACGTTCCCGGTATCCGCGTTCCCGAATATCAGATCGAAAGACTTAAGGCCGCCGCAGCCAAGGTTCCCGCGGACGACCCCAATGTCAAGAAGCTCAAGGCCGCCGTTCAGGAAGCCGAAGGTATCACCATGTCCGCCGAGTTCCTCGCAGAACTCAAGGAAAAGGGTCTTTGCCACGGCGCTCACATCATGGCCATCGGCGCAGAGGAGAATGTTCCCAAGATTCTTGCGGAAGCAGGATTCTAAAGATTTTAAAGTTACCCTTTAGGTTAAAAAAAACTTTGTGTTTCGGCCCTGTGGTCGGAACACAAAGTTTTCATCTACGAAAGGAAAGGTCATATAAATGAAAATAGCAGTACTCGGCGCCGGCCCCGGCGGATACGAAGCCGCCATATATGCGGCAAAAAAGGGCGCAGAAGTTGTGCTGATCGAAAAACAGACCGGTGAGCTTGGAGGCACCTGCTTAAACCGCGGCTGCATCCCCACAAAGGCCTTCCTCGCCAGCTACGATACTTTGGAAACCGTTGAGAACGCCAAGGATTTCGGAGTTAACATCAGCGGAGAGGTTACAGTAGACTTCAAATTCATACAGGATAGAAAAAAGAAGGTCGTCGCCACCCTCGTGAAGGGAATCGCTTTCCTCATGAAGAAGAACGGCGTTTCCGTTTTAAACGGCTTCGGTAAGCTCGTTGACAGAAATACCATTGATGTCACCAAGGAAGACGGAACCGTCGAAACCGTGAAGGCGGATTATATCATTCTTGCCACCGGAAGCGTTCCTTCCACCCCCTCCACCATGGGCTACGACAAGAAGCGCATCATCACCAGCGACGAAGTCCTCGATTTCGAAGAAGCTCCCAAGAGCTTGATCCTCATCGGGGGAGGCGTCATCGGAGTTGAAATAGGTCAGTTCCTTGCCAAGATGGGCACCGAAGTTTCCGTTGTTCAAAGCGGAAAACAGCTTCTCCCCACCATGGACGAGGATGTGGCAAAACAGCTTCAAAGACAATTCAAGAAGGATAAGATCAATGTGGTTTTGGGCGCAAGGGTCAACGGAGCCGTCAATAACGGAGATAATGTCACCGTTACCTTGGACAACGGCAAAGAGCTTGTTGCGGATTATGCCCTCATCGCCACCGGAAGAAGCCCCTTCACAAAGGGTTGCGGATTCGAGGAAGCGGGCGTGGTCATGACCCCGAGAGGCAGAGTTGATGTCAACGAATACCTCCAGACCAATTACGACAATGTTTACGCCATCGGAGACCTTATCGACACCGCAATGCTCGCCCATGTGGCAAGCTGGGAAGGCATACTTGCAGTTGACAACATTTTCGGAAAGGGCAGAAAGACCCAATACAACGCCGTTCCCGGATGCGTATTCACAAATCCCGAAATCGCTCAAGTGGGAGCCACCGAAGCCGAACTCGTCAAGGCGGGCAAGGCCTATAAGGTCGGCACCTTCGACTTCAAGGGCCTCGGCAAGGCAATGGCCAGCGGACACACCGCAGGTTTTGTCAAGGTCATAACCGACGAAAACGATGTCCTCATCGGCGCGGCTGTGGTCGGAGCAAGGGCCACCGACATGATGCAGGTACTCACAAACGCCATTTTCTACGGACAGACCGCAGAAATGGTCGGCGCGGCCATTTATCCGCACCCCACCATGGGAGAAGCGGTCATGGAAGCTTTGCACGATTTGCACGGCGTTTCCATCAACAAAGGCTGATAAGCCAAAAAACATATAAAGGAGAAAAAAAGTATGGCAAGCCCCAAAGAACTCAAATATAATGCCGATAACCTATGGTTCGCCATTGACGGCGATGTGGTAAAGATCGGATTGACCGATTTCGCACAGAATGAACTCGGCGACATCAACTATGTTGAACTCCCCGAAGCCGATCAGGCAGTAGCCACCGGCGAGGCCTTCACCACCATCGAAAGCACCAAGACCGACATCGAACTCGTGCTTCCCTTCGACGGAGTTGTAACCGCAGTCAACGAAGAACTGGACGATTCCCCCGAACTGATCAACGAAGATCCCTACGGAGCATGGATAATCGAAGTTAAGGCCTCCGACATCGACGGACTTATGAACGCCGACGAATACGAAGCCCAGCTTCCCCAGGAATAAGATTAACCAATTCAATATTTTTCACAATGCAGGGCGGGATTACCCCGCCCTGTAGTCGGTATGGGGCGGTTTTTTGGCTGTTTGGGGTTGGCGGGAGTATTGCGGGGAAAAGTCGAGGCGGCTGTGAAAATGGGCTTATTTGACGGTCGGTTTGAAAGCCGACCCGCACAAAACTCAAACGGGTTTGAACGCAAGTGGGGTATAGCATGGGGGGATTAATTCATGCTTGAAAATCATGTAAGCATGGGTTTTGCTCGCTCGTAAGCAATACCGCTTAACCGCTAAAACAACGGGCAAAGGGCGGCAAGGTTCGAAAGTTAAAAATAATTTGCGATGGGGTAAGTAAACAAATCGCAATAAGAGCATATTCACTTAACATCGTGACTGCTCAACCGACCGCAACAGTCCGCCATAGGTCGGCAAGGACGGTTAAGCTCGGCGGTTGTAAAGAGTTTTCGATATATGGCGATGGGGATATATGCGATTTGTATTGTTTTCCTCTCCCTAATATCAAGACCGCTTAACCGACGACGATTTATCGGGCAAAGCTCGGCGGACGGCAAGGCTCGAAAGTCGCAGTTGTCGATGTATATAAAAGCGCCGAAGGGTTTTTTTACCTTAGCGGCAATGTGCGGCACATACCCGTCAAAAAGGAAGAACTCTTTCCCTTTTGCGAATAATACCGCCGCTCCCGAAGGGCTTTAGGTCGTCTGCTTGTTTCGAAGGAGCTTTCTCGATCGGAAAAACGGCTTTACGGCATAATCAAGCAGTTATGATAACCGGATAAGAACGGGAACAGGGCGGCCGCATTTATAAGTTATAAGAAAGATTTGTTTTATTGTTTTAAGGCTTTATAAATATAATCGAGGTCAGAGAAAGTCAAAGATCGGCTTTCAAAAGGGAAAAGGCTCATCGGCGGCTTTGCCCGGAGGGTTGGCGATGTATCGGTGAGCTTCAAAATATTAAAATCGCACGCAGAAGGGCTTACACAACAAGAAAGTAATTACATTTAACGGCGAAAGGAACGCTCATAGCAATGAAAGCAGAATTACACGCCCATGTGATAATGGACGCGATCAACTATAAACAGGCCATGGCCCGCCATGAAAAAGGGGTGGACAAGGCTTATGTGAGGGGGGTGCTTGAAACCTATCAAAGGGCGGGCATAACCTTGATAAGGGACGGCGGGGATTTCGCCGGGGTCGGAGAATACGCCAAGGAAATCGCCCCCGAATACGGCATAACATACCTCACCCCCATCTTTGCGCTTCACAGGGAGGGTTATTACGGCTCTGTGGTGGGTTTCGGCTATCGCACCATGGAAGAATACAGGAATTATGTGGCGGATATTAAGCGGCGGGGCGGCAATTTCGTCAAGATAATGACTACGGGTATACTGGATTTTGCCCGGTACGGGGTGATAAGCGAGGGCGCTTTGAGCCTTGGGGAAATAAAGGAACTTGTGAACATCGCCCATGGGGAGGGCTTTGCGGTGATGAGCCACACCAATGGGGCGGTGAATGTGAAAAACGCCGTTGAGGGGGGAGTGGATTCAATAGAACACGGTAGCTACATGGACGAGGATGCCGTCGATTACCTTGCTCAAAGCGGCACTCTCTGGGTTCCCACCATTGCCACCCAGAAAAACCTCCTTCGCACCGAAAGATACCCGGCGGAAATCGTGAGCAAAATTGTCGCCGTAAACGAGGAAAATATTGCTGCGGCGATAAGAAAGGGCGCAAATGTGGGGGTCGGCAGCGATGCGGGGGCCTATGCGGTTTTCCACGCCGAGGGGACTTTGGACGAATACGCCTATATAAGGGCTTTGAGCGACTCCGAGGAGCGCTTTGAGACTCTTTGTACAAGAAGCATAAATACCATAAAAGAAAAATTCATGAAGTGAGTAGCGAGATGAAAAACCTAAAAAACGATACATCCGCCCTTTTTTTGCTTTTTTTCACTCTTTTTTCCCTTATGCTCATAATAACGGGAATTGCCTGCGGCGGCAGGGACGCCTTTATCGGGGCTTTGCACGAGATGCTTTCCCCGGAAAAACTCACCACCGACAGCCTTTCCGATGAGGTGGGCGGGCTTGGCGGGGGACTGCTTTGCGTGGGCGTCACCGGGCTTATCGCCACCGCCGTTTTGAAATTCAGCGGGGCTACCATTGCGGGGGGGAGCTTCGGCGCGTATTTTCTGATGGTGGGCTTCGCCTTTTTCGGCAAGAACCCCTTCAACATACTGCCCATAATTTTGGGAACTTATCTTTATTCAAAGGCTAAAAAACAGCCCTTTGCCGCCAATGCGAATATGTCGCTTTTCGCCTGTTGCATGGCCCCCGCCGTCTCGGAGCTGATGTTCGGGTTATGCAACCCCTGGGGGAAGGGCGCGGGAATTGTCATCGGGCTGATTGCGGGGATAGCGATAGGCTTTTTATTCCCCACCATCGCCGCCCACACCGTATCCATGCATCAGGGTTACGACCTTTTCAATGCGGGTTTGGCCGGGGGGCTTTTCGGCATAGTTATTTTCATGATTTACAAACAGCTTGTTCTCGTTCCCGCCGGAACCTCCGCCGATTACGGGGCAAATTCCATATCCGGGGGGAGTTTCCCTGCGCTTTTCAACACGATGCTTATAATTGTATTTCTGCTTTCCGTCGCCCTCGGCGCATATTTGAACGGGGGCTTCAAGGGCTATGGGGCTTTGCTTTCCCGCACAGGGCATAAAACCGATTTAGCCCTTTTGGACGGGGGGCCTCTTTGCCTGATCAATTTCGGAATACTCGGGCTTTTCGGGCTCGGTTATGTGAATTTGGTGGGCGCGCCCATAAGCGGGCCTGTGGTGGGGGCCTTGCTTTGTATGCTCTGCTGGGCGGCCAACGGTTCCCATGTGCTGAATGTATGGCCCTTGTTTGCGGGTTACGCCTTGGCGGCCCTTTTGCAGGGGAATATTTCATGGCTCGCCGGGCAGGGGATCGCCGTGGGGGTGATGTTTGCCAGCGGAATGAGTCCGATTGCCGGGAAATACCGTTTCCCCTGGGGTATTCTTGCGGGGTTGCTCCACGCCTGCCTTGTTTCCTATACCGGGGCCTTCCATGGGTGGCTCAACGGCTATAATGGGGGATTTACGGCGGGGTTGGTTTGCTGTGTGTTGGTGCCGGTGGTGTTGAGTTGGGGAGGGAAGGGGAAGGAGTAGGGTTGCGGGGTGATTTTGCGTTGGAAAATGACCGGGTCACGATGTGAAGTCGGTATTCCTGCGCTCTTTGCCTCGTCCGTTGTCCTTTGGAGAGATTCTTTTCAATAGGGAAACCTTCCTTTTATTCTCTGTGTAGCCGCCAACTGCGGCGGCAGGATCACTTCGGTTTTTACTTATACATATTTGTGAATAGTCAATGTTTTACAATATTGTAATATTATTGCCCAACGGATATGGCTGTGGCTGTATTCGTTGGGTTTATTTTTTTCTTGTAATGGACGGTGTCAATGAAACAGTGGGGAGTTTTGTAAAATATCCTTGTTTTTTGATTGGGTTACTTTGTTGGAAAAGCTGGTGTCTGGGCTTTTGCGTTTTGACCGGGTCACTTTTCACTTTCTGACCGGGGCGGAAAAACGCAACAGCTTTATGATTACTCTCACAGCGCTTTGTGAAGTAGGTTTACTTTCTGACAGGGTCACTCTGCCGTATTTGTGAAGCCCCTTGGTTTTGATTTTCTGAGCCGGTCACTTTGTTAAAAAGGAATTTTCTTAGTTTTTTAAATTCTGACCGGGTCACTTCATTAAAAGAAAATTTCATGGTTGTTTTCGTTCTGACCCGGTCACTTTGTAAAAAAACAGAGACTTCACTTTATGTGTTTAATTGGGTCGAAAAAACGCAACAGTATTTCAAATACTCTCACAAGGCTTGTTAAGCCCCTCGATTTTAACATTCTGACCGGGTCACTTTGTTAAAAGAAAAATGCCTTAGTTTTTAACATTCTGACCGGGTCACTTCTTCAAAACAATACCTAAGTTTTTTATCTTCTGACCGAAGCAAGAATAAATCCAATGACCTTATATACACTCCCACAACACTTATAAAGCCCCCCGGTTTTCCTTTCTGACCCGGTCACTTCATAAAAAGAAAATTTCATGGTTGTTTTCGTTCTGACCCAGTCACTTTGTAAAAAACAGAGACTTCACTTTATGTGTTTAATTGGGTCGAAAAACGCAACAGTAATTCAAATACTCTCACAAGGCTTGTTAAGCCCCTCGGTTTTGACTTACTGACCGGGTCTTTGTTAAAAGAAAAATGCCTTAATTTTTTACATTCTGACCGGGTCACTTCTTCAAAAACAATACCTAAGGTTTTTATCTTCTGACCGAAGCAGAAATAAATCCAATGACCTTATATATACTTCCATAATATTTATAAAGCCCTCCGGTTTTCCTTTCTGACCCGGTCACTTCATTAAAAGAAAATTTCATGGTTGTTTTCGTTCCGACCCGGTCACTTTGTAAAAAACAGAAACTTCACATTTTGTATTTTAATTGGGTCGGAAAAAAGCAACAGTATTATAGATACTTTCACAAGGCTTGTGAAGCCCCTCGGTTTTGACTTTCTGACCAAGTCACTTCGTTAAAAGCAAAAATAAAACTTTCTCAAATTTTGAACGAGTCAAAATAAAAAGACTTCGACCGAAAGCGAAGAAAGTAGCCGATTCCTTTCCGTAACTCCATTTGACTTTCAAGGCGGAAAATCTATCTTTTTAGCCCGGTCACTTTGCAAAAATCACCGAAAAGGCAAAGTCTACCGTTTAGGCATTTGTTTTTCTGACCCGGTCATAATGGAAAACCCTTCGTTACTCGCGCCTAAACCCCGCCATTTTAAAACCCAACCGGAGATAGAAAATGTCTACCATTAAAATCTTGTCTTTCTGAGCCGGTCATAATGTAAAAAGCCCTCGCCGATGCTCACTTTTAGACCCGGTCACTTTGTAAAAGCCCCTGAGAAGATAAAGTATAACGATTAACATTTACTTTTCCGACCCGGTCAAAAAACACAGGGAATACGGAATCTGCCTTTATTCTTTCTGACCCGGTCACAATGCAAAAAGCCCTCACCAATACCCAAGCTTAAGCCCCGGTTATATATTCACACAAAACACCTTTAAAAAGAAACTTCCTCGATACAATTTTCAAATTGACTATTTTATTTTTTCGACCGGGTCACTATGCAAGAAAACCCAAAATAACAAACCCACCGAAAACCCTACCAAACACCTACCCCAATCAAAAACCCTCCCCCGCCGCAAATCTCTCCACAAAAAGAAGCGCCGCATAAAACAACCCCCACAGCGCCCCCCAATCTCCCTTTAGCTTGTTTTAAGCCCCGGGAAACATCAGCCGTATTAACATAAAAACAACAAACCAACCGCCGAAGCCGACCCACTCACTTCATGACAATACTATCCGCCGCCTCAAAAAATTCCTCCTCCCACCTTTGCTCCATGCTTTTTACCCCCGCAAAGGTGAATATATAGAAACCTTCGGAATTCTTTTGCAATACGGCCAAATATAGGTAGTCGATACCCTCTGCGGCGGCCGTGTAGGAAATGTAGTAGTAACCGGCCCCCTCCCTTTCTTTCAGCTCCTGCGCGCTTAATCCGTTTACGGAAAGGACTATTTGGGCATACTCCCGCAGGGTGGATCTTTTGGTAATGTTTATTGCGGCAAGCTCCTCGTAACTTTCTCTGTAAACCGCCAAAAGAGAGTTTTCGCCCTTAAAATAGGCCCTTACGCCCGCCAAATCCTCCTTTATATATTCCTCGGGCAGTCTTATCGAGAACTCCTCGGTTTCGAATAAAACCCCCTCCGATTGGGGAGCTTCCTTTTCCCCGCAACCGTACAAAAGAGTTATTACCATCATGAATATCAAAAATGTCTTGAACCTTTTCATTTTACGCACCTGCTTTTCCGTAAAAATTATATACTTTTTGACCTCCCGGGTCAACCGCCCGATTCCCTTTAAGGCGCAGTCTTCTTCAATAACGGCTCAAATTTAACATAAAACCATGGCAGTTTAAAATCCCTCAAAAAAGCAAGATGTCATTGACTGTCAGAGCTTCGAGTGATATATTAATAATCGAACACGCGTTCTACAAAAAGGAAGGATAACCCTAAGTGACGGTAAAAAATATATCTGTAACAATAAATACAAAATGGGACAGCAAGGAAATAAAAAGCGCAAAGGCCTATCTTTCCCGCGCGGTCAATATGGGGGTGGCGATAGAGGCCCTCACCGATTATATAAAGGAGTTGGACGAAGCCAATACTTCCCTTTCTTCCCCGGATTATTCGCTGGGTACAAGAATAACCTCCCACATCACCGACGGCAAGTCGGCCAGCGCCGTCATTCTCACCCTTAAGGAAAAGCTGATCGGGCAATACAGGGAATTGGCGGAAATATACGAACAGGTGGAGTCCGTGATAGACATGGTGGGGGACAGCTTTCTTCGCACCCTTTTGAAATATCGCTACTTAGACGGCATGATATGGGACGAGATAGGCTCCCTCACCGGTTACAGCGTGCGCCAAATATATCGTAAGCACACCGAAGCCCTCAAGGAAGTTTTACCCTATGTGCCTTTGGAGTGGAAAAAAAGAACCGATGTGTTATAATGTTGTTGCGATGTATGCCCACGAGCTACGCAAGGGCATGCCTAAAGTCATGCCCTTGGCATGTCTAAAGTCATGCTCAAGGTCATGCCCAAAGTCATACCCAAGATCATGCCCAAGGCCATGCTCAAGGTCATTCCCAAGGTCATGTCCAAAATCATGCTCAAGGTCATTCCCAAGGTCATGTCCAAAATCATGCCCAAAGTCATACCCAAAGTCATGTCCAAGGTCATGCCTAAAGTCATGCCCATAAGCCGTACAGACTTTGCCTTCCCGGGGCGGTAAGGGCCGTTAGCCCAATGAAAGCGCCGTTTTCGGACATAAAAATTGCGTTTGTCGGTTAAGGCAGGGCAAACCCGGGTAATTTCGCCCTTAACACCGAAGATTAATTTCGGGGAGCGAAAAGGGATAGGCCTTCGGCTATGTGCAGAAAGTGCGTTATTTGGCGTTGCGAGCTTGAGAAGGGTCCTGTGTCTTGCTTGTTTTTCTTACCCTCACCCGCGATGCCAAAGGGATCCCCCCCGCGTCTTTCGCAGGGCAGGCCCGCAAAAAGGGGCAGACATTGTAAATAGAAGCGCAGGGGAAGCTCTGCAACGAGAAACCCATGAACACCGAAGATTTCATTAATTTATACAAAGAATTGGAGAGGGTGCTTTTCGAGAAATACGGGCAATCCGGCGATAAGTACGAAAACTCCGTACTCAGGTTCATCAACTCCGAACGCGGGCGTCCCTACAAGGATACCCTGGATATATGCAGGGAAATGCGTAATCTGCTCAGCCATTACCCCAAGGAGGACGGGAAGTATATCTTTCAGCCCTCCGACGACATTGTCCTTGAGCTTTCCTCCATTGTAAATAAGCTTAAAAATCCCATCACCGCAAAGGATTTTGCCATAAGAAACATTTTCACCGTAAAGCCGGACACCCGGGCGAAGCAGGCCCTGTCTTCGATGCAGGAGAGGGGCTTTTCCCACGCTCCGATGATTTCCGCCGGGAGACTCACGGGCGTTTTCAGCATCAGCACCCTTATAACCTTTTCCATGAAATACGGTGGGGCTGTTTTGAAAGAGGACACCACAGTGAGCGATTTTGCGGAGTTCCTCCCCATAGACAAACACAGCGGCGAATATTTCGCCTTCGCCCCGCCCAAAGCCCTGCCCGAAGAACTCAACGACCTTTTTTCCGCAAAGAGGGAAAGAAAGCGTCTGGCGATAATCTTCATCACCGACACGGGTAAACCCTCCGGAAAGCTCAGCGGCATGATAACCCCCTGGGATTTGATCGATCTGCGGGACGAGGCGGGGGAGGTTGGCAGGTAGGAGAGGGGCGGAGTCGGTTTGCGGGGTGTGGGGTGTTTGGGTGTTTTTTTGTTTTCGTGTTATGTTTTTCGATTTTTTCGGTTTAATTTCTTTTGTGTGGTGTAGTTTATTTGCAAGAGGTTGCGGGGCTTTTTTGGTTTCTGAACCGGTCATTATGTTAAATTTAATAATTCCTTTGCCGCTTCGGAAAGTAACTTTAGCCGTTTTTCCAAAGTGACCTGGTCAGAAAATGAAAAAGCAACTCCGTTATTTGGCATCATATAATGTGAGTAAAAATTGCTTTGATTACGGTTAAACCCTTATGAAAGTGACCCGGTCACTATTATAAAACCTTTGCTACTCTGACCCGGTCGTTATGTTAAAAACAATGATTCCTTCGCCGCTTCGGAAAATCGCTTTTGCCCTTATTCGAAGTGACACAGGTCAGAAAGTGAAAAAGCAACTCTGCAATATACCGCTTAAAAATCGTGCGTGAGAACTACTTTGCTGTTTTTATAAAGTGACCGGGTCACTCTGCAAAACATTTGCTTTACCGCCAAACTCTCGAATAGATTCAAAGCGCAACAACGATTAAGTTAAAGAGCTTTGATTACGGTTAAGCCTCTATGAAAGTGACCCGGCCACTATATTAAAAACCTTTGCTACTCTGACCCGGTTATTATGTGAATATTCAATTCCTTCGACGCTCGGAAAAGTTCACTTTCGCCGTTTTTCCAGAGCGACCAGGTCAGAAAATGAAAGGCATCTCTATTATTTAGCGCCATATAATGTGAGTAAAAATTACTTTGATTATGTTTGAACCCTTATGAAAGTGACCCGGTCAGAAAGTAAAAAATCAACTCTACTTTATGCCGCCTAAAATCCATGTATGAAAACTGCTTATAATTATAGGTAAAAGATTCCTTCCCGACCCGATAAGATCCGTGACGACTCGGAATGTTGCTTTCGCCGTTTTCCCAAAGTGACCGGGTCAGAAAGTGAAAAAACAACTCTGCAATATACCGCTTAAAATCGTGCATGAGATTACTTCTGCCGTTTTTATAAAGTGACCGGGTCAGACTGTAAAAAAAGAAAAAAGAAAACAGCTTTTTCCCGAAAAAGATGCGCTTTTACTTTATTTTACATTTCGACCGTGTCATTACGATAAAACACTAATTCACTAACCCCCACGGCGATTCGGAAAGTTGAGTTCGCCGTTTTTCCAAAGTGACCCGGTCAGAAAACAAACTGTGCAGTATTATATTTTCACATACTGACCCGGTCAAAACAAACCCCCCATAAATCACACCAACCTCCCCCCCTCCGCCAATGCCAACGAAAACCAAAAACAACTCCCTTCCCCCAAGGAACTCTCGACCCCGTAGCGGGCACAGTGGCGTTCAAGTACCTTTCTGACGATGGAAAGCCCCAGCCCCGTGCCGACTATCGGCCTTTTGTGATGTTCGTCCCTGTAATACCTCTCCCATATATAGGGCAAGGCCTCCTCGGATATGCCATGACCCCGGTCGATGATCCTTGTCATCGCCCTGCCCCTTTCGGTAAACAGCTCGATTTCGATCCGCTTATCATCGCCGCTGTAATTCACCGCATTTGAGAGCAGATTGTATATGACCTGCTCAATACCCCTCTGTTCCCCCCGCACCCATACGCCGTCCTCGCATTTCAGGGTGAAGCTGTAACCCAAATGGGAAGTCATCTTCTCGAATCTGCCCGCAATGTCCCCGAGCATTTCGCTCAAATTTATATCCACGGGGGTAAAGGGGGAGGAATCGTTTTCAAGACCGGTCATTTCGAGAATGTCGTTCACCAGCGTTTCGAGACGGCGGGCCTCCTCCACTATCACCTGAAGATTATCGGGGGTGTTTTCCCCGGAAATGTCCCGCATGATCTCGCTGTAACCGATTATCATCGTCAGGGGGGTACGCATATCGTGGGATACATTCGCCATAAGCTCCCGTCGGTAGGTTTCCACCTTATTCAGCTCAAAGGCCGCCTCGTTCAGGGTTTTCGCCAACTCCCTCACCTCCAGACAGCCCTTTTCCTCGAAGCGGGCGGTGTATTCCCTTCTTCCCAAAGCCTTTGCGCTCTCATTCAGACCGGTTATCGGCCCGGAAATCCTGCGGCTGATTATCATGGCGGTGAGGGCGGCGGATAATATCATTATGGCGCTCGCCCAGATAAGCTCGGTGCGCAGGGTGGAAATCGTGGCGGTGAGGGGGATAATGTTCACATTTATGAAGATATAAAGCCTCTCGCCCCCGGGGGAAGCGTTAGCCGCAAGACAGTAAATGGCCGTATCGGGCAGGGGTTTATTGTCGTAGGACATGGGGTAATCCCTCAAATGCTCAAGCTCCGGACGGTATAGGACCCGACTCACCAACTTGAGCAGCTCCCCCCCGTTTTCCTCCGTATCCCGGGCCAGCTCGAGCATTTGCTCCTTTGTTATATGGTGGATTACGCAGTTCATAAGCCTGTCACTGCCCGCACAAACACAGCCCTCGGCGTCCGTCACCTCAATACAGAGGGTCTGGGAGGCGGAAAGGTTTTCCGCAAGGGCCTGCAAATCCCCGGTTTCAATGGCTTCTTCCATCATATGCGCCGTTTTTTTCGCGGCGGAAACACGGATCGATTTATATATGTCTTCGATGTACACGGTCTGCACTATCCAAAGGAAAGTGATGAAAATGAGGGTGAAGATGATAAAGCCCGTGAATATTTCGTATTTCAATCTGAAGGGTTTTTTGCCCTTTTCCATAAACGCCCCCCGAGGTAACTTTGATTACATTATATATAAAAGCGCTTCTTTTGGCAACAAAATGCTCCCCCCTTGACTTAACGGACGAAAACGCGAAAATATTCGGGGTTTTCATAAAACCGTCACATTGCTGATATATTATCACTCTGGGCAGCCAATAAGCTGATCTCAATAATTCTCTTCAATTCTTACCTAAGGCATACGGCAGCGTGTGCCTTAGGTAATTTTTGGAGGGTTTTGTGCTATAATTAAAAGGGAAGTTTATATGAGCATACAAGGGGATATTCAAGAATAAAGGAGTGTTACACACAAGGCTGTTCATGAACGATAAAGCTGTTCATGAACGATAAAGCTGTTCATGAACGATAAAGCTGTTCATGAACAACAAGAACTGTTCATAAGCAAATGAACTTCTCATAAGCAAAAGGACTGTTCAAGAACAAAAGGGCTGTTCAAGAACAAAAGGGCTGTTCAAGTGCAAAAGAACCGTTCAAGAGCAAAAGAACTTCTCATGAGCAAAGGATCTGTTAAATATAAGGATAAGTACACGAACAAAGAGATTGACATAAAAAGAGCTTAAAATGCTCAAGAGCTTAAAATGCTCAAGAGCATAAA
>JAAYHF010000155.1 GCA_012727485.1 Eubacteriaceae bacterium
AAAGATCGGGTGCGCTTCCGGGAAA
The DNA here is from genome assembly GCA_012727485.1 of Eubacteriaceae bacterium. Taxonomy (GTDB): domain Bacteria; phylum Bacillota; class Clostridia; order Eubacteriales; family Anaerofustaceae; genus JAAYHF01. The sequence goes on from JAAYHF010000155.1 coordinate 26, forward strand.
CCCAGCAAACCATACCCGACGATGAAGGTCCGCCGTTAACGGTGGGCCTTTAGTTTATATAAAAAGGGAAAAATGAATACACAAACCGATAACGAACCCAAATCATTCCGGGAGCAACTTGAAATACTTAAAAATAGAGGTATGGTCATAGAAGACGACCAAATCGCTTTAAAATATCTGCAAAATGTGAACTACTACAAGATAAGCGGTTATACATACTTTTTCAGAGACACCCAATCAATAAACATTGAAAAGTTTAAGAGCAATACTTCATTAAGTCAAATAATAAACATAATCAACAAAGATGAAGCATTAAGGGCTGTAATGTTAAAGTCTATTTTACGAATCGAAAATTCCTTCAAATGCAAGCTTGCTTATGAATTATCCATGTCCGATTTGGGAAGGCTCGGTTATCTTGAAAGGAAAAAAGAGACTTATCTTAACTTGGAGCATTTTGATTTATTTATAGCTACATTAAATAAAAGAAAAAAGCAGATGAAACACACAAAATATATAAAGCATTATAACGAAAAATACAACGGTTTTTTACCCTTATGGGTTGCAATAGAAATACTTTCTTTCGGAGAAACGAGTATGCTTTACAGAAACTTGCGCCCCAAATATAAGGGGTTGATTACGAAGTATTTCTTTTTAGAATATGAAGTATTATATTCTTGGATAAGCACAGTATCCGCTATCAGAAATATGTGCGCTCATAACGATCGTTTATACAAAAACACAGTTAAAAGTGCGCCGAGGCAGGTCGACGGCTTATATATTGATAGCTCTATGGCCTCCGGAATAAAGATTATAACCTGTCTTTCAGATGACATCAGCAGGTTGGAATTTATTAAAGAAATCAACGATTTACGAAAACCTTCCGCTACCGCATTCAAAACAGCTTATAGACTAAGTAATAATTGGGATAAAAAAGTCAATAGCTTTCTTGCTTCCCGAAATAACAAACCCGCAAAATGATCAAGAGAATCTTAATAGCGCATATTCCCCAATGCACCAACCTAATTCGCCGCAACTCCCCAACCCCGGCTGATTCCTTCGGTATAACCGAGCAAAACGCCCCCCGTTTCACCGCCTTTGCGGTCAGCGAAGAAAAACTGCTGAAACAATTCACGGAAGAAAATCGCTCCATGTACGCCTATTTTGTGGGCAAAACCCCCATAGAACTTTATTCGCTTTCCCGATAAACAGGCTTTCACCCATACCCATAAGATCAATTTCGACTTTTTCCCCTTCACCTGCGGTATTATGGAAAGGCTTCTTTGATTGTGATATTATAAAAGCAAAAAGGAATTAAGATGCAAATAGTACCCACCCTTCACTTCAACGGTAACTGTCGGGAGGCTTTGGAGCTGTATTCGAAGGCCTTTGGCGGGAAGATAACCTATATTTTGAGCTACGGCGAGGCAGACGACCCGCAGTACGGCGAACTCAGTGACGCTCAAAGGAATTTTGTGTTCCACAGCGAGCTTCACATCGGTCAAATGCGCCTTAATATGTGTGACGAGCTTGAAGGGGTAAATTGCGGCAACGCCCTCTTTCTCACGGCGATGTGTGAAACCGTCTCCCAAGCACTCAGCGCATGGGAAGTGATGAAGGAAGGTGCCGTTGTTATCTATCCGCCCTCTCAAACCTTCTTTGCCGACATAAGGGCGCTGCTCATCGACCGTTTCGGCATCAAATGGGGTATTATCAAGGAAAAGCAAGATTAACCTTTCGAGGCGTTGCGGGAAATAAGGTCGGCGGCTATGCGGGGTCAGGCTTGGGGGTTGCGGTAAGCCCTCGGACTGTCCGTTGAAGCGGTGGCGCCCTCGGTCGGATTGCGGCGTTTTGTGTAAAAAGAAAATACCGTCGGAAATATCGTTTAAAATGAGTAAAAGTAAGTTTAAGCACAAAGGATAACTATTTATCGGAGAGAACACACGGGGGTATTATTAAGGAAAGCAAACTTAAAAATCGTTGAGTAAGGCGGGGCGCTTATTGCGTAAAAACAGAGGATTAGGCTCAAATCAAGCAAAGGCTTCCGGGCACGGCAAAGGAATAATAAAGGAATAATAAAGGAAAAAATATAGGAGAATTTGAAAAAATGGCAAAGGTAAATGTAAGCTTTGAAGCAAGGCAATTCGAACCGATGAGATTTATCGGCAAAAAAACCATAGTCGAAAAGGAGAAGACGGCGACCAAATTCGTGAAAGCCTTCAGAGAGGGCGGAGATCTGGATTTCCTCATGCAACTTGAGGGCAGAATAACCCCGGACGGGGATTTTGCGATATGGATGGGGGATTACGACAGCGTCACTGCCTCCTTCACCGAAATAGTCGGGGTGTTCGCCGAAGCAAACTGCCCCGTGCCCGAGGGTTGGGATCACAAGGATATGCCGGGGTGTACCCTGGGTATCTGCTCAATAGAAGGCCCCACCAGAAGTCTTTCCTCCGGCGCCCATAACAAGGCCGTCAAGCAGATGAAGCTTTCCGGTTACGAGGCGGATTATTCCTACGGCTTTTCCATGGAATACTATTCCCACGAGAAATACGCCATAGGAATTGAGGGCGCCGAAAACCCCTACACCTTCGTCTATCTTCTGCCCTGCACCAAGGCAAAGGAGCAATAAAGGCTTAATGGCGAAAATCACGGGCATTATAGACGAGTTTTTACCCGCCACCCGCTTCATCGGCAAAAGATATTCCGAGATTGGCCATTGGAATGAGTGGTGGGAAGGCTTCTTTTTCGAAAAATTGGAGACGACCATTGATGAAAACGGCGGTCTACCGAATTGGGAGAGCGCCGGGGGCTATGTCGGCATGGAAAAAAGGCGGGAGGGAATTTTGACCGATTATTACATAGGTATGTTCGCTACCCCCGAAACCCCTATTCCCGAGGGCTTTATCTGCATTGATTTCGATAGGACAAATTTGGGCACCTGCGTGATATACGGCAAAGAAGGAGAAGTTCACGATGTTCTCGATAAATGCCGCAAAGCCCTGACCGATAGGGACTATACCATAAAGGAAACGCCCGAAGGAGCAGTCTATTCCTTCGAAAACTGCCTTTGCCCCCGGTATACCGATCCGGACGAAAATGGAAATATAACGCTTTATTATTCGTATTTCGTTATATAAAGCAAACAAAATCAGCGGCTTCGGGTTTGTGTTTTGACGGCTGATAAGTGTATTCGGACACTAAACGGGCGTGGGGTTTGTTTTGGCTTTTTTCTCTTTTGACGGGGAGGAAGCGGCAGTCCTTTTCCGTCGGTGTTTTATGCTTGCCGGAGAAGGTCGTAACTTGGCGCGGATATTTTTTGCAAAGTGACCGGGTCAGAAAATAAAAACATTGTCGGTTCTCGCAAGGCGGTTTCGAGCGTAATTATTGCGGTGATATTAACAATATGTAAAATGAAGCACCTCAATCTGCTATTGCAGGTTAATTGGTATAGGGTTTGTTTTGGCTTTTTTCTCTTTTAGACGGGGAGGAAGCGGCAGTCCTTTTCCGTCGATGTTTTATGCTCGCCGGAGAAGGTTGTAACTTGGCGCGGACATTTTTTGCAAAGTGACCGGGTCAGAACATGAAAAAGCAGATGCGGATTTAAAACCTTAATCTGCTCACGATGTATGGTGATCCGGGCATTTTGTTGAAGTGCGGTTTTTGTTTTGTGACCCGGTCACAATGGAAAATCCGTGCGGTCTGAATACGGCTGGGCAAAGGTGAAGATTCTTTTGGCTTTACGAACGGGTCAACATCGAAGCTTCCCATGCCAATATAACCCCGCAAACAATATTTAACCATAAAACGGACACCGCCCCGTCATAAAAGAGAATTTTCCCGCTTAAATTAAATAGACATGACCCTTGCGAATGAGCTATAATAGAGATATGGCAGAGAAAAAAAGCAACAGGGAAATGATAATAGAAAATGCGATACTCCTTTTTTACGAAAGGGGTTTCGAGCGCACCACCATGAGGCTCATCGCAGAGGAAAGCTCCATCACCCACCCGGCGATATTCAACCACTTCAAGAGCAAGGCGGACATCGCCTCGATTTTGATCTACCGCTTTTTCAGGGGGGTTGTGCGGACCACGGAGCGCTATATAGAGGATAAAAAGCTCTCCCGGGACGACGACAGAACCCTTTTCTTCTATTGGACCGCCCACTTCTATTACTGCAAAACCGACACCAACTTTTTCCGCTTTATGAACGAGTTTTCCAACAGCTACCGTTCGGATTTCGATTCCGTGGAAAACGACTACTTCACCCAGATTTTCCGCAATCTGATGCATTGGAATTACAACAAAAGCGATGTGGAATACCGTATTTATTCAAGCCTGCTCAACGCCGCCTCCAACATTCTCGGCCATGCGGTCTCCACGGGTGAAATATCCCTCGCCAAGGCGGTGGAGGAAATTTCAAACATCGTCTATGCCATAGTTCGGCTGGAGCGCCCCGCTTCGGGAGGGGACATCGAGAATTTCGTCCGCAGTCTGGATACGGGCAAATATTTGGGATATTCGGTTTTGGAGGATTTTCTTTTGACCGACTTCGGGGAGCTTTACGATGAGATCACCACGGATCTTTTCAGGTAGGTTTGTGCGAGCTTCTGCGGGTGGTTCTTAACGGATCGGGGCAGTTGGCGAAGGCGTGCGGTTGGGAGAAGGGGCTTTTGTTGCGCTCGGTCATTTTGCCGGAAAATAGCTATACTTGAAGCATATTTTAACGCTTTGAAACTTTTATAAAAATTTGGTTTGCATTTTGGTGTATAATGCTCTTTATGTCCCTGTCACTTCATTCGGGGGAAACTTTTCTGCCTGCTCTCAAAACATTGTCGCATAGTTTTTTATTGTGACCCGGTCAGATCGTGAAATATCTCTGCAAAGAAACCCGCTTTGAAAGCTTTTTCTTTACTGCGATCGGATTGCGACAGGTAAATTTGTAAAAAGAATGTTCCGTTAAAATATTACCCGGTCGTTTCTTTTTGTGGGTGGGTCAACCACGGTTCGAGGCAATCACGGTTCGGGGTAATCAGTACCGTGTAAACCCCGTTTCTGCTAAAAGCATAAAACTTCCCTGACTTGCGGCTCACAGCATCGCCGTATAGCTTTTTCGTTTTTGAACGGGTCAGGGTATTAAAGAGAAAAAAATCATACTTTTTAAAATGACAAGGTTGTTTTTTGACTCGGTAATTTTGAGAAAAGTATTTTCGACATGGTCATTTTGGATAGAGTTTTACCTTTGCTGACAAAATGAGTTTTTATCAAAGAGACCCGGTCACTTTGGTAAATTTATCTGTGTTTATATTTTAAGGAGTTATAAAAGTGGTGCGTCTTTGCGAATGCTTTTCTATGACCGGTAATGAACTTGATTTTATATTTATTTTTGAACAGTCGGGATTGGGTTTGCCCTTTTGGGTGCTTTTTCGTTTTTGACCGGGTCAAGATATAAAAAACCAAAAATTCATACTTAATTAAATGACCCGGTTACATTCTGACCCGGTCATTTTGAACAGAGTTTTGTTTTTGCTGACAAAATGCGTTTTTATCAAAGAGACCCGGTCACTTTGGTAAATTTTTCTACCGTTTTAATTTTATGACCCGGTCACTGTAAAAACGCTGTATATGCCGGTCACATCAGCCCTATCACAAAAAAAGTCACTGTTCTTAAATCGGCGGGAGTGCGCTAAAGGTTTTCCTATGACTTGCGCCCCGGTCATTTTCGTTAAATATGTTTCCCTTTTTCCCTCGGCGTTTCAATGAATTAATGCGTCTCGTAAGGGCGGTTTTCCCCCGCACTCTTAAAAGAAATCTTTACCTTTGGAAGTTCAATTTGTTATATTTTGAATAAACAGGAAAGCTTTGTAGGTTATAAGATCATTTTCCGTGAGGAGTTCTTTGTGCGTGGGAGATTATTCCATAAAATCCGCGCTTTCGTTTTCAGCCCCGGTCACTTTTATAAATACTCCGTAAAAACCGGTCACTTCGTAAAATTGCATATTATCTGTAAGGTGGCATATTATTGCGTTATTTGTAAGACGTTTGGTTTAATCGAATTATAAAGAAAGCTTTTCCACGGGAGGTTTATTTTTGTATTGGGTGGGGCGTGTTAGCGTTGGTGGAAATTGATTTTCCTTTCTGCCCCGCTCATTTCATAAAATCGGTACTTTCGTTTTCCGCCCCGGTCATCTCACAAAAAATCGGCACTTCCATTTTCCACCCCGATCCACCCCGATAAACCCTACGCAGAAAATCAACCCCTTCCCCACAGCCTTTTTCCCTTATTCTGCCCCTGTCACTTCGAAAGCCAAAAACCCCGTCGGTGCGGCAATCCTCTGACCTTCAGCCTTATGCCGTCGCCACCCTCCCCCCCCCCTCCCGCGGTCATACCCCAAAAAAATCAAAAAATTCCCTCCCCCCCAAATC
>JAAYHF010000156.1 GCA_012727485.1 Eubacteriaceae bacterium
AATAGGTGTGGCTCAAGTAATTCCCATACTTTGTCGTTTATGTCGTGTCTGTGATATGATGCTTTCATGGAAGGGCTCCTTCTTTTGTTTTCTCTATTATAACATGTTTATTGTCGACAGCGTCTAAAGTGACCGGGTCAGAAAATAAAAAGCTCATAATGACGGGTCAGAAAAGAAATCAAATCATCCAACCCACCCCAAAATCCCATGCAAGTAACCCAAAAAGATCTCTAACCAAAATGGTCAGAAACCAAAATAATTCTCAAAGCACCGGCTCACATCATAAAACCCCCACCCCCCTGATATGGGACTTCTACCAAATCACCCAACTCACCCCGCAAAACCACCCAATACCCAAATTACCCAAATCAAAAACCCATAATACCCCCGCCGCCTCGGAAGAAATAAGCACCCCCACAAATCCCCACAAACAAAAAAAGCAATACAAGCCCCCTCAAAAGGCACATACCGCTTTTAAAATGTTATAAAACAGAAGATCCAAACAACCGAAAACTACTACTTCTTCTTCCCCGTAAGATATTCCCTATTCTTGGCTTTCTTGGCCTTTTTAATGGCTTCCCTCCTGCGGCGCTCCTCCTTGGGGAATCTTTCCACATAGTCGTTGGGCTCGAAATAGCCGTTCTTTTCCGCATAATCGTCGTCCAGCTTCATCATTTCCTGCTTGGCCTGCCAGGTCATGTAACCGCATACCCCGAAAAGCCCGTAGGTTACGATGTAATAGGGCCAGCCCGAAAGCGCCAGATCCAAAAATGCTATATTCACAGCCCAAATAGCCACGATGCTGAAAGTAACCACTGCGCAGCATATCCTGACCACATTCCATATTTTAAAATTCTTTTGATCCAATAAATCCTGGGCCTTTTTCGCCTCGGCCAGCTTTGCCCTTTCTTCCTTTGTGAGAACGGGCTTTTTCTGCTCCTTGGTTTGTTCCTTGGTTTGTTCCTTTGTCAGTTCCTTGTTAGGCTCCTTGTTTGCCATTGTAAACTCCTTTAAATCCTCTTTAAGTCCTTTCTTTATTCTATCATACTTTTCGGGCGAGGGAAGCCTTTGAATTTATTATTTGCTTCCTTCTTCCTTTTTCCTCCGAGCATAGAGATAATATTTCGTTAAAAATTTAATCTTGCTTTCCCGAAAGGAGGGGCGAAATATAGTCCGGCGGAAAATATATTCGACATTTCGGGGAAAAATACCGTGAAACAGGAAAAAACAGGCGCTTTACCCGTTTTTTGTTCAATAAAATGCTCTCCGGCATTGAGATTTTAACAGCCCATGATATAATCCTCTTGGCGGTGCCGAAACCCGAAAAAGAGCGCCGCGAATATTTATGGGAGTGTGGATATGCCTGAAAGAGTAACTGCGGATTTATCGGTGGGACAGCTTATGCTGGTGGACGACAGATTGATGGGGATATTGGAAAAAAAGCTTGATGTTTGCTTTCAATGTTCGGGAAGCATCATTCAATCCCTGGATTTTTGCTGCAAGAGTTACGGATTTGATACAGACGAGATCGTTAAGTATTTAAACGACTATCTCGAGGCGAACCCCCGCTGAAACCAATTATAAAAGAGGAATTATGGAAACCAAAAAATTGACAAACGCCGAGGTCAACGCCTACGGCGCTTTCGGAACACTGCTCACCTTCTCGATATGGGTACCGACTTGCTATCTTTCGATATTCATGACGACATATCTGGGCATTTCCGCCTCCGTCATGGGAACGATCTACCTTGTTTCAATGACGGCGGACATCGTATTCAGCCTGCTTGCGGGCGGGCTGGTGGATTCGCTCACCTTCAAAAAGGGCAAATATCTGCCCTGGATCAACGCATTGAGGTGGGTGGTTATGTTCGGCTCGGTGGGTCAGGTGGTCAACACCTCCGCTATGCCTCTGGCCTTCAGGCTGGTGGTTATCTCCGTTTGCTATATGGCAATGCACGGCTCGATGAACTTTGTCGCCACAGCCCAATCGGGAATAGTGGCGGCGGTGGCCGGCTCCAACATGGAGGATCGCATCAAGCTCACCACCCGTTCCACCCAGATTTCCGCGGGAGCTTCGATTTTCCTGAATTTCGGCACTTTGCCGCTTATAACCTTCATCGGCAAGCTTTCCGGAGATGCGTCTTTGGGTTATACGATAGTGGGTATTGCCTATGCGATGTTCCTGCTCATCGGAACGGTTATATTGAATAAATATCTGGGCAAATACGACGACCCCGCCTTGGTGGGCAGTCCCGGCAAGAAATTCAATTTAGCCGATATGTGGCGGGCGATAGCGGGCAACGACCAGATGGTGGTTTACGCCCTGAGTCAATTCGTAATGCAGACGGGAATGAACATCGTCGGCGGAATGGGAATGTATTATTGGATGCTTATCATGGACAGATACCAGCTTTCTTCCGTTTCCTCCGGCCTTTCCACCTGTGCGGGCTTTATTTTCTCACTTTTCATTCCCTCCATCGGCCGCAAGCTCGGCAAGGTCAAATCCCAATATGTCGCCACAACGGTCAGCGCCCTGTCCAACATCGCAATATTGATGCTCGCCCTGAAAAGCACTTGGTATATGACCGCCATTTCCATCGTCTCCATGGCGACGGGTTATCTCACCTACGGCTTCGGGATAAATTATTATTTGGATATAGGCGAATACGGTTACTACAAAACGGGCAAGGATTATCGCACCCTTTGCATTTCCATGTCCAATATACTGATGAAGTTCGGCAGGGTGGGAGGCACCTCCCTTTCAGGCTATGTTTTGGCTTGGATAGGTTTTGACAAATTCAATCAAATGATGCTTTCGGGCACGCTGAACAGGGCGACCGAGGAATTCGCCGCCTTCTCCAAAACCTTCATGGGCGTCTACTGCCTCATACCCCTCTGCGCTCAGGTCATCGGACTTATGATATTCATTTTCGGCTATAAAATAAAGGACGAGGACGCGGTCTTTTATGCGGCGGAGAATGCGAAGAAGGCTTAAGTTAGGCTTTTGGCTTGGCTTCGGATCGGTAAAATAATAAGGTTTGTGATAGTCGCCGCGGTGTAAAATGCATTGCGGCGGTTTTTATTGGGGTGGGGGATAAGAGTGCGATCGACTTGGCGGGGGAGGGGAGTTTTTTATAAAGGTATTGTCGCAGATGGGGCAGTGGGGTATACTTTCGGTACTGTGTTGAGATTGATTGACTGCCCAAAATCGTCGCTTTATACTTGCCCGCATCGGGCTGTTCGCCCGTTGTTAAAAAGCCCGTGAAAAAATTTTCCCGCCCCGACAGACTTCGTAAACCTTCCTTTGTGACCCGGTCATTTTGATAAAATAGTAAAACCGCATGAATATGACGACATATCAATGCTATCCCTTTATCGGCGTTAATGTTTAGAAAGCAAACAAGTTAAATAGTATCGTTAAAACCCCCGTTTATCTCACTCGCCCCGCAAAAACCACGACAATCCTTTGATGCCAATTTACTCCCCGTTTATGGGTCTGTTCTTCATGGGGGACGGGTCGCCCGCCCCGTTTTGCTCCCCCCGTTGATTTAATTGCTGTCATATAAACTCATACCATACATAAAACAACCCTCCGTCCCGCCTGCAAACAAGGCAATCAAAGCAAAAATTATACTCTGTTGCGGCATCTTTCATTCAAACGCAACTATCGCAAAACATAACGGCAGAAAAGGATTTCGCAGAAAAAATCGCAGAAAAAATTACACCATCGATAAATTATCGGTTTCTTTATTCCTGTATCGTTTCAGCCCCGTGTTATCTCTTTTCGTATCCCCGTCTGTCGCCTTCCCCGTAAGCCTGCGTGTTTGTCCGTCCTCATCTATCCGATTTTTAAAATCTCCGTTTATCTCACTCGCCCCGCAGAAAACCAAGACAACCCTCCGATGTCGATTACCTCCCCGTTTACGGGTCTGTTCTTCATGTGGAACGGGTCGCCCGCCCTGCTTCGCCCCCCTCCGTTGCTTTTATTTTCGCCCCGTATTGTGCCTTATCTCATTTTTGCCCTCGCCCATGGCCGCCCTTGCCTTTTCGCCCCGTGTTCCCATCAGCCACCCCTTTCATACGAAAACTTTCGTAAAAATCACTCAAGTATATTGCCCTATAAGCCACTCCCGCCCCAACCCCTTCCTCTAAATCCGCCCACCCCTTATCCGCCCTTTCGCTTAGCCAAATAAAAAAGGTTCCCCGAACCGGGGAACCCCAAAGTAATTCTATTTAACCTCTAAAGATAATCCTTCAATTTCTTGCTCCTCGTCGGGTGACGAAGCTTTCTCAAGGCTTTGGCTTCAATCTGCCGAATTCGCTCCCGAGTCACTTTGAAAATGTCGCCCACCTCCTCTAAGGTGCGGGGGCGGCCCTCCTCCAAGCCGAATCTGAGCTTTAAGACCTTGGCCTCCCTTTCGGTTAAGGTATCCAAAACCTCAAAGAGCTGTTCGCGAAGCAGCATATAGCTCGCCACTTCCTCCGGGGCGAGGGCGTCCTCGTCGGGAATGAAATCTCCCAAATGGCTGTCGTCCTCCTCGCCTATGGGGGTTTCCAGAGAAACGGGTTCTTGGGCTATCTTCTGAATTCCCGCCACCTTTTCCTCGGTCATGTTCATGCGGGCGGCAAGTTCGGCGGTGGAAGGATCCCGTCCCAGCTCCTGCACCAGGGTGCGCTGGGTTCTGAGCATTTTGTTTATGGTTTCAACCATATGTACGGGAATTCTTATCGTCCTCGCCTGATCCGCGATGGCTCTTGAAATTGCTTGGCGTATCCACCATGTGGCGTAGGTGGAAAATTTGTAGCCCTTGGTGTAGTCGAATTTCTCCACAGCCTTGAGCAGTCCCAGGTTGCCCTCTTGGATCAAGTCCAAGAAATGCATACCCTTTCCCACATATCTTTTGGCGATACTCACCACCAGCCTTAAGTTGGCGTTGGTCAGCTCCCGCCTTGCCTGCTTGTCGCCGTTTTCGATTCTCTTGGCGAGATCCACTTCTTCCTCGGCGGTGAGCAGATCCACCTTGCCTATCTCCTTTAAATACATTCTCACCGGGTCGCTTATGTTCACCGAGTCGTCCACGGGAATTTCTTCCTTGGTGATCTCCTCGATGGGGGATATGACGTCCCCGTCCTCGGCAACAATAAGGGCGTCGTCGTTTTCTTTCATCAGCTCGTCCGTGAAGGTATCGAAGGCGACAACGGATTTTTTAGTCAGATATTCGAATACTGCCTCGCTTTGTTCGTCCGTCAGCTCAATACCGTCCAGGGCGGGGGCGAATTCCTCAAAGGGAATGGTGCCTTCCTCCTTGGCCTTTTTTTCCAGCGAGGTCACCCTGCTCATCAATTCCTCGTTTGCCGTAAGCAGTTCGTCAATGTTGATGCTTTCGCTCATAAATTACACCTCCGATGTGTATTCCAGCAGTATGCGCTTAACCCTTGCGTATTCCTCCAGCAATTCGGCTTCCTCTTTTGCATTGCCGCCTGTGCGGTCCAATTTGCCCTTTATGGTTTTAAGATAGGAATTCAACCTTGCCTTTGTCAGCGCTCGGACGGCCTGATTCAACTCGGGGAGGGTCATTTCCCCGCCGTAGGCCTCCGCCATTGCCGCTGTTTGTGTAACCTTTTCATTGTATATCAATTTTTTTGATATGTCAAACACATTTTTCCCGTAAAGCCCTTCGGCTTCGTCATAAAGCACCCGGTTATCCCCGGTGAAAAGCTCCCCGTTTCCCCCCGCCGCCTTGAAATCCCCATAATTTTCAAAGGACGAGATTATATGGGATAAAACCTTTAACTGCATCTTTTCCGCCGAGGTTATTTGGGGCGGGGCGGGCGGTTTGCTCTCGGTGGGTATGTAAGAATTACTGCCCTCTTTTTTAAGCTGAGCGCTCTTTTCGTATATGCGGTTTCTCACCGCCGATAAATCCGTTCCGGATATTTCCGAAAGTTTTTTGGCGTAATAATCCCATTTCACCTCGTCGGTTATTTGGGATACGGCTTCGCTCGCCATGGAAATAAATTCGCTTCGTTGACGAATATCGCCCATATCATAGCTTCTCAGCAGTTCGTTTATGCGAAAATCGGTGGTGTAAACCGCCCCCTCCACCGCCTGCTCCCATTTCTGTTTGCCGTAAGCCCTTATAAAGCTGTCCGGGTCGTGTTCCTCGGGCAATACCAGCACCTTCACGGAAAGCCCCGCATTATCCAAAATTAAGCCCCTTTTCATCGCGGCGTTTCGCCCGGCGGCGTCTCCGTCGTAACACAAAACCACATCGTTTGTGAAGCGGCGTATGAGCTTTGCGTGGTTTTCGCCGAGGGCTGTGCCTAAAGTGGCGCAGACATTTTTCACCCCCCTGTCGTAAAGGGCGATCACATCCATATATCCCTCCACCATTATCAAAGGCCTTCCCTTAAGTTCGTCCTTTGCCCTGTTGAGGTTGTAAAGGGTGGAATTCTTGATGAAAACCGCCGTTTCCGGGGAATTGAGATATTTCGGCTGACTTTTGTCCATCACCCTTCCGCCGAAGCCCACCACCCTTCCCGTTACATCCTGAATGGGACACATTATCCGCCCCCTGAAATAGTCGTAGGGCCCTCTTTGATTTTCCCGGGCGAGGGAGGAGGCGAGTATATCCTCTTTTTTGAAACCCGCCGAGATGAGATATTTATAAAGCCCGTTGTCGGCGGGGGAGTAGCCCAACCCGAAGGTTTTGATGGCGCTTTCGCCTATTCCCCTATCCCTCAAGTAAGCGAAGGCGGCCTTATCCTTGAACAGACACCGATAATAATAATTGGCGGCGTTGCGGTTTATCTCGTAAAGAGTGTTTTTCGAGGATTGACGGGCGGCGTCGTAGGTGTTTTCGTATTCCAATGCGATGTTGGCTTCCTTCGCCAGATACTCTATGGCCTCCGGGAAGCTCATGGAATTCATCTTCATGACAAAGCCCACCACATTCCCCTTTTCTCCGCAACCGAAGCAGTAAAAAAGGGGCTTGTCCACGGAAACGGAAAAAGAAGCCGTTTTCTCGTTGTGTTCGGGAAAGGGACACAGCCCGAAATACTTGCTTCCCTTTTTAGTCAGCTTTGTGTAGCGGGAAACAATGGAAAACATATCCGATGAATCTATTACCCTGTCGATGAAACTCTGTGAAAATCTTGGCATTTTTTTCCTTTAACGGTGTGATAATGGGAGGAAAATCTCCTTGTAAGTCTCTATGGCGAAGTTGTCCGTCATACCGCTTATGTAATCGCAAACGGAACGGGCCAGATCCTCCCGACCCCGGGCGGCGTATTCTTCGGGCATTGCCCCGGGGTTTTCCATATAATGATAAAAGAGCATTTTAAGGCATTTTCCCGCCTTTTCTTCCTGATTGGCCTTGGGAGCGCTCCCCAAATAAAGCTTCTCGAAAAGAAGGCTTCGAAGCTCGTCCGTGAGAGCGCCTATGAGGGGGCTTTTTCGTATTTCGGCTTTGTCGATGCTGTTAAAGATAACATCGTTCACCATGGTATTGATGCGCTCCTCCCCGCTTTCTCCCAGAACCTCGAATATTCGGCTCGGAAAATCACTGCGGCTTATCATGCCGGAGGCGAGGGCGTCCTCCAAGTCGTGATTTATATAGGCTATCTTGTCGGATATATTCACGATTTTTCCTTCCAAGGTGGCGGGGGTGTTGGCGGTACGGTGGTTTAAGATGCCGTCCCTCACCTCAAAGGAAAGGTTCAGATCCTCCAATATATCCACCACCCTAAGGGACTGTTCGTTGTGGGCAAATCCGGGGTAAAGTTCGTTGAGAACCGCTTCCCCCGCATGGCCGAAGGGGGCATGACCCAAATCGTGACCGAGGGCGATGGCGTTTGTAAGTTCCCTGTTAAGCCCCAATCCCCCCGCTATCCTGTCCGCAATATCCGCCACTTCGAGGGTGTGGGTCAGACGGGTGTGGGTATGGTCGCTTTCAGGGGAAATAAAAACCTGGGTCTTGTGCTTCAAGCGGCGAAAGGCCTTGGAATATATTATTCTGGTGCGGTCTATCTCGAAGCAGGTGCGTATATCGTCCGTCTTCTCGGGGCGTACTCTCCCCTTTGAAGCGGCGGATTTACTCGCCCGGGGGCGAAGTATGATTTCTTCGTTATTCTCCTTGATTTCCCGAATTGTCATTTTGCTTGCAACTCTCCAAATATATTATAGCATAACTTCGGGGGGAATGGGGGGAATTAATGATTTTTTCATTTTAGTTGTAGATTTTTTCCTTTTTTGTATGGCTATGTTTGCTTCGCGGTGCGGGTGAAAGCCGAGAGTAAACCGCAATGATGTTTTAATAACATTCTTTCGAATAACTTCCCGTGTACTGTATAATAATTGACAAAATATATTAAGAGGCAACTATGATAAGAAAAGCAACGACAAGCGACATTCCCAGAATAGCGGAAATACTCGTTTTCACAAAGCGCACGGCATACAGGGATATTTTCAAGGACGATAAGGGCACCTTCAACGAATTGCAGGTCATTTCCACCGCCGATGAGCTAACCGAGCCGGGGGCTTTGGAGGGGGTGAGCGTTTACGACGACGGCATTGTAAAGGGCATGATGAACACCGCCTTTGACGAAAAAGCCGCCACCGCCGAGCTTAAGGAACTTTACACGGACAGCTTTTTTGCGGGTCGGGGCGTGGGAAGCGCCCTTATGAGGAATTTTTTGGAAGAAGCCCGTCAACGGGGAATAAGGACAATAACCCTTTGGGTATTAAAGGAAAATGCCAAAGCGATTGCTTTTTATGAGAAATTCGGCTTTTCCCCGAAGGGAACGGAAAGGTTTGCTCAGGGAACGAAGGTCAGCGAGGTAGAGTATTTTTTAAATATACCATTGGGTTAAACGGCAATATATTATTATCGTAATAAACGGCGGCACGCAATACTTTGACAGCCCTTTAGCGCTAATCGGTAAAGCCCCCTTCCTTTGTTTTCTTTGCACACCCCGTCAATATTCCCAAAAACACCTTGACTTAAAGTGAACTTCAGCCTATATAATAATTACGATAAGCCGAGTAAAATCCAATTCTGTTATTCGGCGGACAGCGCAATATATGAAAAGGAGAGTATAAAATGGCAAAGGTTTATTTTACGAAGGAAATCACCCCCGAAGGGCTTTTAAAGGCATTCAACGCCCTGGGCCGGGAACTTAAGGGCAAGGTGGCGGTGAAAATATCCACAGGGGAACCGGGGGGACACAACTTCCTCCAACCCTCGCTGATAGCGAAACTTGTGGGGGAGCTGAAGGGAACGATAGTCGAATGTAACACGGGCTATCCCGGCAAGCGGTATTCCGCGGCGGATCACTGGCAGGCGATTAAAGACCACGGTTTTTACGACATAGCCCCCTGCGACATCATGGACGAGGAGGGGGAAATGGCCCTTCCCGTGGAGGGAGGACACCATCTTAAGGAAAATGTGGTGGGCGCCCATCTCGCCAATTACGACTCCATGCTCATCTTATCCCATTTCAAGGGTCACGCCATGGGCGGCTTCGGCGGTGCGCTGAAAAATATGTCCATCGGAATAGGCTCGTCTAAGGGGAAAATTCTGATCCACACCTCCGGGGCAGGCACCGATATGAAGGCCTCCTTCACCGCCGACCACGACAGCTTCCTCGAATCCATGGCGGACGCCTGCAAATCCGTTATTGATTACATGGG
The DNA here is from genome assembly GCA_012727485.1 of Eubacteriaceae bacterium. GTDB lineage: Bacteria > Bacillota > Clostridia > Eubacteriales > Anaerofustaceae > JAAYHF01. The sequence goes on from JAAYHF010000156.1 coordinate 9,692, forward strand.
CGCAGAGAATATCCTTTATGTGAATGTGGCGAACAGGCTTTCCGTGGACTGCGACTGCGACTCCAATCCCCACGAGCCGGAAATGGCGGATATAGGCATTTTGGCCTCCACCGACCCCGTGGCGCTGGATCAGGCGAGCGTGGATATGGTCTATGCCTCCGATGACCCGGGCAAGGCGGCGCTTATAGAAAGGATAGAATCCCGCAACGGCATACACACCGTCGAAGCGGCGCAGGCTCTGGGTTACGGCAGCAGAACCTACGAAATAGTGAACCTCGATTAATCGGTGCAATGACAATATCGGAGGTCAGCAGGCTTTACAACATTTCCGCAGATACCCTGCGCTATTACGAAAAGGCGGGCATGATCCCCCCAGTGGGGCGCACCGATGGCGGGATAAGGGATTACGGCGAGGCGGACTGCTCTTGGGTGGAGTTGGCGATATGCCTGCGAAGCGCCGGATTGAGCGTGGAAGCCATTGCGGAATATGTGCGGCTTTCCCTTGAGGGGGAGGACACCATAACCCCGCGCCTCTTGCTTTTAAAGGAGCAAAGGGAACTTTTAATGGGAAAATACGAAAAGATGCGTTTGGCGATGGAGAGGTTGGATTATAAGATACTCAAATATGAGCAGGCGCAGAAAAGCGGGGTGCTTGAGTGGTAAATAAATGCCGCGCCGCCGAATACGGCTATCCCAAAGGCGGGCGGCATTGCCCCTGACTAATTGCGAAAGCTTTATTATAAGCCGAGCTGATTGCGTTGGGGCAGAACCCATTGTGAGGCAAACCTTTCGGCACAAAACCGTGTTTAAGCTTTCGCAGGAGGGTACGGACGGAAAACCCACAAAAAATATAAAGGAATATGGGCGCATGGAAAAAGATTGGCTGTTTGTGACCGACCGATACATTTGCGATTTAAGGGCGGCGGGGGTCTTGATACGCAATAACAAAATCCTCGTTCAGTGCGAAAAAGGCATATATGCCCTGCCGGGAGGTCATGTGAAAATCGGTGAAACCTCGTCGGAGGCTCTTGTGCGCGAATATAAGGAAGAAACGGGCGCAGATGTGAGATGTATTCGCTTTTTATGGAGCGAAGAATGTTTTTGGATTCAAAACGGCAGAAAGGTTCATAACATCGCCTTTTATTATCTGATCGAATTGTGCGACAATGCGGCTGTTCCCGATGAAAACGAATTTAAACCGCATAAGGATAACGACAATGTGACCTTCGGCTGGCTGCCGCTTGAAAAACTTCGGGAGGTGGTCATCTATCCCGAATTTCTGAAAGATGAAATCCATAATTTAAACGAAGGCCCTAAACACTTTGTTTCAAAGGGCTGAAAACCTTTGAAACCCTTGGCTTACATATACAAAAGAAAGAGGGCGTGTGCCCTCTTTTGTTTTTTTACGGCACTTAAGTGCTTTGTAATGTTGCTTTATTGCGGATTCGCAATAATAACATGTTCATTCCGAAAACCGCCTCCGAACCATCGCAAAGCGGATAAACCCGGCTTATACCGCAACCGACTTGACAATTCGCAACCCCCCCGGAAACGCTTCTTTCGAAAAACACCCTTAACAAAACCGAATTAAAATATTTCGTTTATCATTGCGGTAAGCGCCCTTTTTATCAAAGCGCCTGTATGC
>JAAYHF010000157.1 GCA_012727485.1 Eubacteriaceae bacterium
CCCATATACCCCTTCCCCTCCCCCGGCACTTGTAACCCCCCATAAATTCCTCTATAATCAAACCAACCAATCCAACTCCCCGAAAGGAATTAAAACACCGATGAAAAGGAAAATTTCTCTGTTATTATCACTTATTGCCGTATTGATCGCCATTGCGGGTTGCACTCCGCAAACGACCCTTGAGAAGATTTGGGAAGCCCTTGAGGGAACATGGGTCTATGAAGCTCCCTCGGGCGGGGGCTATTTCGCCGTTTTTTCCATGCAGGAGGGCAAGTATTATTACACAAGCGGAATCATGAACTCCGGGGCTGTGGCCAAAGGGGAAATAACGGATTTTTCAAAATCCGATACGGGGGGAATAATATTTGAGGTCAATTACCCCGAGGTGCCGGAAAATGAGGAAAACAGCGGCAGTCAGGCCTTCGCCGCAACCTATGAAATGGATATTGCCTCCCTCGAAAAAGGGGCGATGACCCTCAACGATATTTTCCTCGATAACGCCTCCCCCGCCGAATACACCTACTGCGCCGCCACCCTTGAAATGGCTTACGAGGTGTTGGAGAGCCGCGGGAATGACCGACGGGAACTTTGGGAAGCTCTCGAGGGGGTCTGGGTCTGCGAGAAGGACGGCGGACAGTATTTTATATGGTTTTCCGGCAGTGAGGAGGGCGATTTTTACACCTCCGGGGTGATGTTCTCGGGCGCGGCGGCCGGCGGAGCCGTGAGCGAAACGAGGATAGAAGGGCAGTTGGCCTATATTACGGTGAACTACTCCGAGCTGCCCGCCAACGAGGTCAGCGACGGCGCTCAAGCCCAAAGCGTGACCTATGAGATCGAAATCGGGGATATAAAAAAGCGGGCGATAACGGTCAACGACAGGTATCTTCCCTCGGCCAAGGAGGAATACCTTTATTACGGGAGCGACCTCGAACAGGCCAACGACATGGTTTTATACGCCCAGAAGCCCCTGAAAGCGGACATATCCGAGTATCTTGCCCCCTTGGAGGGTACTTGGAGGCTTCTTTCCCAAACGGTGGAGGGCTACACACAGACGGCATCGGAATCGGGCAATGTATCCACCCTCACCGTCGATAAGGGGGGAACGGCGGATTTCTACTCGCGGACCAAGGCGGGTTGGGAGATGAACGAGGGGGGCATGAAGCTGACCCTTGTGGCGGGGGGAATGTATTACTCCTGTCCCAACGGCGAATGGTACGCCGCCGCAAAGGGCAACAATGACGCCGCCCGCATCTTCCGCTTTACCTTATACGACAACAAGATCGAGCTTATCCTCAACGAATATCCCGAGGGCGTTGACGGGGCTGTCTATTCCTATACTTATTTGTACGAAAGATAGCGACGAAGTTTTGGGGCTTGCGGCGGGGCGTTTCGGGAGATGGTTACGAATCGGATTTTGTAAAGACTTCTCCGTGAAACCTCGGCGAAACAAAGTCCAAGACATGGCTAAAGCCATGTCTTGGACTCGGCTAAAGCCATGTCTTGGGCTTATATAGGAAAAGTAAAGTCCTTGAAAACTTGTTTAAAGTCTTTTCCTTCTAAAAAGTTTAACTTCCCCCCCTTTGGTTTTTACCGCCGAGGAAGCTAAGGAACCACTGCTTAAATCCCCCACACAACCCCCAAAACCCCAAAACACCCCCTCAACAGCCCTCAAAAAGCCAAAAAAGACCGAAATATCCGCCCTTTCTCACCGTTTCCCCACATATACTCAGATCTCTCCCGTCAGACCCAATCAACCGCCAATCTTCGACCCGCCCTCTCCGACGCATACAGATTATTACTTGCCAACAAGACCAACAGACGGTTGAGGTTCTTTTCAATACATGACTGTCTTACGAAAGCCACACTGAACCTTGAGAAAACGAAACGGCCTTACTACGGACGGAGACTTACGGTTTTCAATATAGCGTTCCCAATTCTGACCACCATTGTCTTGCATACGGCGAAGCTTCCCCGGACGGCGGTTGATCCGGTATTCTATCTTGGAAAAATGTTCGTCTTCTTTGATTTCCGGTCGGTTTTCGATACCGATATACCCCGAATCCCCGTAGACCACGGTGTCGTCCTTCCGAAGCAGTTTGCTCGCCACGGTGATGTCGTGAACATTCGCAGGCGTCGCTTCCGCTGTCACCACCGCACCGGTACCCGCGTCCACACCGATATGCAACTTTATTCCAAAGCGCCATTCCTTCCCCTTCTTCGTCCGGTGCATCTCGGGGTCACTGCGTGTTCGGCGTTCATGGCGGAACTTGGTTTGTAGATGATAGGCGTCCACGATAGTTCCGCCGTGCATGATATGCCCCGCTTCGTTCATTTCCCCTTCCGCCCCACCCACAACCCTGCCCCGCAAAAATTCGGAAAACAAAAATTCCGGCGAATCAAAAGATTTCGACCCAATCTTAAAATGCTCCGGTCATAAAACGACCTTCGTCATTTCGGAAAAACTGCTTTTTCATATTCTGACCCGGTCATAAAATGACTTTGGTTATTTTGTTAAAAGTGAGTCATAGCTTTGTTTTTCTGACCCGGTCAAAATGACAAAAACATAAATATGTCAACGAGCAAGGCGCATCGTAAAAAGACTATGTTTTGCCCGAGTCACAACGAAGGAACTTCTTTTAAAGATTCCGACAGGTCTTAAAATGCCCCGGTCAAAAAATGACCTTCGGTCATAAAACAACCTCCGGTTGTAAAACAACCTTTGGTTGTTTTGGAAAAAGTGAGTTATAGCTTTGTATTTTCTGACCCGGTCACAATGTAAAAAGCTTCCCCTTTAGATTCCACCCCGGTAAAATTTTAACCCGTTTTCAAACCTCCGACCGTCTCAGCATAATAAGATCACCCAAAATCAAATATAATATCCTCCCCGAAAAACATCGAAGGGAGGTTTCATTGTGACAGGTCAGAAAGTGAAGCGTTCACTTTGGAAAATATTGCCGCGCTTGTTTTTCTGTTCTCACCCGGTCATAAAATGACCTTCGTCATAAAATGACTTTAGCCGTTTTGTAAAAAGTGAGTCATAGCTTTGTTCTTTCTGACCCGGTCACAATGTAAAAAGCTTCCCTTTAGATTCCACCCCGGTCAAATTTTAACCCGTTTTCAAACCTCCGACCGCCTCAGCATAATAAGATCACCCAAAATCAAATATAATATCCTCCCCGAAAAACATCGAAGGGAGGTTTCATCGTGACCCGGTCAGAAAGTGAAGTGTTCCCTTTGAAAAATATTGCCGCGCTTGTTTTTCTGTTCTGACCCGGTCATAAAATGACCTTCGTCATAATTGACTTTAGCCGTTTTGTAAAAAGTGAGACATAGCTTTGTTCTTTCTGACCCGGTCAGAATGATAAAAACATAAAAATGTCAACAAGCAAGGCGCATCGTAAAAAGACAACCCTTTTATGTTTTGACCGGGTCATAACGATATTCAGCAAAGCTGAATTTTGAAACTTCAAACAAAGCGGCGTGAAAAATTCACGCCGCTTTTTTGAACTTTTGCTTTCTTCCATTGACAGCGAAGCATTTCTTGTATAAGATATATAGAACCAATTCGTCCGGCTTAATTAACGGCGCAAAGCAAAATAAGGCCTACTTTAACATGAGCATTGAAAGCGCCCTTTGGCAAAACACCGCCGACGCAACGCCCCTTCATATTAAAGTCAGCTTTACCGATTAATAGATAAAGCTCGGTCTTTAAAGGGAAAACGATATAAAAGCTTAAAGACTTTATGTCTTATCGAAAGCGTGAAATCGGGAGCGACGGCGAAAAAGCTTGCCATGTATCAATGCGCTTCGA
>JAAYHF010000158.1 GCA_012727485.1 Eubacteriaceae bacterium
CTTTGTCGTTTATGTCGTGCCTGTGATATGATGCTTCCATGGAGGGGCTCCTTCTTTTGTTTTCTCTATTATAGCATATTTATTGTCGACAGCATCTAAGTCAATACCGCAAAAAACAAACCGCAAATATCCCTAACAGCTTGCACCCACAAAGAATCGCCTTAGTTCCTTGTAATAGAAAAGATGCTCCAATTTTTACCCGGAATTATCCGACCCGGTTATTATGCTAAAAAACTATTATATCAACCAATTCACTTTAACGAAATAATACGGCATAACCTTATTGCCCTTACTGCGCGGAAAGTGCCGTGGGGGATTGTTAATGTATCGGTGATGCCCTATTGCCCCTGTTTTGATTGTGCGGCGTTGTCTTAATCTTCCCGTTAATTCGCCTTAAAATTATAAACCGGTTTCCACCTTTTGACGATATTGACCGTCGGAGAGACGGTTTCCATAATCTCTTTATAATCCTTGTAGGCAAAGGGCGCTTCGTCAAGGGTGGAGTAGTTCACGCTTGTGGTGTAGATACCCTCCATTGCCCCGGTGTATTCTTCAAGGGAAATAACCTGTTTTGCCTTTGACCTCGAATAGAGCCTGCCCGCCCCGTGGGGTGCGGAATGGTTCCAATCCTCGTTGCCGACCCCCTCGCACTCCAAAAGCCCGTCCCTCATGTTCAGCGGTATGACGAGCCTTTCCCCCGCCCCTGCGCTGATCGCTCCCTTGCGGAGAATTTTATCGGAATCGATGTAATTATGGGTGGAAACGATATGGCTTTTTATTTTGCCCCCCAAAAGGGAGGTTATCCTCGTTATTATGGCCTTCCTGTTCAATTCCGCAAATCGAGTGGCTATCAGAGCGTCCCAAAGGTATTTTTCCATATCGTCCCCTTCGAGGTAAGCGAGATCCAAGGGTCGTTTTGTAACTTTGTTCACCTTAAGATAGGCTTCTCTTTCCTGTTCGGGCAGCTCGGATAACCTGCTTTTTAAAATCCTTGATTGATCTTGATTGAAGCGTTTTTCCGCAAGGGATTGATAAAACCTCGCCACCTGCAAGCCTAAGTTTCTGGAGCCGCTGTGAACTGCTATATGCCCGCCTTCATAGGCTTCGATGAAGTGATTACCCCCGCCTAACGTACCGAGGGCGTGCAGGGCGTTGGCTTTCGCCTCCTGCTTTAAACTGTTCCAACAGTAAAGTTTGCCGAAAAAGTCCTCTCCCATTTGCTGTTTTTTATGCAGTTTCATGCCGGAGGGAACTGCCTGCCTTATTATTTTATCGAGTTTTTCGAGCATACCCCCGGAAAAATCAAGGGAGGTTTCGGCAAAATCCACCCCACAGCCTATATCCACTCCCACAAGATTGGGGCAGATTTTATTCGTGATGAGCATGGTCGTTCCCACGGTGCAACCCGCTCCCGCATGGGCATCGGGCATAATTCTTATATGGGCGTTTTCACCCAAGGGGGAGTTGGCTGTTCTTAGAATCTGCGATATTGCTTTTTGATCTATGGTTTTCGCAAAAACTACCACAGGGCCGTTTTTGGTTTCAAGCTCAAACTTTAATTATTTTTACTTTCGTAATACTTTTTACGGGCTTGTTCGTGTTGGGAATTGGTGTAGCTTTTGCGGTGGAGCGTTTCGGGGGTGTCATATTTGTCAAAAAGCCTGATGTAATTTTCCAGCGTGGCAAAATCCTTGCTGTAAGCATGGAAATTGTTGGCTATGTAATGCATAGCGCCTATCTTCATTCCCATATCCCCCGCGGCCTTCTCTTGAAGGGCGGCTATGGCGATGATATTCATCGGGAAAGCCTTGACCGCATCGTTACTGCGGAAAAGACAGGTCACTTCCAATGCGTTTTCATTGGCGGTGAACATCAAAAGCTGGAGGCAGGGCGGGTCCGAGGTGAAGTTTATATCCCCTTGTCCCAGGGCTATGCAGGCTCTGCGGGTGTTGATGTTGCGCTTAAGTTCCGCAATCACCTTGTCGTAAAAGGGGCTGTACAAACTGTGATAGGTATATTTCCAACCGTCGCCGTCCGCCGTGCCGTTTAAGAATTCGTCCTCATATTGCACCAGAGCGTTAATATCGCAGGGCATGGCCTTGCTGACCATCGGCTCGGCCGTGGGGTCGATGACGTCTATCACCACCTGGGTTTCCTTTGTGGTGTCCGCCCTGTCCTGATTTTCCCTCGCGCAGATAACCCCGTTTTCATTGAGCGCCTTTAAGCTCTTTTCTATAGCCTCGGAAATGCTTACCGCCGAAATATACTGATACATTGCCATTTCTCCTTTATATATTTAATTATACAGCATCTGTTATATGGTACTTACAAAGTAAATTGTGGTTTTTCATATATCGTGCAATATCGGCGGCGTTTTAGGAGCGACGCCGCATTAGCAATCAAACAGTATACGGGTGGCCGACCGTTGCAAGAGAAATACCACAAGCGTTATGCTTTTTCCGTTTCGTTTTCACGGTATAAAATGCCTTTTATGCGGTGAAATGCTTGAAGATTAAAAATAGTATGAAGAAAAATCCAAAAAATTGACTCAACCCCTCACAATCGGGTGCAAACAAAATATGTTTTTTTTAAGATCAATCGTGCAAAGTAATTGTGCATGGACGATTGCCCCGTCTTTCTTAACGATGAAAAAAGGAAGATAAAAGCAATACACACACCGAAACAACACTATGCAAAATAGTAAGTGTAAATGCCCTTTGCCGCACAAAGTGCGGAAAGAAAATCCGGTAATAGGAATTGAATAGAGGCTTAACGGGGCTGTGACTTTTTACTTTGAAGTGTCCCCGAATAATCTATATAGAAAGTGCAGAACCTCAATCGTCTTTCCAAATTAATCATATGTCAGATAATTTCAATTACTCCCCTTGCGGCTAAATGACCGATTATAAAGTGTTACCCATAGCAAAGTAAAACGCGTTGCTCGGCTAGCCGCCCCCCAAAGTGTCAGAAACTTTTTTACCGCATATAATGTGTTGAAGGAGTTTCCTTCCAAATAATGTTAAAGAGGTTTATATGGCAATTTTTCAGAATCAAGCAACCTTAACCTACAACGGCAATGTGATTAATTCCAATGTTGCGACGGGGGAGCTGCAGGATGTACTCACCATAACAAAAACAACCGTCACCGACACTTATGCGCTGAATGACAGCGTGACTTATATAGTCAGTATCGTCAATGCGGGAGTGACGCCCTACACCGGGCTGACCCTGACAAACGACCTCGGAGCCTATGCCTTCACGGGAGGCACCCTCGTGCCGCTGAGTTATGTTACAGGTTCGGTGCAATATTATATAAACGGAGTTCAACAAACCGCCCCCACGGTGACAAGTGCAAATAATCTTGTCATCAGTGGTATCAATATACCGGCAAACGGCAATGCGATGATAATATATGAAGCAACCGTAAATCAATATGCGCCCCTTAATGTGGCAGGCAGGATAGTCAACACCGGACAGCTCACGGGAATGGGGATTGCGACCGCATTGAGAGATTCCGCCACAATCTACACTGCCCGTCAGGCGGATCTCACCATAAGTAAATCCGTTTCTCCCGAAGTTGTTGCGCCGAACGGTCAGCTTACCTATTCCTTTGTGATCCAGAATTTCGGGAATACCCCGGCCACGGTCACAGACGATGCGGTAATAAGGGATACCTTCAATCCCATTTTGACAAATCTCACCGTGGCTTTCAATACAAATCCGTGGAATGCTCCCGCCAACTACACCTACAACACCGCCACAGGGCTATTCGTAACCAATGCGGGGCAGATCACCGTTCCCGCCGCCACCTATACCCAGGACACGACCGGGGGTAATTGGATAATAACCCCGGGAGTCAGCACTCTCACCGTCACGGGCACCATAGTATAGCTTCAAAGAAACATTCCCCCTAACCTTCAAGCGGAACCCTTAAGGGGCCTTTAGCCCTTTTACCGGCAGTAATTTCGGTTGTGATTAAGAATATAGGGCTGTGTCGTTGGATTTGATGCGGCCCTTTGTTTTGGTTTGAGCTTATTGGGCAAAGCGAAGGGTTTTTTACGGTGGTTTTTTGGTCACTGCGAATTTACACAACAGATGATATAAAACGGGGGTTTAGCTAAAAATCACGGGAAGCGTGTAATATGGAAAAATGGTAAGAGAAGTTTCGGGGCACGTATTCGTTTTCAATATTTTTATTCCCTTTATAATGCTTAATCCCGCCCTTCGGGATTAACTCCCGCTTGATCGGTAACTCTTTTAAAATCGAGATAAAGTAAATCAATGAACCAAAAGTATGGTGCTGTAATGCCCCCCTCATGGCTCATTTGCCAATAATCGGTTTCGAATTATCTGCGCCAGACAAACCTATACATATCCTTTTACTACCGTGGGGATAATATCCTTGATATATAAAAGAATATCCATATAAAAAGGAGGCATTGTTACGGAAAACAAAAATAAACCCAACAGATTGATAAACGAAACCTCTCCCTATCTTCTCCAACACGCTTATAACCCGGTCGATTGGTACCCCTGGGGAAAGGAAGCCTTCAGCAAGGCGGCAAGGGAGGACAAGCCCGTGTTCCTTTCGATAGGTTACAGCACCTGCCATTGGTGCCATGTCATGGCGGCGGAAAGTTTTATGGATTATAAAATAGCACAACTGCTGAATGAATCCTTCGTTTCCATAAAGGTCGATAAGGAGGAGCGCCCGGATATTGACAGCGTTTATATGTCCTTTTGCCAAGCTTTCAGCGGCAGCGGAGGTTGGCCTGCTAGCATATTCATGACCCCGGAGCAAAGACCCTTTTTCGCGGGCACATATTTTCCGAAAAACTCAAGGGGGGGTATGATCGGTTTTGAGGAGTTGTTGGGTTTGATAAGCCGTCAATGGAAAACCGATAGGGCGGCACTGCTTAGCCCCACCGAGGGTATAATAAGGGAATTGACAAAGGACGAGGTGAGCGAACCGACTGAAATCGAAGACACCCTACCCGAAAAGGCGTTAAAAAACCTTTCCCTGAGCTTTGACAGACTTTACGGCGGCTTCGGCGGCCCTCCGAAATTCCCCTCGCCCCACATTTTGACCTTTCTGCTCGCAGAATCTGAAAAAAGGGGGGATAGAACCCTGTCGGATATGGCGGAAAAGACCCTTATGCAAATGTATAAGGGAGGTTTGTTCGACCACATCGGGGGAGGATTTTACCGTTATTCCACGGACAGATATTACCTTGTACCCCATTTCGAAAAGATGCTCACCGACAATGCGCTTCTGATAAGCGCCTATTGCAAAGCCTATGATGTTACGAAAAAAGAAATATATAAAACCGTAGCGATAAAAACCGCCGCTTTTGTCTTGTCGCAGATGAACTCCCCCAAGGGAGGTTTTTACAGCGCGTTGGACGCGGACAGCGGTGGAGGGGAGGGGGGGTATTACCTCTTTACTCCCGACGAGGTGGCAGGCGTTCTCGGGAATAGAGAAGCAAAGGATTTCTGTGAGTATTACGACATAACCCCGGGGGGCAATTTCGAGGGAAAGAGCATACCGAATTTATTGAAAACCGAAAGACTTCATGACGCCTTCGACCCCATGCTTGAAAAGCTCAATGCTTACAGAAAAGAGCGCTTCGAGCTTCATAGAGACGAAAAGATATTGACATTCCGTAATTCGCTGATGGTTTCCGCCCTTTTGGATATTTATCGGGTCAGCGGGAATGAGCTTTATCGGAGAGCCACTGTTGACGCTCTTGAATATATGGAAAGCAAGTTGTGCGGCGCACAAAGGGTATTTGCGGGCAATTCGGGCAAAATGGGTGAAACCGAAGGCTTTTTGGACGATTACGCCGGGTATATCAAGGCCTTGCTCGATATGTATGAAGTGAGCTTTGAGGCGAGGTATATAAGGCGAGCCGAAGAAATAATGTCAAGGGCGGCGCAGGAATTTTTCGATTACGAAAACGGGGGATTCTTCCTTTATGCCGCTTCGGGTGAAAAGCTGATCGCGCGCCCCAAGGAAAGTTACGACGGAGCCTATCCCTGCGGCAATTCTCTGATGGCTCAAAATCTTGTCAGGCTTATGTTTATCGACCCGGGGGATAAATACGAAAGGCTACTCGAAAGTCAGTTGAAATTCATGTCCTCCCGGGCTAAGGTCTATCCCGAGGGCTGTACGGCTTTTCTCACCGCCCTTTCCGAGCATCTTGACCCTTATGTTATGATTACCGTTGCAGGGGAAAAGGGAGGAGAGACAAACGCCGCTTTGCACATTCCGCTTAACGCCATGGTGCGATTTGTTGATCCATCGACGGGCGAATATAAACTTTTGGACGGAGAAACCGCTTATTATATATGTAAAGACCATGCCTGCCTTGCGCCGATGAAGGAAAGGGAGTTTTATGCTTATATGGACAGCCTTTGATTCTTTTGATGTATCTGTAATATGCTTCGTGACTGTTCGGTTTGCCGGAAAAAATTGATAGAATTTCATGGAATGCAAAAAAACAAACGCTTAAAGAGAGAAAACGACGAAAAACCTTTAATATAAGCAAAAAACGGAAAATATAATGGGAAATAAGTATGAAATACGCAGGTGAGGTGGTATAGTGTAACCACACCACATAATACAAGCCTGTTTCGGTTATATTCGGGGCGGGCTTGTTTTATTGTGCGAATTATTCTGCATGATCGCAACTAAGCAGCTTCTTGAGTGTTTTTCGTAGCTTGTTACGCTTGAATAATTTGAATGTTCGGAATGCCGAGGAAAGTGGATTTGTGTCTTAAAAGTGTTTGTTTTTTACTCGGTCACTTTATAAAAAGGACTGTTTATTTCTTGATACGGTTATATTGATAAATCTTCTTTAAACTCGGTTGTTTTGAAAAAGGAAAAGTTTTTCCATTGTGACCGGGTCACTTTATTTAAAGGGCTTTTTATCGGGGTTTCCCTCCCGCTTTAACTTTCATATCTCTAAAGGAAAATCTTTCTTATTCACAAGATTACGGTGGTGAGATTTGATAACCATTTACAAAGTGGACGGGTCGAAAAATAAAGACATCATTTTTTTTTAACTCCCATTTGTGTGTTCGCCGCTATCTCAATTATAAAGGGCATATAGGCTATCGCTCCGGTGTTGCTCTTTGGGGTATATATTGAAAAGGGGAGAAAGCGGGAGCAAAAAAATACCGCCGTTTTTCGGCGGTATTTTTTACTTGTCATATAATGGGTTTAAGTCCTTTGATAGGAATTATACCGTAAAACTTATTACTCGAATTTAACGGTGATGGCATCTGTGTCGATTATGGTGTCCCAACTATGTGCATCGAAAATATGGAAAGAGATCTCCAAATCGGTTATATCGGTGATATTGTTGCTCTCCAAATCGCTCTCGAAGAAAGTAATGGTATCGAAGGCCTTCTTACCATTAAGAACATCACAGGAAAACGAGGGATCAACCATGAATCCGTTGATCGACACATCGCGCGCTTGAACCGTGACGTCTTTTCCGGAGTTGTTTTCGACATAAACGGCTAATTCGGCGCCCCAAAAACTATCTTCATCATTCAGTTTTTTGATGACAATTTTATAACCTTTTTGATCGTAGGCGACAAAACCGCTGTCGTCGTATTCCTGCATTATCGATTTATCCGCAGATGTTTCGATTGTTACCATTCCCGAATCGCTTATGGTGTCCCATGAATCGGAGTCGAAGATA
>JAAYHF010000159.1 GCA_012727485.1 Eubacteriaceae bacterium
GGGTATATGGTCAAAAAATAGGGAGGAAGTTTGATTTTGGGGGTTGTTTGGGTATTGGGGGGGGCGGGGGTATCGGTAGGGGTTCGATTGTTATGTCAGAGGGGGAAGGGACGGTTTTGGGGCTGTTTTGAAGGATAGGGGGGCGGGGAAGCCTGTATCTTCGAAAAGGGGGGAAGCAGTGAGTTTTACCGTAAAAATCGGGGTTTTATTATGGTCGGGTCGGAATGTGAGGCTTTTTAGGTTGTCTATTGCGTTTTTTGTGTTTTGACCGGGTCGCTTTGGTAAAAGTATAAAGTGGGGGTTGTGTTTGGGAGAATACTAAAAGGGGAAAGAACGGTTTTTGGCTTGTGTTCAAAGGATAGTTAATAATGGGGTTTTCCCGATATGGGCATCGAGTCGGAAATAAAAGATATATAATCCTACAAAATAAATAGGTGAAATTGGCGGGAAATTTCTGCCCTTACGAAGGAGGGAAACAGAAGTTTACACTGTGGAAATAGGCTTTTTTATTTATGACCGGGTCGGAATGTGAAGCATTTTAAACAATTTGCGTTGGGTTTTTGTGGTTTGACCGGGTCACTTTGGTAAAAGTATTATAGGGGGGTTATATTTGAAGCATATTAAAAAGGGAATAACGGTTTTGGCTTGTGTTCAAAGGATAGTTAATAATGGCGTTTTACCGATATGGGCATCGAGTCGGTAATAAAAGATATATAATCCTCCAATATAAATAGGTGAAATGGACGGGAAATTTCTGCCCTTACGAAGGAGGGAAACAGAAGTTTATACTGTGGAAATGGAAATAGGCTTTATATTATGACCGGGTCGGAATGTGAAGTCTTTTAAAATTATCTGCGTTGGGTTTTGGTGTTTTGACCGGGTCACTTTGGTAAAGTGGTTATATTTGAAGCAAAATGGGAATTTACGGTTTTCGTCTTGCTTTGCGACCCGATCAGAATATAAAATATACGCTTTAAAGTTTTGACCCGGTCATAATGTTAAACACCCCGCCAATGGCATTTTAATGGGATTAAATTTTCTGACTCGTTTATAATGTAATAATTCCACGATATAAAAGGGCGGGAAACCTCGACTTTATGAAGGGGGAAGCGGAAGTTAATATCGTGAGAAACGGCTTTTTTATTTTATGACCGGGTCGGAATGTGAAGCCCTTTTATACTATTGCGTTGGTTTTTGTGGTTTGACCGGGTCACTTCGGCAAGAGCATTAATGGGGGGTTATATTTGAAGCATAATAAAGGGAAAAGAACGCTTTTTTGTCTTGTGTCTGTCGGAGGATAGACAGTCTCCCCGCCCCTTGCCCGATCCCAAAACAGCGCAAACTTAAGTAATTATAAAGGCCTTACCGCACAAAAGCAAACCATAAAAGCCCCCTAACTTTCCTTATCTGATAAAAATCAACCATACAAAAATATTACTCTTAACTTTGAATAGGGTCGTTTTCATGCGGTAAACACCTAAAAGAATGTGAGATACTCATTACCTTTTGGTTTAAAACATAATCCCTGACTGTGATATATTAGCTTTAAACATAATCGGTCAAACCCACTATATTGCTACTCGAATTCGCACTGTTTCGGGTTTAGGCAATAAGCGGCGGGATAAATTCGAAAACAGCCAAGCAGAGCGACCGATCCCATATATAATAATCACATTTTACAACAACCATATAAACGAAAAAACAAGCTTACGGTATCGGTAGCTTATCAAAGTGTTCCGAATATAAAAAAACGACCGCGCACCCCTCCTCGGACATAGACCCCGGGCCGATGCCGAAGAACCTTGCTCCGGTCAGGCAGCTTCGCGGCACGCTCGCATTTCCGTATGCCGCTGCTTCCTTCCGAACCTGACGGGGTTGACAGAGGCGAACTGCACGAAACCCAACCTTCAACGCTTGGCGCAAACGGTTCTTTACCCGAAGATATGCCCTCAGAGGGGAATCCGGCCCCGATATAGCGGATTTCGGGTTACAGGGGGCCGCTGCCTCCCCGCCTGGCACGATCGTATTTACATTATATAGTATGCCGCCGATTTGTCAAGCTTTATAATCCCAAGGGATAAACGGAGAAATCCTTTAAGGGGTTCCCTTTCGGTATTTGTCCCTCGGCGGCGGCGTCGCAAGCGTTACCGTAAAAGGTTATCAAAAATGTGTTCCCTTCGATGATATAAGGGTATTCCCCAAGGATTTCCCCCGTATTACAAGCGACACTCCGAGGGCGGTTTCTTCGGTTTATTTCGATAAAGGCGCGCCGAGACAGATGAACCGAGAATTATTACAATATACTTTCCAAATTCGCCTTTTTGCGCTATATTTATTATAATGAATATTCGAGAGAATTATATAAGGAAGTAAGATAATGGACGCAAAGAGAATTATTAAAACCTACATTTCCACAAGACCCGCTTCGAAAATAATCGCCGGGGTTTTGGCCGGCGCAATGGTCGTTCTGCTGGTGCTGTTTGCGGTGAATTCCGGCGGGGACGACACCGCCACAGCCCATGAATTCTACCCGAGCGATTCGCCCAAGGGAAGTTACTGCTATGTGGATGTGGTGGCGGTTTCGGATTGGCTTTACGACGACGGGGACGGCAACAAATATTACACCATTTTCGACAGGGAGGGCTATCTTTACATAGCCCGCATACCCTCGGGAATACTCGGCAGATTGGATAAGCAATATGAATTTTTCATGACCGAAGAATTCTGGGCGGAGGACTGCGATTTAACCCAAAGAGAGTCCTATCGGCTGTACGGCGGAGTCAGGGGCGCCACAGACACCATAAAGGATTATATCTGTCAGGCATGGGAGATCACCCTTTCGGATTATGACAGAATGTTCGGAGATAACTATCTGGCGGCAGGCTCAAGTCCTTCTTCGGACAGGGCCGCTTGGATGTTCGCTTTGAGCTTGACTCTGGGTGTGTTTTCCCTCACCTTCTGCATTCCCTCCATATCCGCAAACAAGGCCATGAAAAAAAGCTTCGCCCGCCTTGACGAAATGGGGCTGACGGAGCAGGCGGCCATGGAGCTTGAAATGACGGATAACCTCTCACTGGGCAAGGACGCCGTGAGATTTTCGGTTAAATTCGTATTCGGGAAGGGCACCGGGTTTGTGGGTATTTACGAGGATATAGAGTGGTGCTACAAGAGGGTGCAAAGATACAACGGCATAAAGACGGGGGAGGCTCTGGTGGGTCAGGCGAAATTCATAAATAACTTCACCCTCAATGCGGCTAATCCGAACAAGAAGGGCGAGGACACGATAGAGAAGGCCATGGCCGTCATAGCCGCGAAGAATCCGACGGTGCTTTTGGGCTTCACCGGGGAGAATATCAAAGCGGCGAGGGATCTGCGACGGGAAAGAAAGGGCGGCGGAAAGCACGCCTTATAGGGGAAAGGATTAACAATGGAGGATTTCAGGAAAAAAAGCATTGAGGACAACAAAAGGGATGCGACGGAATATAAGCAGGGTTTAACCACCCTTGTAATTATGGCGGCTATAAGTACCTTGAATGTGGTGCTTACATTATTCAAAGCGGATTTTGTTTTTGTTTTTTCCGCATTCACTCCATATTTTTTGGCCACAGTGGGATATTATCTCCTTAACGGTACGCTCGGTGGTGCTATACTGATTGCCGCCGCCTTTGTTATATGCGGCTTATTTTTCCTTTTTCGGATCATTGCCGGTAAAAAACCGTCGTTTTTGATTGCAGGATTGATTCTGTACATTCTTGATTACCTGTTTTATCTTTATAACTGCTTTAATGAAGGCTTCGACACGGGTTATTTGAAGGAACTTCTCTTCGGTGTTTTCATTATCTATTCGATAGGCAAGGCTTTGCCCGCAGGCAGGAGGCTTAATGCCGCTTCGCGGGAAATATCGTTGTCACACGGCATGGAACCTCAGGAGGCGTTCAAGAGTTTGCTCGCCGTCGCCCCCTCCCCCGCGCAAAAGGTGGTGGGAGAGCCTTACAGGCAATCATCGGAAATCGGGGCAAACCCGTCGGATACCGCCGATTCGCAGGAAGCGCAAACTCCCCAAAGCAAGCGGGAAATGAAGATACTCTATTACGACAAGGCCTACGCCAAACAAAACAAGGCCGCAATCGAGGGAAAAATCACTCTTTTACTGATACTTTCCTGCGTGGTCTTCCCGCTGGTATTGTTGATAACGACGGTGTTTATGGTTCGCGGCGGAGTATCCGGCCCGATTTTATTGGGGGTTTTCTTCGGAGGGCTTATCCTCTGCTTTGTCATGACCTTTAAAATAGCAAAGGATTACAGCCCCTTCCTCGAAGCGAAAAATACCGTATATTTTCTGGAAAACGGCAATACCCTTATAAAAAAGGTCAAATCCGGGCGCACGGTGCGGCTGAACAACCTTTCATTGGAGGAGGAGAGGGAGAACAGCTTTCTTGTCAATTACACGGATAGCAGGGGGAAAACCGTTTCCATGGTTATTCCTCGGGGTTATCCTGGGTTGGGGGAGTTTATAAAGTAGGTCGGGTTTGGGGCGGATAAGCTTGGGAGTAAAGCTTTTAAATTAATTTAATGGATTGAATCGGAGGCGGCTGTGTTTGCGGTCGCCTTTGTTTTTGTGGTGGGGAAATTTTGTGTGGGCTTTGGGGGTTTGGGGATATTCGGGGGCCGGTAAAAAGAGAGGTTTTCGGGAGGGTAAAAGGAGGGATTTTCCGGGGGGATCGGGTCGGAAACGCAAGCTTTCGGCGTTGGCTTTCGTTTGTATGATGAAATTAAAACCGGAGAAGTTTTGCACCGATTTTTTACTTTATGTTCGGGTCTAAGTGAGAGCTGTTTTGTCAAAGTGACCCGGTCAAAAACGAAAAAACGCTCTTGCCTTGCAGTAGGATTTTCCAAAGTGACCCGGTCTTGGCGGGAACTTTTATCAAAGTGACCCGGTCAAAAAATAAAATAATACTGATTTTATGTAAAGGCAA
>JAAYHF010000160.1 GCA_012727485.1 Eubacteriaceae bacterium
AAATAAAGCTCTTGCTCGGTTGCACCGAGGAAGAGAAAGAAATCGCAATGCGGTTTCATAATGAATCTGAATATATGAAGGGCATAATGATTAGGAGGTAAGAAGCATGAGTATAGCTGCACGAAAATTATCGATAGGAGACACGATAGGAATTATATGCCCAAGTCATGTTCCTGATCCGGCAAGACACAAGCGCAGTATTGCCGTTTTGGAGTCTCTTGGCTTTAAGGTTAAGATCGGAGAAAACGCATATAAGGATACCTACGGTTACACCGCAAGTGCGGAGGAACGCGCAAGTGATATCAATGCTATGGTTGTGGATAATAGCGTAAAGATGGTGCTGTTCGGCGGCGGAGAGGGCGCAGTTGAAATTCTGCCGTTAATAGATTATGTTGCCATCAAGCACAATCCAAAGTTGTTTTCCGGTTACAGTGACGGAACAAGCATACTGAACGCAATTCACTCGCAAACCGGACTTGTGACCTATTACGGCTGTATGCCCGGAGCCTTCAACGACTTACGGTATTACGATTGGCAGCAATTTTTACAGCACTTTGTGACCGGACACGAATCAAGCGTATTCACCTCTGACAGTGAATGGAAAACTATAAACGGAGGGAAATGCGAGGGTAAACTGATCGGCGGATATCTTCCCTTGGTGGGACAACTACAGGGGAACAAGCACTTCAACTTTGACAGAAACGAAAAATATATCCTGTTTATAGAGGATTTTGAGAAGTTCAGCGTTGTCGGTGCGGTTGCCACATACCTTGCGTTTATTGAGCAAAGTCCGATTATGCAAAACATCCAAGGCGTTATATTCGGGCATTATTCGGTCAATCCGCCGGATATTCTGTTTGGGTGCTTTGAGCGTTTTGCCAAGCGAAATAAAATTCCAGCTGTCTATACCGATGATTTCGGTCACGGTACAAAACACGCGATACTCCCCATAGGCATGAACGCAATATTAGACGCCGATGGACAAAAACTTGAGTTTATTGATGCGGAGGTGGCGCCGTGAATAACAATGTTCATATCAGAGCTATGTTTCAAGAAGATATTGAAATAGTCCGAGAAGGATACAGTGAAGGCGTTTTTTCAAAGAAAACGGGAGCGCAAATATGAATTTATCCATTGTAGATTACTTCGGCTATAATCTTTCGTCGCAGGAACGTTTGCGCCTTATAAAAGAAGCAGGCTTCAGAAGCGTGATGCTTTTATGGGCGGGTTACTTTGATAAAGATTATAAGCTTTTCCCCGAATACGCAAGTAAAATAGGCTTGCAAATAGAAAACGCACACGCACCATATTTACACGCAAACGATTTATGGAAAGATACTCTTGACGGACAAGCCGCATTTGATGAGCTTGCTGTTTGTATCGAGGAATGTGCCGCTCACGGTATACAAACGGTAGTCATGCACCCGGAGAATAAGAGCGGCACCAAAACAGTTGAATTACCGCAAGACTTCTCCGTTGGACTTGACCGTATGAAGCGGCTTGTCGATAGGGCAGAGCGACTTGATATAAGCATTTCCATTGAAAACATGAGCCGACCGGAGTATCTAGAAGCCATTTTCAAAAATATCCAGTCAGACAAATTGGGATTTTGCTTTGACAGCGGTCACTGGAATGTGTTTACTCCGAAAGTAGATTTGTTGACTCTTTACGGCAATAAGCTGAAAGCGGTACATTTGCATGATAATGATGGCATTGACGACTGGCACGCCCTGCCGTTTTCAGGCAGTATTGATTGGAATGATATAGCCGCTAAGTTAGCCGGAAGCTCTTATCCAAATGTAGTGGCACTGGAGATTGGAAATAAAAACTTCGAGACCATAACAGACCCGCTTGAGTTTCTACGGTTGGCATTCGAGCGGGCAAAGAAAATAGCCGATTGTATGAAATCGACAGAGGGGGTTAAGTTGAAATGAATGAACAGAAAAGACAAGAAGCATTAATAATCATGAATGAGCGGTTTGGACATGATACCTTGATTTGAGTCGCTAGCATAAACGGCAGCCGCCCCGCCGTGCGAACCGTAAA
>JAAYHF010000161.1 GCA_012727485.1 Eubacteriaceae bacterium
AGCGCTGCGGCCTTCCCGAAGATATAGCCAATGTGGAACTTTTCCTCGCCAGCGACGATTCTTCCTTCATCGACGGACAGATCATCAAGGTTGACGGTGGTTTCGAGTGCTAAAAAATTCGCTTTTGACGAATTTAAAAGTTCACGCTTCTAGCGTGAACTTTTTTGTGACAAACAAACGAAATTCGGCTCTTCCAAATTCGGCAAAGCCGAATCAGTGCGCTTTGAAATACTCCGCCACCTTTTCCCCCGCCGCCTTTGTCATGCCTTCGACCTTGGCGATCGCTTCGGCATCGGCGGCGGCTATGGCTTCGAGACTCCCGAAGTGGCGCATCAGGGCGTCGGCCCGCTTTTGACCTATCCCCTTAATGCCCTTCAACTCCCCGGTGAGCATGGATTTACTGCGGGAAAGCCTGTGGTATTCTATTGCGTAGCGGTGGACTTCCTCGCTTATCTCGTTTAAAAGCGTCCTCGAATATTTAAGCTCAGAAAGGCTTATTTCCTCCCCGAAGGAATTCACCAAACCCCGAAGCTTGTGCTTTGAATCCTTCACCAGCCCCGCCGTCACAATGTCATAGCCGAAATCCTCGATAATACCCTTTATCGCCGCCACATGGGTGGCCCCCCCGTCTGCGAAGATTATCCGGGGCAGCGGGAGGAACTTCGGGTTCGGCTCGTTTTCCGCAATCTCCTTGGCGGCCCTCGTCAGTCGGCGGAATACGACCTCCGCCATGGCCGCATAGTCGTTCGCCCCGTCCACGCTCTGTATGCGGTATCTGCGGTAGTCCTTCGAGGATTTTTTGCCCCCCGTGAAAACCACCGTCACACCCACATTGTCCGCACCGCTTATGTTCGATATGTCGCAGGCCTCAATACGGTCGATCTCCCCCGCCGCACCGAGTACCTCCCCCAATTCCTTGAGGGCGAGCCTTGTTTTTTCCCTTCGGGCTTCCGCGGCACTGCGGCGGTTTTCAATGTTCATAACGGCGTTTTTCATCGCCAGATCCGTGAGCTTCTTTTTATCCCCTATCTTGGGCAGGGTGAAGAAAACCTTCCCCCCTCTGATGTGGGAAAGCATGGCCGCAATACCCTCGGCTTGGTCTATTTCTTCGCTCAGGACGATTTCCCGGGGGATCATCACCCCGGAGGAATAGAACTGCCTGACGAAGGAGGAAAGCACCTCGCTGTCCGCATCTACGGCGGATTTGTTCATATAGCGGGTCACCGTGTCCGTGACTCGGCCCTCCCTGACCCTGAAAAGCACCACGCAGGATATGAGGCTGTCGGAGGATAGGGCTATGATGTCCCTGTCCCCGCTGTCTCCCCCCGCGATCTTCTGACGCACAAAAACCTCGGAGAAGGCCTCGCTCATCTCCTTCAAATGGGCGGCGTCCTCGAAATTGAGCTTGTCCGCCTCCTTGAGCATATCCCTGCGTATGTCGAAATAAAGGGACTCATATTTGCCCGATAGGACGGAAAGCACCTCCTTTACCCACTTGTCGTACTCCTGCTCGCCGATGTTTCCCCGACAGGCGCCGCAGCATTGGCCGATATGAAAATTCAAGCAGACCTTACCCACCGTTTTGCCGGGGATAATGGTCTTGTTGCACATTCTCAGCGGGTAATAGCGGTTTATGGCCTCGGTCACAAGTCTTGCCGCCGCCGCATTGGGATAGGGCCCGAAGTATTTGCCTCCGTCGGGAAGATGTCTGCGGGTGACTGACACCCTCGGGTAGGGCTCCTGAAGGCTCAGTTTTATATAGGGATAGGATTTGTCGTCCTTAAGGCGTATGTTGTAATAGGGGTTATGCTCCCGAATGAGATCCCTCTCAAGCAGGAAAGCCTCCGTTTCGTTGTCAACCACAACCCAATCCGTGTCCGCAATGTTTGAAACCAGACTTTTGGTTTTGGTGTCGGTGAGCTTCGGGGCAAAATATTGCCGCACCCGATTTTTCAGGTTCTTCGCCTTTCCCACATATATTATCTTTCCCCGGGAATCCTTGTGCATATATATACCCGGGCTGTCGGGCAGTTTTTTCAGTTTTTCTTCTAGTGTGGGGGTCATGGGGATATTATAACCAAAAGTTCCCGTCTTTCGACGGGAACTTTGAAAATTCACCATTGGTGAATTTTATTGTATTTACCGGAGCAAAAGTTCCCGCCGTTGGCGGGAACTTTCAAAATTCGCCACAGGCGAATTTTTGCTTTGCCGAATTTTCGAGTAACCCAAATTATCATGGATACTCCCCCACCCCCAAAACATGAAGCATTAGGGTTATACTGCATAAAAGAAGTCTTAACCCCCGCGTTCACATTTGCCCGTCATTGCGATTGACTTTTTCGCCTGTTTTAGAATATAATCAGACAAACCGGAGAGGCGCAGATGGAGCATATTTTAAATGAGCAGGGCGAGAAAGGGCGGGAATGACGCTCAGAAGAAAAGGTGTGTTCGCCCCCCTCGCAAGGAAGGACGGGACAAGCCGATAAGATTTGAGCCCGCAATATATCCGATAATCAAATGAATTTATATTTCGATGTAACTTTAGCCGAAGGATACAACAGCGCTTCGCAGTCTACCCGCAGATTGACCGAAAATTGGGTGGGAAAGAATATGTTTTGCCCCCGTTGCGGAAACGAAGTCATCAACCACATGAAAAACAACAGCCCTGTCGGGGATTTTATCTGCCCCCGTTGCGATAATCAGTATGAGCTTAAAAGCAAGGGCGGAAAATACGGGAAGAAAGTTATCGACGGCGCTTATGAAACCATGATTAAAAGAATAACCGGCTCAGAAAATCCGGATTTTTTCTTTATTTCTTATTCCAGTAAAGAATATAAAGTCAACGATATGTTTTTAGTGCCGAAACATTTCTTTACTCCGAACATAGTCGAAAAAAGAAACCCGTTATCCCCAAAAGCTAAAAGGGCGGGTTGGGTAGGTTGCAACATTCTTTTGGATCAAATCCCCCGGGAAGGCATAATTGACATCATTTCAAATGGCATTGTTAACGATAGCATTACTGTTTTGGCGAAAACGAACCGCGCCCAATCTCTGGAAACGAGCGATTTGAGCGCAAGGGGCTGGCTTATGGATATTCTGCTTTGCGTTAATAAGATAAATACCGACGAATTTTCTTTAAGTGATATGTATGCCTTTGAGCCTTTTTTATTCGCAAGACACCCGCACAACAACAATATAAAACCCAAAATCCGCCAACAGCTTCAAATGCTCAGGGAAAAGGGTTTTATTGAGTTTTTGGGCAACGGGAAATATAGAAAAGTTCCCGTCTTTCGACGGGAACTTTAAAAAATCGCATAAACTTCGCCAAAGGCGAAGTTTTACGAATATTTATTCTATGTTACATGAACAAGAGTTCCCTCCTTGCGACATTATTAATCAATAAATAATCTCCCATAACCCCATTTTAACGGACGAAAGGTTGATATAATAGTATTTCAAACGTATAATGTGGATTGAAACATTTTTCGGGAGGATAAATGCTGAAACAATTAATTAACGACAAGGTGAAGGACAGAACCCTTGCACCCAATGAGATGATAGTGCCCCTTATTCCCACTTCCTCCGTCATAGTAGGCCCTTATATGGCAACATCAATGGATATGTACAAAGGCAAACTGCTCAATGCGATAAACAGCGTTTCACGCACCAGCAGGCTTGTTGTAATAGTCGATAAGATCAACGACACCGAGGAGCCGACCCTTTATGACGTAAGGCCGGTGGGTACTCTTTGCGACATCAAGGGCATAATGAGATTTGCCCGGGAGGTCACAAGGGTAAGCACAGAGGGCAGAAGCCGTGTTATAATCAAAGAAATTTTCGCCAGAGAGCCGATTTTGTCAGCTCGGGTGGAAGTGATAGATTATTTTGACAGGGAATATACCATCGAGGAGAGGGCTTACTGCCATATCTTAAGGGACAGATACGAGAAGCTCAACGAGATAAGGGGCAAGCCCGATGAAAAGATATTCGAAACGGTGGATCTGAAAATCCCCGACGACGGCTGCGACTATATTTTGGCGAATACCCAGCTCACCTGCGAGGAACACTATTCGGTTCTCGAGGAATTGGATACGATGAAGCGCCTTAAGAAGCTCATCGAATATATCGACATGGCCCTTCGCACCGCCCAGCTCGATGTGGAGATAGAAACCAAGATAGCCGCAAGCTTTGCCTCGGAGCAAAAGGCCCGCTATCTCAGGGAGAAAAAGGAAGTCATCGAAAGGGAGCTTGGGGAGGATGCGGAGGAGGAGGTTGACGACTATCGAAAGAGGATAGAAGCCCTGCCCATCGCAGAGGAATATAAACAGCGCCTTTTAAAGGAACTTTTCAAATATACGGGAACAGCCCCGGGAAGTCAGGAAGCCAGCGTCACATTGAATTATTTCGATTTGGTGCTTGATCTGCCCTGGCCCAAGGGCGCCGCCGAGGAAAACCCGGTTAATTTTGATATGAACGAAGCCAAGGGTATTTTGGAAGCGGATCACTACGGCCTGCAAAAGGTGAAGGAAAGAATTTCCGAATATTTGGCGGTGTTAAAGCTCACCAAGAGCATGAAAAGCCCCATCATCTGCCTTGTGGGGCCCCCGGGGGTGGGTAAAACCTCCATCGCCAAGAGCGTGGCAAGGGCCACCAACCGTGAGTTCACCCGCCTTTCCCTTGGGGGTATGCACGACGAAGCGGAAATAAGGGGTCACAGAAAAACCTATGTGGGCGCAATGCCCGGAAGGATAATTTCCGGTTTGCGTCAGGTGGGCACGACCGAAACGGTTTTCCTCTTGGACGAAATAGACAAGCTTTCCAAGGATTACAAGGGAGATCCGGCCAGCGCCCTTTTGGAGGTGCTTGACCCGGAGCAAAACTCCACCTTCATGGATAACTATGTGGAAATACCCTTCGATCTTTCCCCGGTGATGTTCATCACCACCGCCAACAACAAGGGAGACATACCCGAACCCCTGCTGGATAGGTTGGAAGTGATAGATATAGACGGCTATCTGCCCGATGAGAAGCTGGAAATAGCAAAGCGCCACCTTCTCGCCAAACAGCTCGCCTTAAACGGGATCACCTCGGAAAACCTCAATTTGACCGACGGGATAATCGAGGAGATAATCACAAGCTACACTCGGGAGGCGGGGGTTCGTCAGCTCGAGAGAAACATCGCCAACCTTTGCAGAAAGGCGGCCATGATAATCGTCACGGGAGAGGGCGAGAAGTTGGAAGTCACCTCCGAGAAGCTCAGGGAATATCTGGGAGCGAAGGTGCATAACTACGACACCATGAAGGATATAGCCCTCATAGGCACCGTGAACGGCTTGGCTTGGACTTCCGTCGGCGGTTGCATTCTGCCCCTTGAAGCGGCTTACAGCCCGGGTAAGGGGGGAGTGGAGATAACGGGGCATCTGGGAGATGTTATGAAGGAGAGCGCCCGAGCCGCCATCGGATATATTAAAACAAACAGTGAAAAATACGGCATTCCCACGGATATGTGGGATAAAATAAATATCAATATCCACGCCCCCGAGGGCGCTGTTCCCAAGGACGGCCCCTCTGCGGGAGTCACCCTCGCCACGGTGATAATATCCGCCCTCACCCAAAAGCCCGTCAGCCAGATAATCGCCATGACCGGGGAGATAACCCTCACCGGGCGGGTGCTTCCCATAGGGGGTCTGCGTGAAAAGCTCTATGCGGCTCTGCGCTCAGGGGTAAAGCGGGTCATAATCCCCAAGGAAAACGAGGAGGATCTGATAGATGTTCCCGCACAGTTCAAGGAAAATCTGGAAATAGCCTTCGCCCGCAATTACGATGATGTTTACAAATTTGTCTACGGCGATTTGCCCTGTGAGCCCGAAGGTAGCGCCCTCGGCTCCGCCCCCGCCGAAAGCGCAAATCAAGCGGACGAAAAAACCGAAAAGATAACCGAAAGCCCCTCGGCAATATCTGCCGAAAGCTCAAATCAATCGGACGACAAGACCGAAAAGATAACCGAAAGCTCTCAAAGCAACGCCCCGAACCCGACCGAAGGCGAAGATGATTGTCTTCCCTCCGCAAAAGCCGACGGCGAAGCAAAAAAGGCCGAGATTTCCATCGGCCCCGCCGAGAGTTCCGCCAACCCCGAAAGCTTAAATCAAGCGGTAAACGGGGCGGACACTCTCACACAATGATTATAAAAAGCGCCGTCCTAACCCATGTACGCACCGAATCGGAGAAGTTTCCCGAGAACGACAAGTTTGAAATAGCGCTGGTGGGCAGGTCGAATGTGGGCAAGAGTTCCTTTATAAACGCCATATGTGCGAATAAAACCCTTGCCCGCACCTCCTCCTCCCCCGGCAAAACCCGCACCGCCAATTTTTACCTCATCAACGATGAATTCTATTTTGTGGATTTGCCCGGTTACGGTTACGCCGCCGCTTCAAAGACGGATAAGAGCAAACTGGGGGCGGTCATAGGGGAATATCTCGATAAGAGAAGGGCGGATTTCATGGTCTTTCACCTTATGGACCATCGCCATGCGCCCTCCGAGAAGGATAAGCTCATGCGGGTAAAGTTGCTTTCGATGGGTATGATCCCGGTGAGTATACTTACCAAAACGGACAAGCTCACCAAAAACGAGAGGGCTAAGACCTTCGATTTGATAATGGGGGAGCTGGGCATAGGGGAAGATGAAGCCGTTTTTGAATTCAGCAATATCCGCAGTGAAACAGCGGAGGAGATAAAAGATTTTATAGGAGAAATGTTATGCTCGATATAAAAAGGATCAGAAGCAATCCCGATGAAGTGCAGGAATTATTGGACAGAAGAAACGGCGGTTATTCCATTGCCCCCATTCTTGAATTGGACGAAAAAAGAAGAAACCTAATCACCAAGGCGGAAACCCTGAAGGCAAAGCAAAACGCCGACAGCAAGAAGATACCCGAATATAAGAAGGCGGGCAAACCCACCGACGAGCTGATGGCGGAAATGAAGGCTCTCTCCGAACAGACCAAGGAACTTACCGCCGAGGCGGACAAGCTTGACAATGCACTAAGAGAGCTTCTTTTAACCATACCCAACACCCCCAACGCCGATATTATCATCGGCCCGGACGACTCCGTCAACCGGGAAGTGCGCCGCTGGGGGGAACCGAGGCGCTTCGACTTCGAATTCCAAGCCCATTGGGATCTGGGCCCCTCCCTCGGCATTTTGGATTTCGAGAGGGCGGTGAAGATCGCGGGAGCGAGATTTTCCATGTTCAGAGGCGAGGGCGCAAGGCTTGAAAGGGCGCTTATAAGCTATATGCTGGATTTGCACACCAATAAACAGTCCCCCCCCTATGTGGAATATATCCCCCCCCTTATGGTGAACAGGGATTCCATGACAGGCACGGGTCAGCTCCCCAAATTCGAGGAGGACGCCTATAATATAAA
>JAAYHF010000162.1 GCA_012727485.1 Eubacteriaceae bacterium
ACCCACCGAATCACAATAAAGACGATAAACTCCCGCCTGTAAGCACATTTTCACATAGTTTTATCAAAAGGACCGGGTCAGAATTACAAACAAGTATACCTTTTAACTTTCGGACCGGGTCACAAAATCAAAACAATCCCAAATAAAACCCACCCAAAGCGCCCCATACCAAACCGCCCTATATAAAAAAGCAATACCGCACAATTCACAATTAAAGAATACACGGCATGATTTAAACTCAACAATCTTTCCCCCATATAGAAACAACTATTTCAAAGGTTAAGCGCGAAATCGCAACAGCGGAACCTTGCCGAAAATTCCACACTCCTATTGTCGTTCGGAACAAATAGGTCGCTTTCTTTTCATGTTATACTTTTGTTCGGTATGAAATTCACAAACCTATAATCCACCCCAAATTATAATTCCCCCACCCCACCCATTGACAAACATACCGCGGTATGTTATCATAAAAACATACTGCGGTATGTACTGACCGCTTACTAAGGGAGGGTGATGCAATGGCAGATTTAGGAAATTTAGCGCAACTAATGGGTGACCTGGACGAAGAAGGCGTTTTAGCCATCGTCGATAAGCTCGTAGCCGAGGGAGCTTCGGCTGAAGAAGGCAATGCAGCAATCCAGGAGCTGCAAAAGGGCATGAACATCGTCGGAGATTTATTCGAAAGCGGTGAGTATTTCGTGGGAGATTTGATTTTCGCAGGCGAAATATTGACGGGAGCCATCGAAAGATGCAAGCCGTTGATTGCGGGAACGACCACCGAAAAGCTGGGAGTCATGGTTTTGGGAACTGTTCACGGAGATTTGCACGACATCGGCAAGAACATCTTCAAGAATATGGTGGAGATCGCCGGTTTTGAAGTACACGATATCGGTATCGATCAAAACCCCGAAACCTTCGTTGAGAAAATCAAGGAAACCGGAGCCGGATATGTCGGCATGAGCGGAGTTTTAACGCTTGCCCTCGATTCGATGAGGGAAACGGTGGACGCCATCAAGGAAGCCGGTTTAAGGGAAAAGGTGAAGATTATCATCGGCGGCAACTGCGTCACAGCGGAAGCTTGCAAGACCATCGGAGCCGATGCCTGGACAACCAACGCAGCAGAGGGCGTAAGAATCTGCAAAGGCTGGGTATAAGGGCTGACGAAAGGTAA
Organism: Eubacteriaceae bacterium; assembly: GCA_012727485.1. Taxonomy (GTDB): domain Bacteria; phylum Bacillota; class Clostridia; order Eubacteriales; family Anaerofustaceae; genus JAAYHF01. Next base: position 1,172 of record JAAYHF010000162.1, read on the forward strand.
TTGAAGGAAGGGGAAACCCGAAAGGGGATTCCCTTCCTTTTTATATACCGATTTATATACCAATTTTGGTCGTTTGATCAATATTTTAGGCACAAATTTTATAAGCCGTTTTTTACTTTCGGACCGGGTCATAAAGTTAAATGCTCCTGTCGCAAAGCCCCGAAGATATATCAATCCTACTTAAACAAAAATAAAAGTAACTTCAAACGATATTCACGAAATTGCGTTTTTGACCGGGGCAGAATGTTCAAAGTTATTTAATAGGCACAATGTACAGCATATATATTGAGGATTTTCGGCATAATGACCGGGTCTTAAAAGTAAAAAAAGCATGACTACGCCTTTCCGTTTAAACTTCACTACGCTTCAACTTCATTCTCTATAATTACAAACACCTCACAATTATGTCTTAAGCTATACCCGGCAAGATATACCCCCAACGGCTTTCCCCTATAATCAAGAAATTTTTGTTTTAAAGGTGTTTTCCGCACAAGGTCAACCCTTTCCAAAGTCAAGCACGAAATGGCAAGATGTTCCACATACAGCATATATAACGATGCTTTTTACAAAATGACCGGGTCTTAAAAGAAAAAAGCATAACTATTGCGCTTCTCCTTTTTAACTTCCTTCACTTCACTTCGCTTCTGCTTTCTCTATGAATACACCACCGTAATATTCGTCTTAACTATACACAGCCTGACCCCAACAGACCTTACCCCGTAACGACATGAATTTCTTCTTAATAAGGTTACCCACACAAAGTCAGCACGAAAAGGCTAGAGTGTACAGCATATATAACGATGTTTTTACAAAATGACCGGGTCTTAAAAGCAAAAAGCATAACTACTGCGCTTTTCTTTCTACTTCCGTCACTTCGTTTCTACCTTCTTGATGAATACAAGACCTCAAAATCCGTTTTAGCTATACACAGCCTGACACCCCAACAGGCTTTTCCCCATGGAATTAAATTTCCTTCATAAATAAGATGTTTTCCACATAAAAACAACCCTTTCCAAAATCAAGTTAGAAAAGCAACAAGAGTTTTCCCTTCTATCTTTTGGATATAAATAGGGCAGGTCATTTTTATTCAGTTTATTATATGTACGATTTGTAAATCTTTTATCAAAGTGACCTGGTCTTAACGATAAAACCCGCAACCGCCGATGCCGACAAGATGCGGCAATCTCCGTTCCGTTTCTTTTTTCGTGTGTTTATGCTTGAAGCCCTATTGCCCTAAACCCACAAACTTTCCTGGGACACGCTCAAAAACGGCACTAACCGATACCTTCAAACCCCGATAAACCGCCAACCAAAACCCGCAAAAGAGATTTGATAAACTGACCTGGTCACAATGAAAAGACGCAAACCAAGCTAAAATAAAACCCCAAAAGAGCGCATCTCACGGCAGTAACTCCGCAAAAGACGCCCCCTGTTTTCCCGCGGTCAAAATATTCAAATGCTTCGCTTCCTCACCAAGCCCCAAACCTTTGTATAACCCCGCTTGCCACCTTCGCCCCCAAAAGCATGGCTCCCCCCGTTTCAAGCCCCCGGGCAAGACCGGTGAGAACCCCGGCTATGTAGCTGTCCCCCGCCCCAAGGCTGTCCACGGTTTGCGCCGGGAATATGCCGCATTTGGTGAAATAATTTCCGTCATAAGCCAAGGAACCGCGCTCCCCGAAGGTGGCGAACACTATCTTCGGTCCCCTTGAGTGCATAGTCGTTATAAAGTCTCTTATAAACTCGTCGTCCTCCCCTGCGTAGGAAAAAAAGGCGTAATCGCAGTTTTTTATGGCAATCTCGGTTATTGCGCCCTCGTATATATCGGAAAAGTCGAAGGAAACACGCAAGCCCGCCTCCCTCAATTCCCAAAGCTGACTGTGTATACAGCCCCACATGGCGCTGTGGACAATGCGACAATCGGAAAGATGGGCGATGTCCTCCTTTGTCAGCCGAAAATCCTCCATTACCCCCAGCGGGTATTCGAGAAAGCGGCGTTCCCCGGCTATCAGCTCCACCTTTGTGGCGGCGGTTGCGCCCTCAAGCACCTTGACATGGTCGGTTTCTATCCCCTTTTTACGCATCTGCCCCAGGGCAAAGGCGGCGTTGTCGTCCGTACCCACAGCCCCGCAGAATTTCACATCGGCTCCCAGCGCTTTCATATGTACCGCCACATTCAGGCAGTTGCCCCCCGGATACCTCCTGCCGTCGGAATATACGTCCACATAAACATCTCCCGCCGCTGCCAGACGGATATTGTTTCCCGAATAATTTCCTTGTTCTTCCATGATGTCCTTCTTAGTAAATTTCACATGAATTTATAGTAAACTCAATTTAACACAGATTGGGGGGAAAGTCAAAGGGGCGGGGGTGTTGCTTTGGATTTATCTGTGGGCGGGTTAGAATATTTTATTGCAAGGGCGGCTCGGTTTTTGGGTAGGTCTTGCGGCTGACCCGGTCTGAATTAAAAAATGCGAGAAATTCCTTTTAAAAGTTATCGGATTCACATGGTTTTCTCTGAATAAGGTTATATTTTCATATTGGGTTGATTGTTTTGAGGGAATTGTTTTATCGTTGTGATGAGGCTGTTGAACAGAGCCACCGCATTTCGCTTTTTATTCGGACCGGGTCAGAAAGCTAAATTTGATTTTGGGACCGGGTCATTATGATAACCACCCTTCCCTTATTAGCTTAGCATGGCTTGCTTGAAAAGGATAGTTGATGCCGCATCATGGTTTTTATTTTTGGGACAGGGTCATAACGGATAATCTTTTCCCTCTTTAGCCGACCCCGTCCTGTCCGAAAAAGTAACATTTACTTTTGCAGTGTTTTATCATTTTTTTCCATTCGGACCGGGTCACAACGAAAACTGCCACCTTCCCTATACACCTCGCTCTTTCCGGTAAGCAATTCCCGCCTGCGTTTTACACCTTCTGACCGGGTCACTATAGCATACCTCTTTTTCTTCTTAAATCAACCTCGATTTACTCTAAATGCTACTTGTTGTATTTTATCATCGGGACCGGGTCACAAAGAATAAACTCCCACCCGAACCACCTCATACCAATAATTATCCCCCTCATTATTGTTCAATTTGTTTTTTCATTCTGACCGGGTCACTATCATAAACCTTCTTTTCCCCCTTAAAACAGCCCCGGTCTGCCCGTAAAGCTACTTACGCCGTGTTGCACTTTTAACATCGGGACCGGGTCACAAA
>JAAYHF010000163.1 GCA_012727485.1 Eubacteriaceae bacterium
ATGATAGAACCTGAAAAAGCCTCATTCAATAATCTTAAAGATTTTAGCTCTGGAAAGCTATGGGATGATGCAAGTTTATCAGAGTATGCTTGGGTTGATTCTGTACAGCATAAAAGGAATGCAATCCATTCGTTTAGATACAGAGATATTGGAACTCCCCAGGAATTTTTAGATGATATTAATCATCTTTATGATTTTGTAGATAATGTACTTTCACACTTTCCACCACTTGAGGACTGTATCGAGGTATACCCAGCAGGCTATGTTATGAATCCATATTTTGATTGATATGTTCCCACATACGAAAGCCCTCAGTGGATATGTTCCCTCAAAGACAATAATGCTCAAGTGCCTAATTTTTGACAGCTATCCCCTCATCTCAAAACATGTGGAGACGGTTGTCTTGATGACAAGAACACAATCCGTTTGAGGAAATATGCGAAATTGAATACACCGATATGCAAAATATCGCAAAGGGTACAATAAATCATATAACAAATTAAAATCATCTCCCCTCGGCAGTTTTCCGTAAGTCTTTTAATAGGTGCAAGAGGCGCTTGCAGTTTTTAAGATACCTTTAAGCCGCCATTAAACATTTATATAGGAACAAAGATACTGGTTATTTTGTGATACACTGTCAGTAATCGTATAAGCATTAACCAAAATGCACATTTACTCATAAAAAGGCGGTGAACATGAAAGAAATTCTTAGACTAGAGCATATTCAAAAATACTACGGGGACCAGGGGAACTTGACTAAGGCGATCGATGACATCAGCTTCTCGGTAAATGAGGGCGAATTTGTGGGCATCATGGGGGAATCCGGTTCGGGTAAAACCACCCTGCTAAACTTAATCGCCACCATCGACAGCGCAAGCGGCGGACATATTTATTTAAACGGAGCGGATCTTACCCAAATAAAACAAAAGGATCTGGCGCAATTCCGCAGGGAAAACCTCGGTTTTGTCTTTCAGGATTTCAACCTTTTGGATACGCTGACAATCTCGGAGAATATCGCCCTCGCCCTCACGATCAACCGAGTCAGCGCGGATATTATACCCGGGCGGGTTCGCCAAATTGCCGAAAGGCTCAATATCCCGGATATATTGGAAAAATACCCTTATCAGGTTTCGGGCGGGCAAAAACAGCGCTGTGCCTGCGCAAGAGCCATTGTCAACAATCCGAAACTGCTCTTGGCCGATGAACCCACCGGGGCGTTGGACAGCCATTCTTCCCGGTTGCTTCTTGACGCCTTGCAGGAGATCAACGAACTTATGGGGGCAACGATTTTAATGGTGACCCACGACGCCCTTTCCGCCAGTTATGCCAACCGCATATTATTCTTAAGAGACGGCATGATTTTCAATCAGATACAAAAGGGCGGCACTTCCCGCGAAGCCTTCTACGGCGAGATCTTATCAATTCTTTCAACTTTGGGCGGAGGACAGGGAAATGTATGCTAAACTCGCCCTTCGAAATATCCGCAGAAGCTTGAAGGATTATGTGATATACTTCGTCACCCTGACTCTGACGGCCTCCTTGATGTTCTCCTTTGTGAGCTTGGGGCTTTCGGAGGATATTTTGACCCTTTCGGAAAATATGTCCATGCTGACCTCGGGGATTTTTGGCGCTTCGGTCATAGTGGCCTTCATCGCCTCCTTTGTAATCGGTTATGCGGTGCGCTTCATGCTCAGTCAGCGTAAAAGGGAATTTGCGGTTTATGAACTGCTCGGAATGGAAAATTACTCCATACAAAGGCTTTTTTTCATCGAAAACTCGGTTATAGGCTTAGCCGCTTTCCTTTGCGGAACTCTTTTGGGTAATGTTTTATCGGGTCTTTTGGTTCAGCTCGTCAACGGCATTTTCCAATCTCCCCACAACTATCGGCTTTATTTTTCCTTCAAAGCCATGGGTATCACCGCGGTGTTTTTCATTGCGATGTACGCCTTCGGGGTTATTCGCGCAACCGCAATAATCAAAAAAAGCAAAATTGTGGATTTGCTCTATGACTCCCGCAAAAACGAGAGCGCAAAAAAAAGAAGCACAGCCTTTCGCCTAACCGCCACGGCGCTCTCCCTAATTTCCATGATAATCGGGGGAAAACTCCTTTCGATGGGCTTTGTCAATCAAACGAACAGCGCCATTTTCTAATGGGTTTGGCGACGCTGTTCACATCGGTGGGGATATACGGGGTTTACCGCAATGTTCCCTTTTTGCTTTTAGCCCTTTTCAGAAACAACAGAAAATATGAAAACACCAATCTTTTTTACTTGGGACAGATAACGGGCAGGGTGCAATCCGCGGGACGCTTGATGGCGGTGACGGCGATACTTCTGACGCTCTCTCTTTGCGCCATGTTCATCGCCCTTGCCATGGGGGCGGGTTATAAGGCGAATATGGAGGTATATTACCCCTACGATGCGGGAATCTCCCTGGACGCACCGCTGACAAAGGAGAGCCTTATACCCATTGCGGAATATGCGAACAGTCTTTGCCCTTTGGAGGATTATGTAACCTTTTATCTTTACACGGTGGATAATTACCCCATTGAAGCCCTTTCCCTATCGGATTACAACCACCTGCGCTCCATCCTCGGATTGAACCGGGTAGCCTTAAAGGAAAACGAATTTATGGTGCATTGCGACACCTGGAATTATACAGATGAAATCAAGGAAGCTCTGGAAAAAGAGCCGACTATAACGCTGAACGTAAATACACCGGTCGAATCATCGCAAAGCGAATCATCGCAAGGCGATAATTCGCCCGGCGTAATTGCACAAAGTGCAATTACGCATAGCGCTATTGCGCTTGTCCCTTGTAAAGACCCGATTCTAACCGAAGCAATGGAGCAATACCAAATGGCGGGAACAAAGGGCTATGTTTTGGTTTTGCCCGATAGCGTGGCCGAAGGGCTTTCCGGGGACAAGGTGCGGTTGATATTGAAATTCAAGGACGGGGGCTATTCTCAATTAAGACAGCTTCTCACCGATTACTTACATTCCGATAAATGGAATGTGCTTCTTCAAGAGGGGAAAGCCCTCCCCGAAAGGGTCACCATGAGGGTTACGGTGAAGGCCTGGGGAGTGGAAAATTCACTGACGGGCTTCACGGTCATTTCCTTCAGCGGGCTGTATCTGAGTTTTATTTTTATCATTCTCTCCTGTACCGTTCTCGCCTTTGAAATGCTTTCCATGTTGGATACCAACCGCCGCAGGTATTTGATTTTGGATAAAATGGGAGTGGATAAACCCTCGCAGAAGCGCTTGGCAAACAGGGAGGTCGGCACATTCTTCTTTATCCCCGCAGTGCTTCCGATGGTCACGACAGTCCTTCTCATCATCGGTGCGAACCGCCTTTTCGCAGAGGCGCTTATGCAAAAAACCTTATCGCCGTTTACGGAATAATCACGCTGTTGCTTTTTTCCCTTGTCTATTTGATTTATTTCTTCGCGGCAAATAACCTTTTCAAGAGGGCGGTGCTTAAGAAATAGGGGGAAAACGGCGAACGGATGATATCACATATTAATTATATGAGAAGGATTTCGGCATCGTTATAAGCTTATTTCACAGCGGAAAACAGAGCATAACCGAGGCGAAAGCAAAATCCATCGGGCGGGTAATCGGATCATATTCTCCGGGGAAAAAGTCATAAAGCCCGCACAGCCGACACAGGCTTGCGACATGGGCCGAAAGGCTTAACCCACGGAGATTAGGGAAAGCTTTCCGTCAGATATGGTTTGTTTAAGACAGAGACATTATATAGGGGAATTTGTATAGGGGAATTTATCTATTAACTTATATGGTTATGTTCGATAGGCTTCTCAAAATCGCAAAGCTTTGCCGTTTGTTTATACTCCCTTGCGGTTACTTGCGGTGAATCGGAGAGGTAGCGCAAGGGAGGCGCTGTTATTTAAATACGCTATCCCTGCGGGTCAATACGAAACAAAAGGAGATTAAAAAATGCTATTCATACATTATCCGAAATGCACCACTTGCCAAAGGGCGAAAAAATATTTGGAGCAAAGGGGGGAAAGCTTTGAGGAAAGGCATATCATAACCGAAAACCCCACAAATGCGGAAATAAGGGTTTGGCAAAACCGAAGCGGGCTTCCCTTGAAGAAATTCTTCAACACAAGCGGGCTTAAATACAGGGAATTAAATCTTAAAGACAAACTGCCCGAAATGAGCGAAGAAGAACAGCTTGAACTTTTGGTCTCGGACGGTATGCTGGTGAAAAGGCCGCTGCTCATCGGTGAAGATTATGTTTTGGTGGGGTACAATGAGGCGAAATGGAGCGCGGCGCTCGGCAAGTAGGGGTTTCCTTCGCGGACGGGTTTTCGCATTATAAGTCAAATGGAAAAGGAGTAGCCCGAAACCCTATGGGCGAGAACCTCATTCGATCTTTATGCTTCAAGGGAAACTCGACACCTTCTCTATTATGCCAAAGCTTTATTCCTTTAAGGCAACGCCGAACAATTCGCAATGAAGGAATACACAGCTTTGATTAAAGCTCAACGGGCTTTCCCCGCATGGGAGCAATTCTTTCCTAGGCAAGCGTGAAATCGCAACAGCGGAAACTTGTCAAAAATTACACACACTTAATGCCGTTTAATTCAGATAGATCGGTTTCATCTTCGCAGTTTGCTTTTGTGCGGTATGAACATAAGCTTTTCATTTAAGGGGAACATAAGCCCTGCGGCTTGGAGTTTATGCCCAGTTATTCACATAACCCCGACAGTCGTACTGACGAAGCAATGGATGCAGAGGTCGTCGGCAGTCAGACATATTCGATTTCTCCAAAGGGAATAGCGAAAACGCCCGAGGGTAAACACCGGGGGGATTCCGCAAAGCCGATTAAATTTATC
>JAAYHF010000164.1 GCA_012727485.1 Eubacteriaceae bacterium
GTTTTTAAATTCTGACCCGGTCTAAAGGGGAAAAGTCACTTACGGGTTTTTGTTGCGATCCGGGTGGTTTTTAAAAATGGGGGATTTATGCGGTTTTTTACTTTGTGACCGGGTCAGAAAGTAAAAGGTTATTTGCGGGGTTTTCGTTGTGACCGGGTCAGTTTGTAAAGGGGGTTTCGGAGAAAGGGATAGTTTTTATTTGGGGTGGGAGACTTTAAATTTTGACCCGGTCTAAAAGTGAAAAGTGATTGAAGGTTTTTGTTGTGAACCGGTTGGTTTGATGAATATGTGGTATTTATGCGGTTTTTGCTTTCTGACCGGGTCAGAAAGCAAAAAGTTGCTTGCGGGTTTCCGTTGTGACCGGGTCAGTTTGTAAAGGACTTTTTCGCAGAAAGGGGTAGGCTTTATTTGGGGTGGGAGACTTTAAATTCTTACCCGGTCTAAAAGTAAAAAAGCTGTTTGAAAGTTTTTGTTCTGACCCGGTCACTTTGTAAAAAAGTGTTTTAGTTTTTAACATTGTGAGCGGGTCACTTTACAAAGGAATTTAACTGCGAAAGAAAGAGCTTTATTCGGGGTGGGAGTTAAAAATCTGACCCGGTCTAAAAGTAAAAAGTCGTTTGCGAGGGTTTCCGTTGTAACCCGGTCACTTTGACAAAGCATCTCCCTTAAGAAACTCAACGCCGTGACCCGGTCCGAACGCAAAGCCCTTACCCCGCAAAACGGCCGCAAATAAAAAAACCGATGCAAGGGGCAAACCGCTTGCATCGACAGGTTATCTATTCTTCAGGCGTCGTACTCGTCATCAGCAAAAACAATGTAAACACATCCAGCTCCCCCGTGGCCTCCAGGGAATTGTCCGTCTGATAGGTCTTGACGGCTTCGGTCATCTGCTCGTCGAATTCGTCGGTCAAAATGTCCTGCTCGCCGTAGTAACCGAGTTGGCGCAATATCTCCTTGTATTCGGTCACGTCCTCCCCCCTAACGCCCTGCTTGTAGGTCACGACCTCATAGTCCAGCGTGTCCATGGTAAGGGTGTTCAGCGTTCCGCTTATGGAAAGAGCCTTGTCGCTCTGATATATCCTGACCGCGCTCACCATGTCCTCGTCCATCAGCTTGTCCTCGGGATAGTCTTTGATGTAGCCGAGATAGTAGAGCTTGCGCTTGTAGGACGCCACGGTATCGTTCTCGTCTCCGTAGGAATACTCGGCGGCGGGGAGGGTGTCGGGGACGGGGGGCAATTCCGTCACAAGACCTGCGGTGTTCTCGGTGAAGGCCCGATACATCATTTCCCGGGAAATGTCAAAGCGCCCCGAAAAGTCGAAATAAAATTCGGCGTCGAAGGAGGCGAAAAGCAATATAAAGAGCATTACGGTCAATATATAAAGCATGGCAGGCTTGAATTTTATCATTTCATTTCCCCTTGCTAAGGATTTTAACATATTATTCCCGAAAATTAAAGCACACCGCCCCCTTCTAATGTTAAAATGGGGAAAACGCAGGGTATGAAGGCGGTGATACTGCGCCATATTTTGAACGCAAACGCCTTTATTCGGAAAGGAACGGCACATTATGGAAATACTTTGGGCAATAAGCGAGGCTCGCACCCCATTTTTCGATAAACTATTCTCATTTTTAACTCAATTTGGAGAAAGCACCCTTTTGATGGTGATAATGGCGGCGGTTTATTGGTGTTTGGACAAAAACAGGGCTTACAGAATCGGGTTCGGTTTCTTTGCGGCGAGCTTGACCGTCAACGCCCTGAAAATCACCCTGCGTATTCCCCGCCCCTGGGTCAGGGACAGCGCCTTTATGCCCGTGGAGGGTTCGAAGGCGGCTTCCACCGGTTATTCATTTCCCAGCGGTCACACTCAGGCGGCTTGTTCCGTCTACGGTTCGCTCTCGGCGGGGGCAAAACACAAGTTCCTACATATTATATATATAACGCTCATCTGTGCGGTGAGTTTTTCCCGGCTCTATTTAGGGGTGCATACTCCGGCGGATGTGGCTTGCGCTTTGGCTGTCGGCGGATTGTTCCTGCTTGCCACCGAAGCGATTTTCAAGAAAAATCCCAAGGATTCCCTGCTTTCGATCGGTCTGGCCGTCTTTAGTCTTGCGGGTTGTATTTACGGGCTTATTCTCTATTATAAGGGCGTCATCGTTTTGGATTATCTCAAGGATCTGCTCACCGTTTCCGGGAGCGGCTGCGGCTTCGCCCTTTGTTTTTACCTGGAGCGCAAATACATAAATTTCGACGAACGCCGGGGAAATACTTTCTTCCAACTTCTCAAGCTCGCCATTGGGCTCGGGGTGACGGTGTTGTTGAAAAGCTCTCTGAAATGGCTTTTTGGGGAGTTTGTTTTGGGAAATTTTATAAGGTATTTTGTTTTGTTGGTTTGGATAATGGGGGGGTATCCTTGGGTTTTGAGGGGGGTTGAGGGGAGGAGGGGGAATGTATAACCTACCTTCGACCTTGTTAATTTTGAAATCATGCTTTGTTTTTGCAGGAAATTTGTCTGTTAGTTGGGTAAGGGTTAAAAAGCTTAGGGGCTGATTATATTGTGACCTGGGCAGAAAGGTAAAAGTGACTTAAATTAATAATTGGATTCTCATGTTGCTTTAAATTTGCGACTTTGTTCATTTGAAAGATAGGATTTTTCATTGTGACCTGGTCAAAAGTGAAAACTTTCTTTCCCTGCCGATGATGGAATTTAGCTTCAAGACATGGTTAGAAGGGGGAGAGGGAGTTATATGCTTTAACGATTCTGACCTGGTCGGAACGATAAAGCCTTTCCGATTTTGCCGAAATGACCGGGTCAAAAACAAAATCGCCCTTTTTCGCAAAGTGACCGGGTCAGAACGATAAACATTTCCGATATATCTAAAAGTGACTTTTTCATTTTATGACCAGGTCACAATGACAAAATCTCGCCACCGTTAATTATTGTATATAAAAAGCTCACCCTTAACGATAAGAGGTTAGCGGAAGAAAAACCCCGATAAACGCCCTTTTAATTACCCGGTCAGATAGATACTGATTTTTTCCTTTTCAAAATGACCGAGCTTAAAAGTTTTACCAATCTGACCCGGTCAGAAAACAAAAGTTTCAACCTATATATTCTTGGAGGGGTTTTTACAGTCTGACCAAAATCACTTTGTGAAAAGTGGCGATATTTTTTGACCCGGTCGCAATGATAAAAAACGTTAAACATATCCGATATATCTAAAAGTGACTTTTTCACTTTGTCACTCGGTCACAATAACAAACTTTTCCCAAAATGACCTTAGGTCATTTTATGACCGGGTCAGAAAAGGAAAACTATTTCCTTTGGCTTTCGTCTTTTGTTTTACGGAGTGATTCGGTCAAAAAGGACAGTTTTCTCCTTCAGTTCACCTGTCTTTTTACGAAGTGATCTTAAAATTTTACTTTTTGCCCAGGTCAGAATCTTAAGGAGGGAAGTTTCTTCGTTGTGACCAGGTCAGAAAAAAAATTTCGCTTCAGCTTTCACCCATTTGTTTTTACTGTTTTTATTAAGTGACTTGGTTCACTTTGTGACCCGGTCAAAACATAAAGTTGTCCTTTTTACGAAGTAGCTTGGTCAAAATATTACCGCTGTAAAAATTCGGTATAAGAAAGTTTGTCTTTAATGAAGCGGAGTTATTACGGGCGGGTGACATCTGCCTTTACGATACTTTAATACATTAAAGTGATTTGGGCGAATGATTTTATGAAGTGACCCAGTAGAATGATAAACTTTCTTTTGTTAAAGTGACCGGGTCAGAAAGAAAATCTTTTTCCTTCATATCTCAACAGCCCTTTACTGTTGCTTTATAAAGTGACTCGGTCACTTTGATTAAACATGTTTTAGCTTTTTAACCAGGTCTAAATATGAAATTGTTCAAATCCATTACACCGGGTAAAAGCAGTTGCCTTTCTGACCCGGTCATTTTCATAAAACTTTCACGAAATAGCAAAAATTGCTTCCACAACAGCTCCTTTTCCCCTCTTTTACTCCCCTGACCCGGTCACAACAAAAAAACTTTAAAAATCTTACACAAAAAAGAAGGACTTTTGACTTTTACCGTAAATATATATAATAGGGAACTATTTGTCGATTAAACGAGAAAAGGAGAAAGTCATGAGCAGACCAAGGGAAGTTTCGGGTATTGACACTTACCACATCATCATGAAGGGTGTGGGGGAGATGAACGTCTTTGAGTGTAAGGCGGACAGGGAGAAGTTTTTGAGTTTGTTGAAGTATTACTGTGAGAAGTTGGGGGTACTGCTTATCAGCTATGTTCTGTTGGACAGTCACATTCACTTACAGGTCA
>JAAYHF010000165.1 GCA_012727485.1 Eubacteriaceae bacterium
AAAGAGAGCGGCGTGGGCTTATCTGCCGCTTTTATCGTTTTTTAATCGGTTGCGTAAATATTTTTTATTCCATCGGCGTACATTGACAGGAATGATTTTAAAATTTAATTATGCTTTTTCGCATATATATTTTCGTTACGACCGATCTTTATTAAAATCTCCCTATCCGCCGGACAAAACTCATATTCGGAAATTTCCTCGGGAGTAATCCATTTCAAGGCATTATGTTCCAACAGCTTTGGGACGCCCGCCTCTATTGTGCAGTTGAATAAAGTCAGATGAACGCTTATATCCGGATAGGTATGCACCACATCGGTGAATATATCCCCGGGCGCGACCGTTATATCAAGTTCCTCCCGACATTCCCTGATAAGCGCCTCCCGCTTCGTTTCGCCCGCCTCAACCTTACCGCCGACAAATTCCCATAAAAGCGCCCTCGCTTTGTTTTCAGGGCGTTGGCATATTAAAAATCTGTTTTTATCCCATATTAGGGCGGCTACTACTTCGGTCATATTTTCTCCCTCACATACGCCGCCCACCCGATACAAGCACAGCGCTCCGGTTCATCGGGTATCACAAGTACGCCGTCACCTTTGCCTTGTTGGCGTATGAGCAGGCATTTCATCGGATCTCCCTCGGTGCAAAGCCCCGCATAATCCTCGATGAACTGTCTATCCGCGCACATATCGGTGACGAAATTCTCATAATCTATTGCGGCAAGCTCTATTTCCTTAACCACCTTATATGTACGCTCCTCGCCAATAAGATCCTCATTGCATAAATCATCAATCCGTCTTGGAAATCGTACAAAATTCAGCTTCATAGTTTGCTCCATGGTTTGTGATATTTTGTTATTATAATAGCATAAATTATGCTGCGGTATTAATAAAATTATGTTACTTTATCGGAGAACTGATGGACGCGGGAAGAACGATATGAAAATCAATAAAAAGCAATGATTGATGTGATGGATAAGGCGCGGTTTGTGAGAGTGATCGGCAGTTGTGCAATATCTCGGGGAACGAAAGCTGTTGATATTTATGCTCGCTCCATCGCTCCGTCACGGACGAAAAAGACCGCAGTTTTTTCCTGTATGTGCGATTACTATGTGAGCGACTCTTTCGGCAACAGCGCCGAAATGTCCTTATTCAACTTTAGTATTACAAGACATACGCTTTCACCGGGAAATTGTTGTGAATAGCTATCGGCTCAAATTCTTTACTCGACTATAACTGTGATAGTACCCATCACCACATATTCTTCATTAACGGCAGTTGCATTATCCAAATCACCCACGGGCGTTACAGTTACATCGGCGGTTGTAGCTCCTTCTATACCTTCGAATGGCATAAGCATATTAAAGGCTATTCTGTTCCCCGATACACCATCATCGGAATTATCAAAGAGCATGGTTACTCCGTTGTAATCCTCCTCCTCCGCATTAGGGGTATATTCTATCGTGACATTCACATCACAGCTTGAATGATTTGTCAAGTTAATGGTATTTGAAGAACCGTCTTTAAGCTTCCATTGACCTTCATTATCGGTTGTTGAAACCCATTTGTGGTTGGTTGTGTCCCACCGCCGATCCGACTGGGTGTAATCGTATTCCATTCCTCCCCATACTATATCAACACAGTAAACATCGTCCTGCAGTTCGGAGGCTATATAGCGACCCTTTACGGTGTGAGTAGAGGGTGAAGCGGAAATATTATCGGCGGCATAGACATAAATCGGATCGTTTCCTAACATCATCATGAAAGCTGATAAGACTGCAATAATGACAACCAAATAGACTGCTTTCTTTTTCAATGCGGATTCCTCCCGGGGTTCGCGTATTTGAGATGTGAATTATTTGATTGAATTATACTCATTCATTTTTTGATTAGCAAGGGTTTTGGGGGATAAAGGAAAATTAATATCAAATAATGTCGAAAAATGTGTTAAAGATTTAAATAGGTTTTATTTCCTCCAAGAATTTTAATAGTTCCCAAGTGGTGTATACGCTCGACAAAGGAGATTTTTATGAATATAACGCTTTGGACCGGGTCAGAAAGGAAAACCTTTTTCGGAAATAACAAACTGATAAGCAAAACTGAAAATTTTTATTGCAAATGACACATTCCCGTTCTTAGCATTCGGATCGAATCAGAAAAAGAAAAAGCATTTTTTCCATTAAGACCAGGTCACTTCGTCCATCACCCCAACCTCTATCTCAATCACAATACTAAAGCCTGTTCACCCTAACAACCACAACCAACTTTTCATAAGTGTAAAAACCCTCCGAAAACGCTTCAAACGCAAGAAATATCTTTCGATCTCATTGCGTTGCTTATACCTTTCTTTATCGTAAGGCCAAGGTTCTTTGCGGTTTTTCTTTGGTGGAACTACCGCTTCAAATCCACACAGTGCTACCTTCGCTCTCATGGTATCACCTTCATATGCTCTATCCATAAGCATAAACACCTGCTCCGGCAAACGGGTAATACTGTCAAGCAAGAGTTCACCCTGCGGCGCATCATGGGCGTTACCTGCCGAAAGAGTAAAGCCTACAGCCGCACTGTCAGACGCGGTTACCATATGAATTTTTGTGGTGAGTCCTCCTCGCGAGCGTCCGATGCTTTGTTTTCCCGTTTTTTTAAAGCCCCGGTCGCGTCAGGGTGAACCTTTACCGTTGTACTGTCCAAACACACCGCTTCCATTCGTATTTGGATAATCCCTTCTATTTGCAGTGCTTCAAACAGGCGTTGTAATGCCCCCGACTTGCTCCAACGATTCAT
>JAAYHF010000166.1 GCA_012727485.1 Eubacteriaceae bacterium
ATCATGAAGGGTGTGGGGGAAATGAACGTCTTTGAGTGTAAGGCGGACAGGGAGAAGTTTTTGAGTTTGTTGAAGTATTACTGTGAGAAGTTGGGGGTACTGCTTATCAGCTATGTTCTGCTGGACAGTCACATTCACTTACAGGTCAAGGTAAGTGAGGTTAAAAGCTATTCGAACCTCGTTCACAGGCTGTGTATCACCTATGTACAGCATTACTTTAACCCCAAATATGACCGTAAAGGGTCACTTTTCCAGAGTCGTTTTGTGAGTGAGGCGGTGAATAGCGGTGAGGGTATGAGGGAAATGGTGAGATATATGGTACTTGATCCCCGCAACGGGGTAAAGTATAAGTACTCGTCGTTTAAGGAAAGTGTGAGGTGTTTTGGTGAAAAGAAGGCTTATCTCATTGACAAAGGGGAGTTTTTAAAGGTGTTTCCGGACAGGGCGGAGTTCATCTCTCTGATGACGAGCAAGGCTTCCAAGGGGCTTAAGAAGGAGTTTTATCCGATGAATACTCAGGAGGTCAGTGAGTACATACGCAGGGAGGGTAAGTTAAACCACTGTTTGGAGTTCTTGAAGATGGACGAGAGTGAGCAGAAGAGGATAGTTATTCCCTTGATTGAAAACAAGGTGAGTTGGAAGAAGATTTTGGGGATAACGCATATGAGTGTTTATCGGTTGAAGAAGGTGGCGGGGAGGGGGTAGGACGAAAAGGTAAAGGCGGGAGGTAAGTTAATAGGGTTTTATGGAAGGGCTCCTTTTGTGGGGGCTTGTTTGGGTTGTGGGTGTATTAAGGTTAGGGAAGGGAGATGGGGGTATTGATGGGATAGATGGGGGTTATATGGTGGTGAAGATTGGAAGTTTAGATTATGACCTGGTCATTCAGGAAACAATAATTCCTTCCGCGTATGGATAAGAAAATATTTTAATCACCGTGACCAGGTCAGAAGATAAAAAAGCTTATTCATTATGACCGGGTCAGAATTTAAAACCTTCTAAGCCAGATTCGCCTTTATCACTTTACTTTATAAATATAATTCCCGGAACACCCGGACGGAAAGTATTACAACACTCCATACAGAGGCAGATTACCCGCCCGCTTCGTCTTTTTCCATTGTGACCAGGTCACTTTGTAAATATTTTCAAAAACTACGGTTATTATGTAAAAATGGGGTTGCCCCATATGATGGAACTTTTGCGTTGTCCCCCGTTCAGAACCTAAAGAGCTTTTTATCATATTGCTTTATATCATAATGCCTACACAAAGCGCCTATACAAAACGCAAAGCTTAGTCATAACCATTTAACAATATCTTCCGCATAAATGCCTTGCCCCCTCTCTTTCATTTATAATAAGACAAAACAAAAGGTCGTCACAACCATAAAATCAATCTCGGCGCAGAAAAGTCGTCAAGCATTAAGGGCATCACCCGGCTGTAATAAAGAAAAGTTTTGATAATGAATACCTTATCGGGCGATGTGCATCATAAAGGGTCTGAATAAATTTTGCCTTTTGAAAGCAACACCCATTGTATCAATAAGAGTAACTCGGTAAAATAAATTCGGTGAAACGGCTCGAAAAAGAGGTAACGAAAGGCGTATATAAATGGATAAAGAAATTGCCGAATTAAAAACCGATATGTACGAATACACCGGGGAGGTCGAGAACGGTCTGCCCGAAGGAAGGGGTGTACTCACAAACAAGAACGGTGAGATTTTCGAGGGGGTTTTCGCAAAGGGCGTTCCCACGGGGGAGGTGAAGATAACCACCGCCGACGGCGATGTTTACACCGGCCTTTTTAAGGACAATGCGCTTAACGGCTTTTGCGTTTACAAAGGCAAGGACGGCACCCTCTACGAAGGCGAATACAAAGACAACGAAAGAAGCGGCAAGGGTCGGCTCACCTACCCCGAGGGACATATTTACGAAGGGGATTTTTTACTCGGCAAGGCTGACGGGTTCGGCAGATTTACCTTTCCGGACGGAACCGTATACGAAGGTCCGTTCAGAGACGGTATGATGCACGGCGTTTTGACTGTGACCTTTGCGAACGGGGACATATTCCGAGGCGAGTTCGATTCCGATGAGCAATACGGCATTTCAGAAATTTTTTATGCGGATAAAAGTTGCTATGAGGGTTACGCGCAGGATATGGAGCCCAACGGCGTGGGAAAAATGAGTTTTTCGGACGGCACTGTTTTCAAGGGTTACTTTAAGGACGGGGCGATGGACGGCATGGACTGCGAAATCGTCTACCCCGATAAAGGCAGATACAGGGGAGATTTCATCGGCGGGGTTGCCTTCGGAAGCGGTAAATACGAAAATTCGGAGGATATGATTTTTGAAGGAGAAGCAGAGGCGGGGGTATTTAGAAGCGGGGATTTCACAAAGATCATTTAAACCCCGAAAAGCCGCGGGGTCTAAACTTCAAGCTTAATCACACCGCAGGTAAATTCCATTACTATAAAGTATAACAAATTCGTTTTTTGACATAAATTGACAAATGAGAACATTAGGCGTATAATATAAATTAGTTGTATGAGTCACACTCATAACTATAAAACAGGAGGCATAAAAATGGGTTTTGCGGGTAATTGGGAATGTGTATCCAAATCGGCTTTCGGAGATATGACCACCATCTGGTACATAAAAGAAGAAAACGGTGTTTATTCGGGGATCAGCGAGGCCTTTGGCCAGAAAACCCCTTTCACCAGCGTTGAATTGAAGGATAACAAGTTCGTCTGCAAGCTGACCATGGAAATGAACGGCATGAAGATGGATATGAGCATGGAGGGCGATTACTTCCCCGAAAAGGATATTATTGTGGGCGCTTCCAAATCCAATATGGGCGCCACCGCTTTCACGGGAAAGAGAATGGCTTAGAGCTTAGATTTATACTTAGTTTTGAGTTTGTTTTACATTGGATTGTTTCTTGTTGTTATTTCCCATGAGAAAAATCCGGGCGAGTTATTTTAAAAGAACTTTTAGCTACAACGATAAGACAATATAACCCCGCGGCTTGCCGTGGGGTTTTTGTTTAGAGCCTGTTCACTCTAACAATCACTTCCACCACTACGCAAAATAGATAAACTCCGTATACACCACATCCAACTTATCATACCGTGTAAAAACCCTCCGAAAACGCTTCAAACGC
>JAAYHF010000167.1 GCA_012727485.1 Eubacteriaceae bacterium
GCAGTGCTTCAAATAAACGCTGTAATGCCCCCGACTTGCTCCAGCGATTCATACGGACATAGACAGTATGCCAATTACCAAAGGCTTTCGGCAAAGCTCTCCATTTACAGCCGTTCTCTGTGACATAAAAAGTGCGTTTATGAATTGGAGATTGTCTATGCTTACATTTCCTCTTTGTCGTGGGAGGTAGGGCTTTATTCGTTCGAATTGTTCTTTTGTGATTTCCATGATTGGATTATAACATGGGGGAGTGGGAGTTGTCAATTTGCGTGAACACGCTCTAAAAAAATTATTTACTAATGATAAAAAGTAAGTTTCCTCCCAATCGTACAGCGAAAGTAACTATTGGTTCATGCTTCAAATAAATCAAATTTAACAAAGTGACCGGGTCAGAATAAAAAGCCGCATCGTTGCGAAGTGACTTTTCATGTTCCTGACCCGGTCATAATGAAAAATAATCTCCTTCTTATTCATAAAGCAAAAAAATTGTGTCATGCCTTGATTTTATTAAACTTTATAAAATGACCGGGTCACTTATATGATTTTCTGTGTGAATAATTTGCATCGTGACCGGGTCACAATGTAAAGCCGCATCGGTAAGAGAAACCTCGCCCCCGTATGACTTTCCTGCCCGAAATATTCTGAAAAAATAACTTGCATAATGACCGGGTCAAAACGAAAAGCCGTATCGGTCAAAGTATCTTTTAATTTTCTGACCCGGTCATAATGTAAAAACTTCCTTTTAATTTAGACCCGATCATAATTTACACAACGAAAGCAATAGAGAATAAAATCCATATCGCACGATGCAACTTTCATATTTCCGACCCTGTAATCTCTTTTATATTCTGACCCGGTCACAATGATAAAAACAAGCATTCGTAAAATTTCTTAATTAAACCAAATTTCATAAAATGCCCGTCACTTTTCATAACCTTCCGTGGGAAATTTACTTTCTGCCCCGGTACATTCCGATAAAACCCGTAATAAACCACCCAAACACCCAATATATAATATATGAAATCCCCGACAACAAGTTTTAAATATGACCGGTTCACTTCAAATAAAAAGCAAAATCATCACATTGCCGATTTCGCAACCCATCGCCCCTGCCAAAATCCCTTTAGCTCCAAGAATCACCTTCTCGAAAACCGTTTTGTTTATCACATTCTTAATTCATAAAGGTTGACTTTCTCCCCGAGTAATTCTATAATGATTAGAGTTAATACAATATTGTCGCAGGAACTGCGAAGAAAGAGGTATACAATGGCGTACCAAAGGCCAAAATACGATGCCAACACCCCGATGGAAGA
The DNA here is from genome assembly GCA_012727485.1 of Eubacteriaceae bacterium. Classification (GTDB taxonomy): domain Bacteria; phylum Bacillota; class Clostridia; order Eubacteriales; family Anaerofustaceae; genus JAAYHF01. Next base: position 1,314 of record JAAYHF010000167.1, read on the forward strand.
AGTCGGCATGATGTTCTCCGCCGCAAAAACAAAAATCCCCAAGATAACCGATTATCCCATTGACGTGAGGGAAAATTTCTTCCTCGCCGCCGAGCGCAACCACCCGAAATGGGTTCCCATTTCCACCACAGATATGCAGAATGTGGGCGGGAATGAGGTAACAAATCCCCCCAAGCCCCCCGCAGAGGGTGAAGCTCCTCCCATGATGTGGGGTTCAAAGGAAATGGTGGATTTCACCGACGATTTCGGCTGTGTTTGGACCTTTGTCCCCTCGGCGGGCGGGCCCATGCTCAAACCCAATCACCCCCCCGTCGTCACCGACATCACCAAATGGGAAACCCAGGTCACCTTCCCCGATTTGAGCAAAAACGACTATGTGGCCGCCCAGGAATATTTCGTCAAGAATACCCTGAATCCCAACAAAGTCACCCATATCAACATCGGTCAAAGTTGCACCGAGCGTCTTGTCGCTCTGATGGGCGGTTACACGCAGGCGCTTATGGCCATGGCGGAGGAGCCGGAAGCCGTCAAGGATTTCCTCATGGCCTTTGCGGATTTCACTATCAAGAGCTATGACAACATGACCCAGCTTTGGACTCCGGACTTCGTCACCTATCACGACGACTGGGGCACCGAAAGGGACAGCTTCTTCTCCGAAAAGATGATGGAGGACATCGTCTACGATCCCCATAAGAAGATAATCAGCCATATCAAGGGCAAGGGCAGGACGAAGTTTGAGCTTCACTGCTGTGGAAACATTAAGAGATTCGTGCCCTATATGATAGATTTGGGCATTGATTTCATGCAGATTCAAAGAAGGGCCAACGATATGCCCGCCTTCAAGGAAAAATGGGGCGATAAGATCGGCATGAATGTTCAGATGGAAGGCATAGAAATGAGGGGAGCAACTCCGCCCACCAAGGAAGCCCTCTTTGACGCTATCCACAGAACCGTCGATATGTACGCACCCGGCGGCGGCATCTATACCTCCGTATACGCCGCAGATCCCGAGCTGCAGTTCGACGCCACCATGGAGCTTTACTACTACTCCAGAGAGCTTTACGACAGGGAAAACGCTTAACTTAACTTACCCCTTGCAAGATCCCCGAGATACATATATCGCGGTTTGATTTTGTCCACCGCAGACGGCTTGCCCCGATCGGCGAAGACAAAGGGACTTAAGTCAAAGGACTTTCGACGAACCCGAGTTTTCCCGTCTGCACCGTCGTGTCGCTATGCTATCTATGCTCTGTTTAAAAGTACAGCGTTCCGAAAACGCCCCTGCGCTACGGAACGCTGTGTTTCCTTGTGTCCATGCTCCTTTGCAGAGGCGTTGCTGTTTTCGGCGGCCATAATAAAGTTACGGACAGCGGGAAAGATCCATAACAGGCATTTTAACCAAGTTTCATGATATATTATTACAAGAAGGCGAAAAATGGAAAAAAGTACCATCGAAGGCTATAACGCAACCGTCCACACCCCCAAATCCCCAAGCCGCAGGGCATTATATATAATCGGCTCGGACGCCTCAGATATGTACGAAGGCATTTGCAACGAGTACGGCGTGCTGACGGTTTGCTTGGAAGTAGAGGATTGGAACAGGGATCTTTCCCCCCGAAAAGCGCCCCGGGCTTTCAAAGGGCAGGAGGATTTTTCCGGCGGGGCGGGAAAGTTCGCGCAGATACTTACGGAACGCATAATCCCGACAATCGAGGAGGAAGTATCCGCCGTTAAGGTTGGTATGACCGCTTCAACGGTTGTGACAAAGCGTTACATCGCCGGATACTCTCTGGCGGGGCTTTTCGCCTGTTACGCCTGCCTTTCTACGGAGTGTTTCGACGGGTTCGCCTCCGTTTCCGGCTCTCTTTGGTTTGACGGTTTTATTGACGATGTGAAAAACAGCGCCAAGCGCCCCCCTGTGCAGAGGGCATATTTTTCGTTGGGGGACAGGGAGAAAAACACAAGGAATCAAAGAATGGCCGTTGTGGAGGACATGACCCGGGAAATATCCGCTTTATTTGAGGAAAGGGGAGCCGAAACCCTCTTTGAGCTTAACCCCGGGAATCACTTTGCAGATTCCGAATTGAGAATGAAAAAAGGGATAGATTTTTTGCTTGGGGTTTAGGGGGGTGCGGGTTTTCGATAGGAGTCTGTTAGCTTTATGCGGGGTTTTTTCTATCCGGATATGTGGTGCTAATTTTTAACTTTCTGACCCGGTCATTTGGGTGAATATAACGGGCTCTTGCGATTTTACAGGTGTTTTATGATTTGGATCGGGTCAAACTTGATAAAGAACACGATGGAAGTACAGAGCCGGGTATAATTATTTCTGTCTCTTTTGAGTTTCCGACCGGGTCGCTTTGTAAAAGGCATAGGGCTTTTGCTATCACGAAACAGATACTTTTTATAAATTTGACCGGGTCACTTTTATTAAACCGGGATCGAAGAACCGAACCGGGTACAATAGATTTTTTTCGTCTCTTTACCTTTCTGATCGGGGCATTTTGATAAATATAAAGGGCTTTTGTTATTACGGAACCCGGGCATTTTAATTTTGCACGGGTCACTTTGGTAAAAAAGCTACGATAGAAGAAACAAATACAGCCAGAGTTCCTATGCAATCCCTTTTTGTAATTCTGACCCGGGCATTTCCAAAATCACCCATAGTAATTCAGCCCCCATTCCCTCTCCTGACCGAGTCACTTTGAAAAACCCTCTTTTAAACATAACAACCCCATTTTCCAAATCCCGACCCGTTCATTCTCTAACCCCCCCTCCCGCCCCAATCC